>DATFXI010000049.1:0-61631 GCA_035316085.1 Candidatus Angelobacter sp.
GTGACGGACGATCTGGGTCTTAGTCATTCCTGCCATCTTTCCTCCTTAAACAGTGAGTACGCTCGGGCACTCTTTTCGTTTATTACACAAGTGCGGCATACATGCAAGCGTTTTCACTAGGTTTTATGCGGGTTTTTTGCGGACAGGCTGTGGAAAACTGCATGAACAGCGGCGATGGCGGGCTACTCACTCTCCAAGAGCAGAGGGCATGGGGTCCGCAGAGGTGGTTTGCCCACTGGTTGAAAGCTGCTGGTAGAAGCTCAGGACAGCGTCTCCCTGGCGCAGTTTCCGATAGCGCTTAAGCGAGCCGAAGGCTTCACCGGGATCGAAATGCTTGTCATGCTCGGCGATGATCAGGCTCTCGGGTTTGAGCAGCCGCGACCGCGAAAGAAAAGTTAGAACCTGCTCATAATCGTCCTGCTTGCGATAGGGAGGATCGAGAAAACAAAAGTCACACGTCGTGGCAAGGGAATCCAGCAAGCGCAGGGCGCTGCTCACTTCACGTTCGATTACTTCACAGCCGTCTTCGATCCCGAGAGCGGCAAGGTTGGAACGGATAGCCCGGGCGGCGCGGCTGGACGACTCCACAAAGTGGACCATGCGCGCCCCTCGGCTCAGAGCTTCTATACCCACAGCGCCGCTCCCGGCAAACAGGTCGAGCCAGACCGAGCCTTCGACCGCAGTGCCCAGCACGTTGAACAACGTTTCGCGCAGGCGGTCCGAAGTGGGACGGGTTTGGACGCCAGCCGGCGCCACCAGGCGACGGCTGCGGTACTTTCCTGCGATGATTCGCATGAAACCCGGCCTCCTCCGGCATCTAATATAAAATCAAATTTCTGCAATCCGGCAGCAACCACAAAACTATGCGTACCTGGTCAGTTTTCGGCGGACGTTTTCTGGGCGTGGAGTTCCGCGTCCACATCACCTTTCTTTTCCTGCTGGCCTTCGCGCTCAGACCCTACCTACGCAGCGGCGACGCCGGGGACATCAGCCGTGGGTTTGCCTTGACTGCGCTGGTGCTGGCGTCCGTCTTCCTGCACGAAATGGGGCACGTGCTGGCTGCGGCCCGGTTTGGGCAGCGTATCAAAGGCATCATTTTGTTGCCGTCCGGCGGCGTGGCTGTGGCCGAAGCCAGCCAAGCGGAGGATCCCGGGGCCGTCGCCCGCAGTCTCCGTATTGCCGTAGCCGGCCCCATGGTGAACCTTTTTCTGGCCAGCGCTTCCGGCGTCATCCTGCTGGCCTGGGTGCGGCCGGAAAACCTTTGGGCCCGGCCTTGGATTGACTCCGCGTGGCTCAGCAAGAGTTTTTTCTGGATGAACCTCTTTCTGGTTGTCATTAACCTTCTGCCCGCGTTCCCGCTCGATGCCGGGCGTGTCCTGCGGGACTGGCTGGCGCAGCGCATGGAGTTCAACCGCGCTACCCGCCGTGCCGTCAACCTGGGCCACTTGATTGCAGGGGCCCTGATCCTGGCCGGCATGGCGTCGGAATGGCTCATGCTGGCCGGCTTTGTCCTTTTTATGGCCACGCAGATGGAAGAGCGCACGGCCATGTTCCAATCAGTGGCCGAGACGGTGCAGATGGAAGACATCATGCTCACGCATTTTTCCACCCTTTCGCCGGCGGACACGCTGGAAGACGCGCTCAGCAAAGCCGTGCACAGCTTGCAGGATGATTTTCCCGTGGTCAGCGGCAGCGATCTGGTAGGCGTGATCAACCGCCAAACCATCGTTGAGCGCCTGCGCCGCGAAGGGAACGGCTACGTCCAGGGCGCCATGAACAAAGCCTTTGAGATCGCTGGCCGCAGCGAATCGTTGGCCTCGGCCTTCCGCAAACTCACCGCCCGCGGCCTCACGCTGATTCCCGTCGTCGACCAAGAACGGCTGGTCGGCATCGTGACCCTCCAAAACCTGATGCATAGCATGGGCCTGCTGGCAGAGTCCCGCCGACTGCGCAAGAGGATGGAAGAGGGGCTCTAGAATCCCCGGCTCGCCGTCATCGCGCGTGATCGTGTTGATGGGCGGCGGACAAGCGATCTTAAGAAGACGTTCGCGGCGAGGCCCGAATGGCCGACGAGCCGCGTGTCGCAAGAGCACAAGTATTACGGCCGAAGCCAGGCTCTTTGGCGGTTTGGAGCGCAGCGACAGGAATTTAAGATAAACTCTGCTTTCACCCCAACCCTGGAGATTACCTGTGAAACGCTTAGTCCTTCTTGTTTTAACGGCGGGTTTTGCCGCGGCACAACAGCCTGCGACCAAGCCGCAGGAGCTGACCATCGAGTCCATCTATGCTCCCAACCCCATCACCGGGCGCGCGCCGGACACGGTGAAATGGAGCCCGGACAGCAAGCGGGTGTCCTACATCGTGCACCCGGAACAGCCGGGCGAGGCGGCAGGCCGCCAGGGCGAGAAGGCCGATCTCTGGGCCATTGATGCGGCTACCGGCAAAGCCGCGGTGCTGGTGTCGGCGGAGCAAATGGTCACCATGACCCAGCCGTTGAAAAGAGACAAGGATGACCGCGAGCGTGACAACCGCGCCCGCTATCGCGTGGCTGGTTACCACTGGGCGCCCGACTCCGCGCACATCCTTTTCGACGTTAACGGGCAGATCTGGTATTACACGCTGGCCACCGGCAAGGCTGTACCTTTGACCTCCGGGAACGAAGCCGCTGCCGATCCCAAGGTTTCCCCTGACGGCAAGACGGTTTCTTATGTCTACAAGCACAACCTGGTAACGTCTCCGGTTGACGGCAGCGTGGGGAAGCTCTTGACCGAGAATGGCGAGGAGAACCTTCTCAATGGAGAAGTGGATTGGGTTTACGCCGAAGAGCTGGACGTGCGCAGCAATTATTTCTGGTCGCCTGACTCGAGCAAGATCATCTTCATGCAGATGAATGAAGCGAATGTGCCGACGTACCCCATCACCGACTTCATTCCCCAGCACCCCACGGTGTCGCACGAAAAATATCCCAAGGTGGGTGATCCCAATCCGGAAGTCCGGCTGGGCGTGGTCAGCGCTAGTGGAGGCAAGACCAAATGGATTGACCTGACCGACAAAAAGGACATTTACATCCCGCGTTTCGGCTGGGTGCGCGACGGCGTGGCTTGGACCATGGTGATAAACCGTGCCCAGAACCAGCTGGATCTCTATTTCATTGATGTCGAGAGCGGCAAGAAGCGACTTGTGCTCAGCGAGAAAGACGAAGCCTGGATCGAGATTGACGATAACTTCAAGATCCTGAAGTCGGGCGACAGGTTCATCTGGTCAAGCTGGCGTGACGGCCACACGCATCTGTATCTCTACTCGTTCGACAAAGCCAAGCCGCTCGCCGGCGACGCGAAATTGGTGAACCAGATCACCAAAGGCGATTTTGAAGTGTTCTCGATCGACGGAATAGACGACGCGACCGGCACGGTTTATGTCATTACGAATTATCAAGACGCACGCCAGCGCCGCCTGTGCAGCGTAAAGCTGGATGGCAGCGGCTTCACCGATCACACCAAGGGCATTGGGACGATTGACGTCACGATGGCCCCGGACACCAAGAGCTATGTTTCCCGCTGGTCTTCCCTGACCACGCCGCCCAGCATGTCGTTCTGCCGCACCAGCCAGGCTGGTGTAGCCAGCTGCGAGGCTCAGTGGAAGTCCAACGATCTTGGGTCTTACCGTTTGACCGCACCGCAGTTTGTGGACTTCAAAGCCGAAGACGGCACCGTGTTGCACGGGGAAATCTACCTGCCGCCAAACAGCGAGGGCAAAAAAATTCCTCTGCTCAACAACCCTTACGGCGGGCCGCACGGCCAGAGCGTGCGCGATGCCTGGGGCGGGGCGGGGATGCTCTTCAACCAGATCCTCCTGCGTGACGGCATCGCCGTTCTGGTGGTGGACAACCGCGGCATGGGAGCGCGCGGCAAGAAATTTGCCGCCGCGCTTATGCACAACTTCGGCGAGATCGAGCTGAAAGATCAACTCAGCGCGATCGATCAGGCGCTCAAGAAATTCCCCCAGCTCGACGGTTCGCGCCTGGGCTGGTGGGGCTGGAGCTACGGCGGCTACATGACGCTGAATGCCATGACCCACTCTGACCGCTTTATTGCCGGAGTTTCCGTGGCGCCGGTCACTGATTGGCGTGATTACGATTCCATCTACACCGAGCGTTACGGCGGCCTGGTCCCAGAAAATGACGCCGCGTACAAGAAAAGTTCGCCCGTGAACTTTGCCGACAAGCTGCACGGTCATCTGCTCGAGGTCCACGGCACCAGTGACGACAACGTGCACATGCAGAACACCATGCAGATGATCAATGCGTTCATCGATGCCGGCAAACAGTTCGATCTGCAGCTCTACCCGCGCAAGACGCATGGCATCGGCGGGCAGGCGGCGCGCGTGCATTTGTTTACGCGCATCCGGGAGCATTTCCGCCGCGAGCTGCTGGCCGCGGAGCCGGCGCCGGCCAAGGGCGGCCAATAGGGACTTATCACCGTGGAGAACCAGACCATCTCACTTGGGGACTTTGAGTTGACCGTACTTTCTGACGGTTCCTATGTCGCAGATGGTGGCGCGTTCTTCGGCGTAGTCCCCAAGGTGTTATGGCAACGGAAGGTTCGGGCTGACGAATTCAACCGCATCGCTGTCAGTTGCAACTCGGTGCTGGTGCGCACCGGCAAGCAGAACGTGCTGATCGAAACCGGCATCGGCAGCAAGCTGTCGGAAAAGTTCAAGAATATTTATCAAAACGAGCAGAAGCTGCTCGAAAATCTGCACGCAGCGGGGACTGCGCCGGAAGACATTGACGTAGTCATCAACTCCCACCTGCATTTTGACCATTGCGGCTGGAACACGGTTTACAAGAGTGGCGTGGCTGTGGCTACTTTTCCCAAGGCGAAATACTATGCGCCGGAAGGCGAGTGGAAGCACGGATCGCTGCAACTGGAACGCGATCGCGTGAGCTATATCAGTGACAATTACGATCCTCTGATCCGCTCCGGCCAAATGCAGTTGTTGGCCGGCGACGGCGAGATCATGCCCGGCATTTCCGTGGCCGTGTATCCCGGGCACACGCGCAACATGGTGGCCGTCTTCATTCGCAGCGGCGGCAAGACCGCGTGTTACATTTCTGACCTCATCCCCACGTCGTGGCACATGGATGTGACATGGGTGATGGCCTACGACCTGTTTCCTCTGGAGACCATCGAGAACCGCAAGCGTTATTACTCCCGGGCCATTCCTGAACAGTGGCTCACGATCTTGACCCACGATCCTAAGATTCCCTGGGTCTATCCTGCGCTCGAGGACGGCAAAATTGTTGCCAAGATCGTGTAAGTCCGACCGGAGCGCGTGCCGTGGCGCCCTTGTTGTCTTCGCCATCCTTGCCGGCGGGTTTGGCTTGGCGCAGAAACTTGAGTATTCCCCCCTGGAGAGAGCAGCTGTTCTGGAGAGAGTGAAAGACCCCCCGGCCAGCGACGCGCAACGCGCCGCGCGCATCAAGTACTTATTTGCCGAGGCTGGATGCAGTGGAAGCCTGCTGCAGGAACGGCCGGCTGCCACCGCGTCCGCGGCCAACATCATTTGCGAATTGCCTGGGGAAGGTGACGCCAGAGTAATCGTGGGCGCGCACTATGACCGCAATTCTTCCGCACAGCGGCCGTTCGACAACTGGAGCGGAGCGTCGCTTTTGCCTGCGCTCTACCACAGCTTGCGCGACCGCAAGCGCCACCATACTTTCGTCTTCGTGGCTTTTGCAGATCAGGGAAGCGATCTGGCGGGCGCTGAGTTTTTTGCCGGCCACATGACTGCACCGGAACGCCGCCATACAGAAGCCATGGTGAACCTGGACGTGCTCGGCCTCTCACCCACCAAAGTGTGGACCAGCCATTCCGACAAAGATCTGGTCCACGATCTGGTGGTAATGGTCTACACACTGAAACTGCCGGCCAGCCAGATTGATATGGAAACGGCCGGCGCTACGGATTCCGAACCCTTCGCGGCGCGCCACATCCCGCGAATCACCATCCATTCTCTTACCCAGCAGAACCTGGAAGGCACCACGACTCCGTTCCGTCCTAACAACTATTACGACACCTACCGTTTGCTGTGCGGCTATCTGGCTTACCTTGACGTGACTCTGAAACCGAGGTCGCGCGCCGAATGAGGATGAATGCCCTGCGCTCTTTCTTTCAATTTGACAAGTACGGGACCAGTTTTTCTCGCGAGGTGATTGCCGGCCTGACCACCTTCACAACCATGTCGTACATCGTGGTGGTGAACCCGGCCATTCTGAGCAACGCCGGAATCCCCCGGGACCCGAGCTTTGTGGCCACGGTGCTGGCTGCGGTTTTCGGTTGCCTGATGATGGGGCTTTATGCCAACCGCCCGTTTGCCATCGCGCCCTACATGGGTGAGAACGCTTTCATCGCTTTCACCGTCTGCGTGCTGCTGGGATTCAAATGGCAGACAGCGCTGGCTTCCGTGTTCATTGCAGGCGTGATCTTTGTGATCATCACCGTCCTGCGGTTGCGGCAATGGATTGTAGAAGCCGTGCCGCTCTCGCTGCGCTTCAGTTTTGGCGTGGGAATCGGGTTGTTTCTCACCTTCATCGGCCTCAAGGAAACGGGCATTGTGGTAGTGGGCGACGTCGGTGCGCCCCTGCGCATGGGTCATCTGACTTCAGCCCCCGTGCTGGAGGCGATCGCGGGATTCGTCCTGCTCGCTCTTCTCGTGATCCGCAAAGTGCCCGGCGCGATTCTTTTGGGAATCCTGATCACGGCTGCCATCGCGTTTCTGGCCGGGACAGAACGGGCGCCCAACCATGTGGTGAGCCTTCCTCCGAGCTTGAAGCCGATCCTTTGGCAACTGGACCTGCGCGGGGCGCTTACCTGGCGCGCGTTCCCGATTGTACTGACCATCTTCATCATGGCCTTTGTGGACACCATGGGCACACTGATTGGCCTCTCCGCGCGTGCCGGTTTTCTGGATGAAAAGGGCAATCTGCCTGAGATCAAACGGCCCATGATGTCTGACGCGCTCACCAACTGCTTGGCGCCCGCGCTCGGCACCACGACCTCCGGCGCGTTTGTAGAGTCAGCCACCGGCATTGAGGCCGGCGGCCGCACCGGGCTCACCGTGGTAGTGACTGCGCTGTGCTTTGCACTGACGCTGTTCTTTGCACCATTTTTGACCGCGATCCCCAGGCAGGCCTATGGCCCTGCGCTGATGATCGTCGGCCTGTTCATGCTGGAGCCGGTCGCGCGCATTGATTTCAAGGATTACACGGAGTCCATCCCCGCCTTCACCGTGGTCACGCTGATGGTTTTCACATTCAACATCGGCGTGGGCATTACCGCGGGCTTTGTGTTGTATCCGCTCTGCAAGCTGGTGGCAGGACGAATCGCGCAGGTAAAGCCGGGAATGTGGCTCTTGACGGCTCTCTCGCTGTTGTTCTTTATCTTCTATCCCTACGGCTGATGGCTGTTTTCTGCCGGCTTGGGCTCGGCGGCCGGGGAAACCGCTGGGACCACAACCTGGGCATTCACCGAACCCAGCAGCCCGGTCGTATTGTCGCGCACGGCCAGACGAAGCAGGTAGTTGCCGGGAGGGAGCTCGAGTGGTAGCTGGCAGGGGAAGTAACTTCCGCTGATGGTTTTGTAGACTTCAGGCTTGAGCGCTGTAGCCACGCGAATGGCCTCGGACTTCACTGGCTTGTCGACCTTCGATGGAGCAAAGACACGCGCAGCGCAGTCCAGGTCGGCGTGTTCCAGTCCATCAGCACCGTGGGCAAAGCTGAGGTCGTGCGGATCGAGAGCGTAGTTCAGCAGGACCTTGCGCTCGCTTTGGGTGGGCGGCACAACCGCCACTGTGAACTGCAGCGAAGTCGCCAAAGGAGCGTCCGGATTCAACGCCAGATCCAGTTCCACAGCTCTCTGCTGGGGATGGTTTTTCAAGTAGAGGCCGTGATCCACGGCGAAATATCCCACGCGGTAGCGCAGTTTGACGCCAGAACGCTTGGCAGTCACCTGGATTTTGCGGAACCTGCCGTTCCAATCCTTGTTTTCCGGATAGTATCCCAGACTGTAATACACTGAACCGTCTTCCATGTCGCCACGGACCGCGTTGTCCAGATCATTGCGATTGAAGAAGGCCTTGCCACCGGTCTTTTCCGCGATGTCCCGCATGTTGCTGTGGGCCTGGAAAAGGAGCTCTGCCTGGGCGCCTTCAACGCGCGAAGCCAAGCCGCCCATGGCCCCTTGTCCACTCACGTTGTTGGCCACGTTGCTCATCGCCGGTCCAACCAGGCCGCGCGCGTCCACCGGATAGACGGCCACTTGCGCGTCCGCGAGCAGATTGTTGAGCAGAGCCAGTTGGTCGGAGTACGTCCGCGCGCTGCGCTGCTGGCTGGCCGGGTTGCCAAGCGAGCGCGTTGGCCCCCCACCGTCTGCAGTTTGCGCGGACGCCATGGAAACGCTTCCCTCGTTGAAGATATTCATGGGGATGCCTTCCGTGATCCAGATCAGGTTCTTTCTTCCTGGATACCCCGCCAGCATCCGGGCCAGCGAGCTCAGCGCCGCCATGGTGAACTGAATTTGCGTGTCCGTCTGGTTCGAAGCGGTCTCCGCGGCGAATCCTTCAATCTGTGACTTGAATAGCGGCGCCTTCTCTGCAGCGGTTTGCTCCGCCCACCCTTGCAGCGTCATTGGGACCTCGCTGGTCCCGGCCGCGTTGCTGAGAACATGAGAACTCTGTCCTTTAAAGGACTGTATAACGCTCTTGAGCTCGCTCAGATCCGTGGTGAAGTCCTGGAGCAGCCGCAGCCTTCTTCCCAGGGCATAGATGGCGATGGGCTGGCCCTGGGGAAGCTTTTCCAGAAACTTGACCATCTCCACGCGGACGTAAGCCTGGTTCAGCAAAGTGGTATTCAATCCATCCAGCAGGACTACGTTCAGCGCGCTCTTAGCGCGGAAGTGAGGAACGTTACGAAAGACATTGGAAGGCATTACGCCAGGCGCCGGTGGCGGCGCCGGCGCACCTTCCGCCGGACGCTGCAAGCTGAAGGCACTGATTTTCTGCTCCACACCGTCTTCGCGGAGCGTGAAATCGGCTGCCTCCAGGTCGCGCACCACCTGGTCTTTCTTGTCGTGGACCACTACATCCACGACCACCATGCGAGTGGTGATTTTGAGCACGAGATCCGACCCCGCCACGCCCTGCTGGGACGCAGCCGGACTTTTTTGCGGGTCCGTCTGGTCCGAGGGTGAAGATTGTCCCGATTGCGCCGAAAGGGCGCCTGCCAGCAAGAGGGGCAGGAGGAACCTTCCCCAATGGTGCGGCATCCGAACACCTGTTATCAACAACTTGCACCTCTCCTTCCGGGGGCGGGCTGCTCTAGTTGGATACGCCATCTAGGTGGAATCCGCAAGCAGGATTTCACCCTTGTCTGCCGCAACACGTCTGGTCCTTGCTAGCAATCAAGCAAGTCAAGCAGAATAAGGTAGTTACAGGGAATCTTGCCTACCCATTCCATTTCGTTTTCGCCGCAACACGCGGCGGATTTCTTCGCACAAATTCCGCCAGTGGCCGCGGTGTTTCTGTTGCGCGGGGGCGATCCGGCGGCGGAACCGTACGTGAGTAAGACAGCAAATCTGCGCCGACGGTTGCAGCGGTTGCTGGCGCCGCCCGAATCGCAGTCCAAACGGCTGAACCTGCGCGAGCGAGTCGCCACCATTGAATACACGCTCACCGCGTCGGATTTTGAATCTGTCCATCTGCTTTACAAGCTTCTGCGCCGGGAGTTTCCCGGAAGTTACCAGAAACGATTGCGCCTGCGTCCAGCGCCGCTGGTGCGCTTGAACCTGGAGAACGAGTATCCTCGCGCTTACGTCACTACGCGTCTGGGCCGGATCAGCGGACGTTCGCTCTACTACGGTCCTTTCCCCTCGCGGGTTGTGGCGGAGAAGTTTCTGAACGATTCCCTGGACTTGTTCAAGATGCGCCGCTGCACGTTCAACCTGAATCCCGACCCGAAATTTCCCGGTTGTGTGTACTCGGAGATGAAGATGTGCCTGGCGCCCTGCTTTAAGGGCTGCACTGACGAAGCCTATGCTGCGGAAGTGGCGCGCGTACAGGCGTATCTTGATTCCGGCGGCGAGTCGCTGGTTCGCGAGATGGAAGCCGAGCGCGAACGGCTCTCCGCTACGCTAGATTTTGAGACCGCGGCACAACAGCACGCGAAGATCGCCAAAGTGAAAGCCATTCTCGCGGGTTGCGACGAAATCTGCCGCCGTCTGGACCAGCTCGATGCCGTCATAGTTCAGCCGTCGCTCGAAGAAGGGTCGGTCGCCCTGTTTCGCTTTCGCCAGGGTGAGCTCGCCGGGCCGCACGCCATGCCGCTGGAAACGGCAGACGCAAACCAGTCGCTTGAGAGCCGCGTGCGCGAGACGCTGGACCAGTTTGTTCCGGCGGGCGCGCGGTCCGCTACGCACTTCATGGAAGAGTTAGCGATCCTCAAGCGCTGGTACTACCGCAGTCACAAGGTCGGCGAGATCATCGTGGCGAATGCCGACGGCGAGCTATCGGCGAGAAGGATTGCCAACGCCGCAGGAAGGGTCCTGCGAAAGGAAAGAGCACCAGAAACCGCAGATGAGACGAAGGCTCACGAAGGAGCCGAGCGGGACACTCCTTCGTGAACCTTCGTGTCCTCTGTGGTTAAGACGTAGCCCTGAGAGCGCCACGCGTTACCCCTTTCCTGTAGATGACCTTCACTCCATCCCGCCATCGCTCATCCACTCCTACCAGCGTCCACTCGATCTCCGGGGAGTAGTAGCGTAACACGGTGTCCACCTTGGGATGCACACGCAACGACGGCGCCACCAGGAACAGCAGCGCCGGACGTGGTGAGAGTTGCAGCGAGGGGAAATAACCGTACTGCTGGAACTCACCGCGCTGTTGATGCCAGTTGACGCGCGCCCAGTAATCCAGTCCCTGAAGAGGCAAGTGAATATCCTCGTCGGCCTTCAATTCCAGGACCGCCAGGCGCGCGTCACGCGTGCAGGTAAGCACGTCAATCATGGCGCGGTCGGAAGCAGAGAACGCCGGGACTTGCGAATACACGTGCGCAGGATTTAGCCGGGAATCGATGGCGGACACATCCTTGACCACCAGCGACTCCAGCCAGCGCTCAGGATACATACGCCACAGCGGATCGCGTCGGTCGCCCCCGAGATTGCGCGCATCACTCACCGTCTTCGAGAACTCAGCGAACACCGCCTCGTTGTCTGTTGTCAGCGGCGCGGCAAAGCCGGCGACTCCGAAGACGAACTCATCTCCCACCTGAAAGCTGCCCGGCAGAGTCGTGGCTCGTGCACGCGCGAACTCCAGTCCGTGCAGCCGGAAAGCGATCTCCGTGGGGGAGAGCACAGCCACTTCGGCGTCCGGTACAAGACTGCTGACCCTGCTGATGGCGGCAGAAAAACGCGAGCGTGCTTGCACGGCGTCAGGGCAGCGCACCAGACGGGTGTTGATGTTGCCCTGGTCGGAATAATCAATTTCTGCGAAGGACTCATCGCGCTCTTCGAGTTCGATGAGCTGAAACTTCGCCGCGCTTCGGTTCAGATGGGCCAGGCGAATCTGCAAGGTCGCCGAGCTGCTTTGCGGCACAAACAGCCGGAGTCCTTCCACCACGGAGCGGCCGGCCTCGCGTTCGCGGCAGGCTTCGAGCCAAAGCAAACCAAAGGTGAGAGCTGCATCCACCGCAGATTGCGTCTCTTCCCGGTTCACTCCCAAAACGGCGAATGAGCTGCGTCCCTTGCGCAGAAGGCCGCGCGCATAGACCCGAGAAAAGCTGCGTTCCAGGTCCATGCTGGTGGCCAAGCCTGATTTCTCCAGAGTCCAATCCGGCGTGTGCCGGCGCAGAATGCGCTCCAACAACCGGGCGTAGCGACTGCGCGCAGCTTTTCTGGCGGCTGGCGCTCGACGATCACGATCGCGGCAAATCTCCAGTTTGTGCGGACGCGCCTTGGCAAACTTTCGCGCCGTGAGGACCAACGTACCCTGCTTGAGCTCCGCATCCAGCACCTCGCGCACCGCGTTTCGTTCTTCCGACCAGAGATGCAGCAGGCAGCGTCCACGGTCAGTCGAAATGGAGTGCCGCGCAGCATCCAGGTCAAAGATCAGCTGCCCGTCTTCAATGACAACTCCGCCGCGGGCCTCAGCGAGGAATTCCTGGAGAGAACGCGCCAGCAGGTCCGGATTCATGGCTGCCCATTCTATTCCGACGAAGGTAATTGCCGGAGGCGGAAATGGATGGGACAATAAGAGGTTGCGCGCCTTTTCGGGCTCGCGGCGCATCTAACAACAGCCAATGACTGACCATCAATCTTTGTTTTTCAGAAAGTTCGGGATCACGCCGCACGACCTGCAGCGCTACCTGAGCGAAGCACTTTCGGCGGGCGGGGAGTACGCCGATCTCTACTTTGAGTACCTGACTTCGACTTCCATCAGCGTAGATGAATCCATGGTCAAGTCGGCAACGCAGGGGATCTCCGCCGGTTGCGGCGTGCGCGTGGTGGCGGGTGAACGCACCGGCTATGCATACACTGACGACCTGGCTCCCGAGAAGATCCTGCGCGCGGCACGCACCGCGGCGCTGATTGCCCGCGGCCCGGCGCAGCAGCCGGTGCAGAGCTTGAAAGAGAGCGCGTCGCACCAGTTGTACCAGGTGTCTTCGCCCGCCGCGGACGCTGATGTCGCCGCCAAACTGGAGCTGGTGATGCGCGCTGACCAAGCTGCCCGCGCTTACGACCCGCGCATCATTCAAGTGCAGTGCGGGTATGTGGACGAACTGCGCCAGATCCTGGTGATTGGCTCCGACGGAACTTTTGCCAGTGATGTCCAGCCCCTGGCGCGTTTTGCTATGACAGCGATTGCGAAGTCAGGCGAGAATTCCGCCCGCGGACAATCCGGCGGGGGCGGCCGCGTGGGCATTGACTTTTTTCAGAACGAGAAGACCCCAGAGTATTTCGCCAAGGAAGCCGCGCGGCAGGCCATCATCCAGTTGGACGCGCGCGAAGCCCCGGCGGGCGAGATGGAAGTAGTGCTAGGCCCGGGTTGGCCGGGCATTCTGCTGCATGAGGCTATCGGCCACGGCCTGGAAGCCGACTTCAACCGCAAAGGAACGTCGGCTTTCACCGGGATGATCGGTAAACGCGTGGCATCGGAAAAATGCACAGTCGTGGACAACGGCACGCTGCCTTCACGCCGTGGATCCATCAACGTAGATGATGAGGGTTCGCCGACGCAAAACACCGTGCTCATCGAAAAAGGAATTCTCAAAGGCTACTTGAGCGACAAATTGTCGGCCAAACTCATGGGCATGGCCGATACCGGCAATGGGCGGCGAGAAAGCTATGAGCACATTCCCATGCCGCGCATGACCAACACCTACATGCTGGCCGGCGACGATTCGCCGGAAGACATCATTCGCTCAGTACAGCGCGGCGTGTACGCAGTGAATTTCGGTGGTGGCCAGGTGGATATCACCAACGGCAAGTTCGTGTTTTCCACCTCTGAGGCCTACATGATCGAAAATGGCAAGGTCACGGCGCCGCTTAAGAATTGCACTCTGATCGGCAACGGCCCGGTCGCGCTGACGCAGGTCTCGATGGTAGGCAACGACTTGCAGCTCGACGAAGGCGTAGGCACCTGCGGCAAAGACGGCCAATCGGTGCCTGTGGGCGTAGGCATTCCTACCCTCAAGCTGGACCGCATGACGGTCGGCGGCACGGCGAGATAAGCGCCATGGCCGCCAACACCCAGATCGTGAACGCCACGGAGACCGATCTTCGCGACATTGCCACTGATGTTGTCGCCCTCGCCATGAAATCCGGAGCCACGGCGGCTGAGGCCATCGCGCGCGAAGGCACGGAGTTCTCTACCGTCGTACGCCTGGGCCAGGTAGAAACGCTGAAGGAGGCCGGATCGCGCGGCCTGGGCCTGCGCGTTTTCCTGGGTCAGCGCGCGGCAAGCACATACTCCAGCGACTTCACCCGCGACGGCATTGATCGACTGGTGAAGGGCGCCCTGGAACTGGCCAAGGTGACCTCAGAAGATCCCTGCGCCGGGCTGCCGGGACCCGCGCAGCTGGGCTCAATTCCCGGCGATCTCCAGCTTTACTTCGACGACGTGTATTCGCTCCCTGCCGAAGGCCGCATTGATTACGCGCGCCGCGCCGAGCGCGCCGCGCTGGATGTCGACCCTCGGCTTACCAACTCTGAGGGCGGATCGTTTGACGCATCCACCGGACACAAGGTCCTGGCCAACTCGCTGGGGTTTGTCGGCGAGTCGCGCAGCTCATACTGCTCGGTGGCGGCGATCCCCATTGCCCAGGGCGGCGACGGCGCCATGCAGCGCGACTTTTGGTTTTCCGTCGCCCGTACGCTCGGCAAACTGGAATCGCCGGAAGCAGTAGGAAAGGAAGCGGCGCGGCGCACCTTGCGCCGCCTGGGCGCGCGCAAAGTAGCTTCCAACCAGGTGCCGGTGGTGCTTGATCCGCTGGTCGCGGGCTCCATCCTCGACAACATCTTTGACGCCGTCAACGGCAACGCCGTTTACCGCCAATCATCATTCCTGGCCGGCAAGCTGGGAGAAAAAATCGCCGGCAACAGTGTGACGTTGATTGACGACGGCACCATGCCCGGCGGTTTCGGCACATCGCCTTTTGATGGCGAAGGTGTGCCTTCTCAGCGCACGCTGGTCATCGACAAGGGCGTGCTCAAGTCTTATCTGCTCAACAGCTACGCCGCGCGCAAGCTCGGCCTCACCACCACCGGAAACGCGTCGCGCGGCCTAACCGGCAACCCCGGCATCGGCTCCGGCAATTTCTTTCTTCAGCCGGGCACGCGGACCCGAGAGCAAATCATCGGCGAGATCAAGAACGGGTTTTATGTGACGGAGTTTCTCGGCTTCGGCGTGAACCTGGTTACCGGAGACTTCTCCCGTGGCGCCAGCGGGCTGTGGATCGAAAACGGCACGCTGACATTTCCCGTGGAAGAAGTCACAGTCGCCGGCAATCTCAAAGACATGCTTAACAACATTTCTGAAATCGGCAGCGACCTTGAGTTCCGCGGCTCTACGGCGTGCCCTACGCTGCGCATTGAGGGCATGACGATCGCGGGTGAGTAGCCGCCAGCAATCAGCACTCAGCATTCAGCCACGAAATAGATCGGGTGATCTGGTGATCGCGAGATCGGGAGATCTGAATTTCTCAACTTGACTCCTGATGACCTGATGGTCCGATCGCCAATCTGATCGTGGGCTGAGTGCTGACTGCTGAGTGCTGATTGCTTTCGTTAGAATGCTAGAATTCCGCCATGAGCGACTCCGTTCCATTGCCGCCAATCAATGGAGAACCAGGGAAAGAGCGCCGCAACTGGACGCCGATGATTATCGGCGGGGCTGTGGTTGTGCTGATTGTTGTCGGCTTGGTCGTTTTCGGAGTCCTCGGCCGCTCCCCAGGCGCAAACCCAGCTGATCCTTACCTGGCGAAGCTAGAACTGTCCAACCTCCGCATGGCTAAAGCGGAAAATTTTGCCGGCGGCTCGGTCACTTACGTAGAAGGCACCTTGGTCAACACTGGCGATAAGAAAGTCACGGCAGCCACCGTGCAGGTCACGTTCAAAAATAACCTCGGCGAAATCTCGCAAAAAGAGACGGTGCCGGTCACCGTGGTGACCAGCAATCCTGCGTACGTTGACTACGGCACGCTCGACCGCGCCCCTCTCGCCCCCGGCCAGCGGCGCGCCTTCCGCCTGACGCTCGAGTACGTCACGCCCGATTGGGATGGACAGCTGCCGCTGGTGAAGGTGGTAGGGATAACAACTGGCAATTAGCAAATGGCAGTTAGCAAATAGCAATTAGTCTTCCTCGCCAACCCCAGGCAGGAGCTTTAGCTGGGCTAATTGCCAAGTGCTAACTGCCAAGTGCGAATTCTCATCGCCACCGAGAAATGTCAGTTGGCACGAATAAGCAATTAGAATAGACACCATGTCTGAAGTGAAAACAGTCCGTCTGACAGAGCAGGTAAAGGCTGCGGGTTGAGCGAGCAAGCTGAGTCCGGCGGCGCTGGACGCGGTGCTTGGGAAATTAGCCCGGCAGCATGATCCTAACGTTCTGGTCGGCTTTGACACCGCCGACGACGCCGGAGTGTACAAAATTTCCGCCAGCCAGGCCCTGGTCCAGACGGTGGATTTCTTCACTCCGATCGTGGACGATCCTTATACCTTCGGCCAGATCGCAGCCACCAATTCTTTAAGTGATGTGTACGCCATGGGCGGGCGTCCCCTGAGCGCGCTGGCTGTTGTTTGCTTCCCCGAAAAAGGCGATCTCGACGTCCTGGAGCAAATTCTCGCCGGAGGGCTGGCCAAGATGATGGAAGCCGGCTGCGCGGTGATCGGGGGGCACAGCGTTCGCGATCCTGAAATCAAGTTCGGCTACGCCGTGACCGGGATGATCGATCCCAGCCGCGTCTGGGCAAATTCAACGGCGCGCGCGGGCGACAAGCTTGTCCTCACCAAGGGGCTGGGCACGGGCGTGATATCGACCGCGATCAAACGCGGCGAGGCCCAGCTGCGATGGATCGATTCGGCTGTAAAGTCCATGACCACGCTCAACGCCAGGGCGGCGGAAGTCGCGTCCGGATTCAAAGTTCACGCGGCCACCGACATCACCGGCTTCGGACTGATCGGCCATCTGCGCGAAGTGGCTAAAGGCAGCGGTCTAAGCGTGCGCATCAACGCCGCCCGGGTCCCGCTGCTCGAAGGCGCGCTCGACTGCGTGCGCTTGGGCTTCATCCCCGGAGGGCTCAATGCCAACCGCGATTTCGCAGAGTGTTTAGTGGGCTATGACGGCGAGATTCCCGCAGAGATCAAGACCATCTTGTTTGACCCGCAGACTGCTGGCGGACTGCTGCTTTCGGTCGTCGGCGAAGAGGCGCAAACGTTGATGGCGGCTCTGCAGAAAGCTGGAGTGCCGGCGGCGGAGATTGGCGAAATGCTGGAGCCCGGGAAGCCATTGATTCGTGTAGCTTGAAAGTCTGCGTCAAAAATGAAAGGGCGGCCGCGAGGCCGCCCTTTTTTGTTGAACACGCTGTTATTACGCCGGTGAAGGTTTCCCAGGGATGATGCCCGGCGAGCGACCGGGTTCGGGACGCAGCACCTGCTGCACTCCGTCGTCGCCTTTGGCCGGAACCACACGCGCCGGAAGCTGCTTGCCTTCGATGATCAGCTTCAACTCGTTGGCATCAAGCACTTCACGGTCGAGCAGCGCCAGGGCAATCCGTTCCGTGGTGTCGCGGTTGCCCAGGATAATCTTCTTGGCGTTTTCGTATCCCAGGTTCACAAACCGCCGGACTTCTCTGTCAATTTCCTTGGCTGTTTCTTCGCTAAAGTCGCGATGCTGGGCCAGCTCGCGGCCCAGGAAAATCTGCTCCTCCTTCTTGCCGAAGGTAAGCGGTCCCAGCCCGCTCATGCCCCACTCGCAGACCATCTTTCGCGCCAGCGCCGTTGCCGTTTCAATGTCGCTGGCAGCGCCGGTAGACATTTGATTCAGGAAAATCTCTTCCGCCAGGCGTCCGCCCATAGAAACTGCGATGCGCGTAGAGAGATACTCCAACGTGTGATTGTGCTGATCGGTTTCTGGAAGCTGCATGGTCACGCCCAGAGCCATGCCGCGGGGAATAATCGTGACCTTGTGCAACGGATCCGAATGCGGCATGAAGGCGGCCACAACCGCGTGTCCCGCTTCGTGATACGCCGTGACTTTCTTCTCCTCTTCAGTCAGCAACATGCTCTTCCGTTCCGCGCCCATCAACACTTTGTCCTTAGCCAGCTCAAAGTCGTACATGAGCACCGACTTGCGGTTGTTGCGAGCTGCGTTCAGGGCCGCCTCATTCACCATGTTGGAGAGCTCGGCACCGGAGAAGCCGGGTGCTCCGCGCGCCAGGATGGAGAGGTCCACATCATCCGCGAGCGGAATCTTGCGGGTATGAACGCGCAGAATCTCTTCGCGGCCGCGGACATCGGGCAGCGGCACCACTACGCGGCGGTCGAAACGTCCCGGGCGCAGCAGCGCGGGATCAAGTACGTCAGGCCGGTTGGTCGCGGCGATCAGGATCACGCCTTCGTTGGATTCAAAGCCGTCCATCTCGACCAGAAGCTGGTTCAGAGTTTGCTCACGCTCGTCGTGTCCACCGCCCAGGCCGGCACCGCGATGGCGGCCCACAGCGTCAATCTCGTCGATGAAGATGATGCACGGAGCATTTTTCTTGCCTTGCTCAAAGAGATCGCGTACGCGGCTGGCGCCCACGCCCACAAACATCTCCACAAAGTCGGAACCGGAGATGCTGAAGAACGGCACGTTGGCTTCGCCGGCCACGGCCCGCGCCAGCAAGGTCTTGCCGGTGCCGGGGGCCCCGACCAGCAGAACCCCTTTGGGAATCCTTCCGCCGAGTTTCTGAAATTTTTGCGCTTCGCGCAGAAATTCGATGATCTCGCGAAGTTCTTCTTTCGCTTCATCCACTCCGGCCACGTCTTTGAACGTGACTTTCTTCTGCTGCATGGAGAGCAGGCGGGCGCGGCTCTTGCCGAAACTGAGCGCTTTGTTGCCGCCCGTCTGCATCTGCCGGATCATGAAGAACCACAGCGCGCCGAGCAGCAGCAACGGAGAGATATTGAAAATGGCCATCGGCCAGTTCCAGCCCGAAGCGTCCTTGTAGGTGACCTTGGTCTTGCTTCCATCCGCGGTTTTGGCGTTGTCCAGCGTCTTTTGAAACTCAGGATTGTTTGCTGGGACAGAAAGATGGTAATGGGTCTTGCCTGAGACCGGGGTCGCGTATTCGCCCCGAGCTACATTGCCCTCAACGATTACTTCCTTGATGTTTCCTTGGTTGAGCGCGGAGTTGAACTCCGTGTACGAGATCTCCGCTTCCTTGGAGGCGCTACCATTGCGCTGAATGATGTTCCAGAGGACGACGCCCACCAGGAGCAACACCACCCACAAGACCACGGTTTTGAAAGTCGAATTCACCTGACACTCCTAGACTTACTGGCCCGGACGCGGGCGCCCCTACCCTAAGAGACGCCGCGAACCCTCAAAAAGTTCGCGAAGCTGGTTTCTCCACGGCTGGACCAGTCCCTGTTAGATGCGGGAAAGACCCCTGGCGGCTTAAAACTTCGCTCGTATGATTCTATACCCTTTACCTGGTCCTGCGGAGGCGCACAGTACGCCGTGACCACACGTCAGGACTTGCGCTCTTTTGCGGCGATATAGGGCAGATTTCGGCCGATTTCGTGGGCGCCCAGGCCATAGCCTACGACAAAACCCTCGTCCATCAGAAAACCAAAGTAATCGGGCTGAAGGGCTATACGGCGGGCCGATTGCTTGTCGAGCAGGGCCGCCAGTTTCACGCTGGCGGCGCCGCGGCCCTGGACGGTGCGCAAAAGGAAATCGCTGGTCAGCCCGGATTGCACCAGTGCTTCCACCAGCAACACGTGCCTTCCCTGTACCTCGGGTTCGGGGCTGAAAAAGATCTCGGTGGTCGAGGGATTGGCTTCTTTGGAATTGACCTTGAGAAATTGGCACACCACCGGGACTTCGAGATAACGGACCAGGTCGGCCATGAACATGAATCCGTTCTCCAAAACGCCAACGGCGCAAATGGTTTTGTCGCGGTAGTCGTTGGAAATCTGGCGGGCCAATTCGCGCACACGCGTGTCGATCTGTTCGGCCGACAGGACCACGCGCGGATATTTCTGCAAGAGGCTGTCCACGATTTCACTCTGCCAACGTTTCTTCCACTTCCTCAATGAGCACGGCTTCGCCGGCTCTGGGGGCGAACGCTGCCGGGACCGCGAATCCCCGTACCCAGACGATCTGACCCGCGCTCTCCACCACCG
Source organism: Candidatus Angelobacter sp. (assembly GCA_035316085.1). Classification (GTDB taxonomy): domain Bacteria; phylum Acidobacteriota; class Terriglobia; order Terriglobales; family Acidobacteriaceae; genus Angelobacter. The sequence continues at coordinate 19,938 of DATFXI010000049.1, forward strand.
GCCATCTTTTCCGCTGCGCCACAGACAATCGCTGGCCCATACGGCCGGCTTGCAACAACTCTTTGAGCTTTTTCGGGGATCTGGTTTTCGCCGGGAAAAAACGGTCACCTGCCCGCCAGTTTCTAACCGTCACCTGGGGAGCCAGCAGGGAGCGATCCAGCAACGAGTCCGGATTATATCCTGAGATCGTCGAAATGCCTCCAGGCACGATGCGCGCGCGTAGCCTGGCGCCCAACTCAAGAACATTCACCTCACCCGGAACCGGCAAAGAATAAGAGTAGTCGTGCGACAACGGCGGGGTCGCTGAATGGCCGAATTGAAGCTCGCGAAAGCTTCGCGACACCGCGATTCCGCCCGGCAACAACAAGCGCTTGGCCCCGGCTCTCCCGCTGATCATGGCTGTAAGCTGCTGAATATGTTTGAATTCCAGCGACGTCCCCAACTGCCTGCCCACTCGTTGCAAAATCTGCCGCTGCGCTGCCAAAGGAAGGTTCTGGAAAGCAGCCAGATCGAGCGACAAAACCTCGGCCGCTTTTCCCGCTGTGCTCCGGCCACTACGGCTGGGCTTGCCCGGACGTACCAACCTCGGCAATAGCGAGTCGACTTCACGGTTCCAATACTCGGCCTCCCCCCGCGCCACTTCCGCCAGGTCGGCCAGTGTTTGGCGAAGCGCAGGATTGTAGTCCCGCTCCAGCTGAGGCAGCAGTTGGCGACGAATCCGGTTTCGAGTGTGTTCGAGGTTTAAGTTCATAGAGTCATCGCACCAAAGCTGGCCGATCGTGCGTAAATACGCTTCGATCTCGGTACGGCTGACCTCGAGCAGAGGCCGTACGAGATGTTTTTCTTCCTGTTGCGGGAAAATGCCTGCCAAGCCCAAGGCGCCCGCGCCGCGCAGGACGCGCATCAGTACCGTTTCTGCCTGGTCGTCGAGGGTATGCGCGGTGGCGATCTTGTCGGCTTGCCTTGCGCGCACGAGCTCGAAAAACCAGCGGTGCCGCAATTCGCGCGCCGCGGTTTCCAGGCTGGTCTTTTGGGTTCGCGCGTGCGTCGGCACATCTGCCGCGCCCAAGTGGATATCCAGGTGGAAGTTGGCAGCCAGGTCCTTGACGAATTGCTGGTCAGCATCAGCCTCAGCACCGCGGATACCGTGATGGAAATGCGCCACGGAAAGCACAATGCCCAATTCCCGGCGCAACTCCAGCAGAGCGCGCAGAAGCGCTACTGAATCCGCGCCTCCAGAGACGGCCACGGCCACACGGTCGCCTGGCGAGAGGAGGCGGTGGCGCTGGACGTATTGGCGAACGCGGTCGATCACAGCTAAATCTTATCCGGTTCAGGGCTTCTATCCGAAGTTCCGAGCGCAGCGAGGAATCCATACGCGCTTAAAGAGCTGCAGCTTTGCCTGAACGGGACGAAGCTTCATCGTAGCGATATGGATCCCTCCGCCTTCGGCGTTCGGGATTTCAGAGAGAATCACGACTGACGTGTGCGGTTCCTTGCAGCCAGAATTGCTATACTTTTTCTCCCTGAGATGAAGGTGATTGTCATCATTCCCGCCGCCGGTCTGGGTACACGTATGGCGCCGCCCGGCAAAAAGGCAGCCGCTTCCAAGCAATTTCTGGAGATCAACGGCACACCCATCGTGTGGCATACGCTGCGCGTCTTCGCGCGTAACCAGCAGGTGACCCAGATCGTGGTGGCGCTGCGCAAGAACGAAATGGAACAGTTCCGCAGCCAACTGGAGAAAGAGAAGCTCGCGGCCAAGGTCGAGATGGTGGAGGGAGGCGAGCACCGCCAGCAGTCGGTGGCGAACGCGCTGGCCCATATCAGAGCTGATGCCCGCGACGTGGTTCTTATCCACGACGCAGTGCGCCCTTTTGTGGATGACGAGATTATCTCTAACGTGATTCGTGAAGTGGAAAGACATGGTGCGGCGATCGCCGGATTGCCGGCCGTGGACACCATTAAACAAGTCGAGCGTGCTGCCGAGGGCGCGATCATTACCTCCACCATTCCCCGGGAACGCGTGGTGCAGGCCCAGACCCCTCAGGGCTTCCGTTACGAACTGATCAAGCGCGCTTTTGCAAGCGCCGCCGCTGACGGGTTCATGGGCACCGATGAGGCGTCGCTGGTCGAGCGGCTGGGCGAGAGCGTGTGGGTGGTGATGGGTTCACCGCGTAATATCAAGATCACCACGCCCGCGGATTTGGAGCTGGCAGAATTCTTGATGAAATCTCACCACTGATGACACTGATAGCACTGATGAAGGGAGGTTGCGAGAGTGCCGATTGATGCCAGTTACAAGCATTCTGAGCTGACCGACAGCATTATCGGAGTCTTCTACAGCGTCTATAACGAGCTCGGATTCGGCTTTCTGGAGTCGGTCTACCGCAAGGCTCTAAAACTCTCGCTGGAGGAGAAGGGGCTGAGGGTTGAGGCTGAGGTGCCGATCCCAGTCTTCTTTCGCGGCACAAATGTCGGCGATTTTCGCGCGGATTTGATAGTGAACCGGTTGGTCCTGCTCGAGCTGAAGACAGCGGAGACCATCGTGGCGGCCCATGAAGCACAACTTCTAAACTATCTTAGAGCGACCACTTTGGAACTTGGATTGATCTTGAATTTCGGTCCGAAGCCCCAGGTGCGCCGATTGCTCTTCGACAACGTGCGCAAGCAGCTTCAATCGCAGCCCATGGGCAGTGCTCTTGACCGTTCTTGAATCAGTGTCATCAGTGGTAAGGTTTTTCTATGCGCGTAGGTTACGGCTGGGACTCACACGAATTTCGCTCTGGCGTACCCTTGAAGATCGGCGGCGTCGATCTGCCGCACGACCGTGGCCTGGCTGGCCACTCGGATGGCGACGTTTTGCTGCATGCGCTGACTGACGCACTGCTCGGCGCAGTGGCTGCCGGCGACATCGGCGGCTTCTTCCCGCCTTCTGACCCGAAATGGAAAGGCGCTGATTCCGCCATCTTTCTCGAGGAAGCGCTGCAGCAGGTCCGCCGCGCCGGGTACACCGTTGCCAACGTCGATTCCACTTTGATTCTGACCGCGCCGAAAATCGGCCCGCATGCCAAGAAAATCCAAGCTCGCGTGGCGCAACTGCTTGGAATCACCCCGGACCGAGTAGGGGTGAAGGCGAAGACGCCTGAGGGCATGGGTACCGACAACGCCGCGATCGCTCACGTGGCCGTGTTGCTGAGCCCTGTGTCGGCAGGGACACGAAAGCCGTCGAAGAAGAAAACCGCGAAAGGGAGAGGGAGAAAAACGCAGAGACCCTAACGATGTGAAGAGGTTGCAAACCCGGCGCACGATTTACGAAATTCAGGGGAAAGCCCGTAAATCCCTGCCAGGCAGAGACTTACCGACGTGTTAGAATTGATTCAGTCTTGTCGTTATGAACGCTGACCTGGAAAAACTGATCGAACTCGAGAAAGTTGACCGCGAGATCGCCCGCCTGAGCGAGGAGGTGGCTGCGCTGCCGAAACGTGTGGCGGCTATCGAGGCCCATTTGGCCGACGATAAAGCCGCGGTCGAAAGAGCCAAGGGCGCAATTAAGGCTAACGAGGTCGCTAGGCGAAAACTCGAAGCCGACATCCAGGAATTCCAGCAGAAGATCGTGAAGTATCGTGGGCAATCTTCCAGCGTGAAGACGAATGACGAGTACCGTGCTTTGATGCATGAGGTGGAGTTTTCCGAGAAGCAAATCAGCGGTTGTGAAGACAAAATTCTGGAATTGATGATTGCTCTTGAGAATGATGAGAAAGCTCTGCGCAGCGCTGAAGCCGGCTTGAAAGAAGAAATTGCTGCCGTGGAGAAGGAGAAAACCGAAGCGCGTACGCGAACCGCAGAAGACGAGAAGCTGTTGGCTGGACTGAACGAGCAGCGCGCGGCGTTGCGGTCCGGGGTGACGGAAAGCTCGCTGGCACACTATGACCGCGTGATGCGGCAACGCAAGTCGGCCATTGCTGAAGCCCGCGACCAGAAATGCATGGCTTGCTTCGTCATGATACGTCCCCAGAACTGGCAGGAGATTCGCTCCAACCAGCAGATTGTTACCTGCAGTTCCTGCGGCCGGATTCTTTTCTTCGATCCGGCGCATGAAACACCCCCTGAACCTTCCAAAAGGAAAGCCAAGCCGCGCTCCGCTGAAAGCGAAGCGGAGAACGAAACGCAAGCCGCCGAAACCACTCCCGCACAGTAACAACAATCCGTTATTCTGTTTTTCTGATGCCGGGGATTCCTAACGTCAGGATCAACGACCGCGCCGCCGCCCGCTTACGCAACGGACATGTGTGGGTTTACGCCTCTGATGTGTTGGACGAAAGCGGTGCCGAGCCGGGAGCCCTGGTGCACGTGGCCGGCCCGAAAGACAAGCCGCTGGGATCGGCGATTTACAGTTCCGCCTCTCAAATCAAACTGCGCTTGCTGTCACGCGAGCTGCTGGCTTCGGAAGACGACTTGCTGAAACTGGTTCGCCAGCGGCTGAAAGAAGCCGTGGACTACCGGCGACAGATGGTCCGAAATTCCAATGCCTATCGCCTGGTGTTCAGTGAAGGCGACCGCCTTCCCGGACTGATGATTGATCGTTACGACGACGTTTATAGCTTGCAAGTATTGACGCAGGCTTGGGACCGGCCGTCGCGCCGGCAGGCTGTTCTCCACGCCATTGGCGAATTCACCGAGGCAGAGAACGTGGTGGAAAGGGCAGACCAGCGGATCCGTGAACTGGAGCAACTTCCGCCTCTCGATTCCAGCATGCTTCAAGGGACAAAGAGCGCGACCGTCATTCAAATGAACGGCGGGGAAATGAACGGCGTGAAGTTCCATTACGATGCGCTCAGCGGACAGAAGACCGGAGCGTTTCTCGACCAGCGGGAAAACTACGCCGCGGCCGCTGCTCATGCCCGTGGCGAAGCGCTGGACGTTTGTACTTATCAGGGTGGCTTCGCGCTGCACCTGGCCCGCGTATGTGAACGAGTCACAGCCCTCGACATCTCGCGCGAAGCGCTGGAGATAGCCGAGCAAAATGAAAAACTTAACTCCGGCGCCAACCGGAACGAGATTGACTGGATGGAAGCCAACGCCTTCGATCTTTTGAAGGATTACGCTGCAGCCGGGCGCCAGTATGACGCCATCGTGCTCGACCCGCCGGCTTTTGCTAAATCCAAGCGCAACCTGCCCGCCGCCATGCGCGGCTACAAAGAACTCAACCTGCGCGCTCTGCGCATGCTCCGGCCCGGCGGCACATTGGTCACGTGCTCCTGTTCTTTCGCAGTGAGCGAGGAAGCCTTTCTCCAAATGCTGACCGAGGCCGCCCAGGACACGCACCGCCTCGTGCGGGTCCTCGAACGACGCGGTCAGTCCAAAGACCACCCCTTCCTGCTGGGGGTTCCTGAGACCTCATACCTCAAATGTATCGTCGCGAGCGTCCAGTAAGTTATTGAAAATAAGCCATAAGTGCACCGGCCCGTTTATTGATAATATGGCGCTCATATTTTATGATCATGTTACGCTAATATTGCATCTGAATTGCAATGAGCGAAACCAAGAATTCATTTGCAGGGAGAACGGTGATGACAGTGATTACGAGGATCGATCCTTTCCGCGAGCTGGCCAATTTCTTTGAAAGTTGGGACGTGAGCGGCAAGGAACAGTTGGCGGCAGGCACTTTCGTGCCCGCAGTCGATGTGTATGAAGATGAGCACAACCTGGTGCTCAAAATGGAAATCCCAGGGGTGAGCGAGGAAGACCTCAAAGTCAGCCTCGAGAACAACACGCTGACGGTAAGCGGCGAGCGCAAGTTCGAGAAGGAAGAGAAAGAGGAGAATTTCCACCGCATCGAGCGGCGCTACGGCTCTTTCATGCGTACCTTCCGTTTGCCCAACACGGTTGATCTGGAGAGAGCGGAAGCCAACTATGACAAGGGCATCCTGAAGCTGACGCTGGGAAAGCGCGCTGAAGCCAAGCCCAAGACCATCAAAGTGGGCGCCGGAACCAAGACCCTGGAAGGTTGAGCCGTTTGCGGGCGTGAGCGATCCCGCTCGGCGGGAGAGCGGGAGCCCACAGGCGAAATCCTGAGCGAAGCGCCTTATCGCGCGGAGTGGAAGGATCTGTTGATTCGCTCAACCTCGGGTGGTTAGCATAGAAGCAAGCGGGGGGCGGATTATTGCCTCCCGCTCTCTTTTGGAAGAAGGATCTCTTGAACGTTGGGCACGAGGAGATGAGAAATGGCAATTCGTTGGGACAAATTCACCATCAAGTCGCAGGAAGCGATCCAACAGGCGAACGACCTCGCGTCGCAGCATGGCAATCCGGAGATGCTTACTGTGCATCTTCTGGGGGCGCTTCTGAAAGACCACGAAGGCATCGTGTCGCCGGTATTGGCCAAGTTGGGCGCGAATCCTGCCACCCTCGAAGCCGCGGCCTTCGAGCGGATCGATCGTTTGCCAAAAGTCTCTGGCTCTGCGGCGCAGCCTCAACTTTCCGCAGGCATGCAGAAGGTCCTGGACCAGGCTTTCAAGGAAGCCGACAAATTCAAGGACGAGTACGTTTCGACCGAGCATCTTCTGCTGGCCCTGGTCCACGATAAGGATAGGAGCAACGATGCGCGGCAGATTCTCACCTCGGCCGGCGCCAGCTATGACGCGATACTGAAAGCGCTGACCGCGGTGCGCGGCTCACAGCGCGTGACCGACCAGAATCCCGAAGGCAAATTCCAGGCCCTAGAGCGTTACGCCAAGGACCTGACCGAGCTGGCCCGGCGCGGGAAGCTCGACCCGGTGATCGGCCGCGATGACGAAATTCGTCGCGTGGTGCAGGTGCTCTCCCGCCGGACAAAGAACAATCCGGTGTTGATCGGAGAGCCGGGCGTGGGCAAGACCGCGATCGTGGAGGGGCTGGCGCAGCGCATCGTCTCCGGCGACGTCCCTGAGATCCTCAAAAACAAGCGTGTAGTGGCGCTCGATCTGGGCGCGATGCTCGCCGGGGCGAAGTATCGCGGCGAATTCGAAGACCGGCTCAAGGCTGTGCTCAAAGAGATCGAAGACTCTCAGGGCCAGATCATCCTGTTCATTGACGAGCTGCATACGCTGGTCGGCGCGGGCGCGGCGGAAGGCGCAATTGACGCCAGCAACATGCTCAAGCCGGCCTTGGCGCGGGGTGAGCTGCGCGCTATCGGCGCCACTACCCTCAACGAGTACCGCAAGTACATCGAGAAAGACGCGGCGCTGGAACGGCGTTTCCAGATCGTGTTCGTGGGCGAGCCCAACGTTGAGGACACCATCTCCATCTTGCGCGGCTTGAAAGAACGCTACGAGGTACATCACGGCGTCCGTATCAAGGACTCGGCTATCGTTGCAGCGGCCACGCTTTCGCATCGCTACATCTCTGACCGCTTCCTGCCGGACAAAGCCATCGATCTGATCGATGAGGCCGCGGCCTCGTTGCGCATCCAGATTGACTCCATGCCCACGGAGATCGATCAACTGGAGCGCAAGGCTACGCAACTTGAAATCGAAAAGCAGGCGTTGAAGAAAGAGGATGATCCGAACTCTCGCGAGCGTCTGGCCGCTGTGGAGCGCGAGCTAGCACACATCCGGGAAAATTCGAACGCCTTGAAGGCGCGTTGGAAGGAGGAGAAGGAATCCATTACGCGTATTCGCCAGCTCAAGGAGCGGATTGAGCAGTTGAAGATTGAGGAGCAGCAGGCGGAGCGTAAAGGCGATTTGGAGCGCGTGGCGGCGATCCGGTACGGCGAGTTGCGCCAGGCGGAAACCGAGTTGTCTAAGTTGAGCCAGGCGGCTGAAGGTAAAGCCGGCAAAGGCCGCATGCTGAAAGAAGAAGTGGATGAGGAAGACGTGGCGAGAATCGTCTCTAAGTGGACCGGCATTCCTGTTTCCAAGATGCTGGAGGGCGAAGTGAAGAAGCTCGTCAGCATGGAGGAGCGTCTGCGGCAGCGGGTGATAGGCCAGGACCAGGCGTTGAGCCGAGTGGCCAACGCCATCCGGCGTTCGCGGGCTGGCCTGAGCGATCCCAACAAGCCGATCGGATCGTTTATTTTCCTTGGCCCTACCGGCGTCGGCAAAACCGAGCTGGCGCGCGCTTTGGCGGAGTTTCTCTTTGACGACGAGCACGCCATGGTGCGCATTGACATGTCTGAATACATGGAGAAGCACGCTGTCGCGCGGCTGATCGGAGCGCCTCCCGGCTACGTGGGTTACGACGAAGGCGGACAGCTCACCGAAGCCGTGCGCCGCAGGCCGTACTGCGTGATTCTGTTTGATGAGATCGAAAAAGCGCACCCGGACGTGTTCAACGTCCTGCTGCAAATCCTGGATGACGGCCGGCTTACGGATTCTCGCGGCCGCACCGTGGATTTCAAGAACGCGGTCATCATCATGACCTCGAACATCGGCGCCAGCTATCTGCAGGCCGAAGGCGTGAGCTCGCCGGAAGCTTTTGAAGAGGCCACAGGACATGTTCTCGAAGCGCTGCGGCAGCATTTCCGTCCGGAGTTCCTGAACCGGGTGGACGACATCATTGTTTTCAGCCCGCTGGGCGAAGCCGAGCTCACGCACATTATCGAGTTGCGTCTCGACGATCTGCGCAAACTGCTGGCCGACCGCAAGATCACCATCGAACTCACGCCCGCGGCCAAGGAGCTGTTGTTCCTAGAGGGCTATGACCGCGCTTACGGAGCCAGACCACTGAAACGCGCCATCCAGCGGTTGATCCAGGACCCGCTGGCGCTGAAAATCCTGGAAGGGGAAGTCCTGCACGGCGACCACGTGGTGGTGGATGCCGACGTGCGCAAACGCCAGATGACGTTTTCCGTAAGCGGGCGGCAGACAGCCAAGCCCAAACGCGCGCCAACCTCCAAGACGGCGTAGCCGTCTTAATAGCACAGGAGGTTCGATATGGCTTTAAAGAAGAAATCGCGAGCTGAGACGAAAGAACAAGCGGCGGCCAAACGCCGCGCGAGACTGCGCAAGCTAGCCCTTGTGGTCGGACTTTCCAGAGCGCGCAAGCGGCGTGCCGCAAGCCGTCGCGCCGCGTAGTTTTCCAGAAAGTATTCCGCGAGGGAGGGACATGAGATGGTTGGCAAGAAAAAGTCCAGAAAGAGGTCCGGCGAGCGCAAGTACGACAAAAGAGCAGGCGAGGAAGTGCGTATAGAAATGCACCACGTGCGCGAGGGAAAACACCCGGTAAAAAACCGCGAGCAAGCCATCGCCATTGGGCTTTCCAAAGCGCGCAAAAAAGGGGAGAAGGTTCCACCTCCGCCAGGACGAGCTGCGTAACACACTCCGGAAGAATTACTGAAGACCAGCCCGCTATTTCTTGGCGGGCTTTTTTTCGGCCTTTTTGGAGTCTGGCTTCTCGGACTTTTCAGCTGACTTGGCGGTTGATCCCGCGCCGTCCGCAGACGGGCCGGATTCTGAAGCCCCGCTGCTCTTACGGGCGTAATCGGTGACGTACCAGCCACTGCCCTTGAACTGTACGGCCGGAGCCGAGAGCAATTGCTCGACCGGGCCACCGCACTTCGGGCATTTTTTCACGGGACGATCAGAAAATTTCTGTATCTTCTCGAACCGGTGCTTGCATTTTTTGCACTGGTACTCGTAGAGAGGCACTCAGTCTACCTTTGAAAAATCACGATTGGGATGACTTGATTCTAGGGTGATCGCGCTTGCTCGTCAATCCAGCGGGGAGAATTGAAAAACTCACAACAGAGACAAGGAGCGGCACGGAGAAAAGATCGGGTCATCTGACCATCGGATCATCCGACCATCCGAACATTCCTTGATTCTCTAATGACCCGATGGCCCGATCTCCCGATGAACAGATGGGCTTCTCCGCTGGTGAGTTAACGGCCGTGCTAACATCGCTGCCCGATGACACCCCTGCCCACCACTATGCGTGCCGTCCAGCTTCAGGATTACAACGGCAAGCCTGACAGTCTGAGGGTGGCCGAAGTCCCGGTACCACGTCCTGGCCCCGGCGAAGTCCTGGTCAAAGTATTTGCTTCGCCGGTGAACCCGTCTGACCTTATGTTCATCACCGGCAACTACGGGTTCAAAAAGCCTTTGCCCGCGACGCCGGGATTTGAAGGCAGCGGCACCGTGGTAGAGGCCGGCAGCGGGATGATGGCCCGTTTCATGAAAGGCCGGCGCGTGGCTTGCGCTGCCGCCGATGCCAAGTCCAAAGGCGGCCTGTGGGCGGAGTACGTCGTCACTTCGGCGCAGTTCTGCGTGCCCCTCATCAAGAAGGTCGAGATGGAGGACGCAGCCACCATGCTGGTGAATCCGCTTACAGCCTGGGCGTTGGTGGATGCGGCCAGGCGCGAAGGACATCGCGCCGCCGTGCAGACCGCCGCGGCCAGCGCGTTGGGAAAGATGGTCGTCCGCCTGGGACAGAAGTTCTCATTACCCGTCGTCAACGTGGTGCGCCGGGCGGAGCAGGCGGATTTGTTGCGCAGCATGGGCGCGGAACACATACTCAATTCGAGCGACGACGGATTTGACGACGAGTTGCGCCGCGTCTGCCACAAGCTCGGCGCCAGCATCGCGTTCGAAGCCGTCGCCGGTGAAATGTCAGGGCGCGTCTTGCGCGCCCAGCCGCAGGGCAGCCGCATGCTGGTCTACGGCGGGTTATCCCTAAGAGCGGTTGAGATCGATCCCAGCTCGCTCATCTTTGAAGGCAAACACTTGGAAGGCTTCTGGCTGAGCGCCTGGCTCCGCAAGAGAAGCATGATCAGCCAGCTCCGTGTGGCCCGCCAGGTCCAAGCCCTGCTCGCCGCCGAATTGAAGACTGAGATACGCGCGCGATTGCCACTCGAAAAAGCAGCTGAAGCTGTGGCCCAGTATGCAGCCGACATGACAGCGGGAAAAGTGCTCCTCGTGCCCTAGCCGTCTCTCTCGCCGCGAAATTGGAAGATCTTGCGGCGGTCGCGCTTCGAAGGTCTTCCTGCCGGCGCGGGACTGTAATTCCTCAGCGCCTTTCGCTCTTCCTTGAGCTTCTGGCGCGATTCGCGGCTGGCCTCGGTTTCTCGATAGAGCGTCTGCGCAACCGGCGCAGGACCACGCATGGCGCTGAGCATCAGGACCTCAACTTGAAAGTCGGCGCCTTCGGTCCTGATTTCGAGCAGATCACCAACGTGAACCTCGCGCGCGGGCTTGGCCGGCTGCTTGTTGGATTGAATCCTGCCTAGCTCGCAGGCTCGTGCAGCCAAGGCGCGGGTCTTGAAAAACCGGGCAGCCCAGAGCCATTTGTCGATGCGAACGGTATTCACGCTCTCTATTCTCTCTCACTCGCAGGGCTCACGAGCCGTCCGTCAATCGCCGCGATCGTCGGAATCGCCGGCACCGCCGCCATCGGGCAAGCCCGCCCGATTTAGCTAGAAGCCAGGAGCCACTAGCCACAGTCAAGTCACCCTTGACAGTTACTGTACTATGTGTAATAGTACAGCTGTGATTCCGTTCCGAGTCCACTTCCGGCCGGGCGTTTCCCTCTACGAGCAGGTGGTTTATGCCGCCAAGAAGGCCATGATCTCCGGCCAGTTGCGGCCTGGCGATCCGTTTCCTTCCGTGCGCGCGCTGAGCCGGGAACTCAAGATCAATCCCAACACCGCGCACAAAGTCGTCGCCAACATGGTATCGGCGGGACTGTTGGAAACGCGGCCGGGAATCGGAACCGTGGTAGCTGAGCTGCCGGAATCCACAAAATCGGAGCGCACACAGTTGCTGGGCTATGAGATCGAGCAGTTAGCGGTGGAGGCCAGGAAGCTGGGCATAAGCCTGCAGGAAATGATGGAAGCCATTGCTGCTCACTGGAAACGGCTGGGCGGGGACAGGCCGCCGCACCCGGACCTCGATCAAGGAGGACGCAAACGATGAGCAGCGCGATTCGCTTTGAAAATCTCACCAAGCGCTTTCGCCGCGTGACGGCGCTAAACCAGCTGGGTCTGAACGTGCCTGAGGGCGCGATCTACGCCCTGGTCGGGCCCAACGGCGCGGGGAAAACCACCGCGATCAAAATCCTGATGAACATTTTCCGCGCCACCGGCGGCCACGCCGAGGTGTTGAACGTAGACTCGCGGAGCCTCGCCGGAAAGGCGCTGAATGTGATCGGCTACGTCTCAGAAAACCAGGAGCTTCCCGCCTGGATGCGCGTGGAAGCTTTTCTCGACTATCTGCGGCCGTTTTATCCGGGATGGGACCGCGATCTGGAAAAAGAACTGGTGAAGCAATTCGATCTTCCGCTGAATCGCAAGCTGCGCGAGCTATCTCGTGGAATGCGCATGAAAGCCGCGCTGGCTGGGTCGTTGGCCTACCACCCTAGACTCATTGTGCTGGATGAGCCTTTCGGCGGCCTGGACCCGCTGGTTCGTGATGAGCTGATCGAAGGCATGCTGGAACGCGCCGCGGAAGCCACAGTCTTCATCTCTTCGCACGACCTGGCGGAAATCGAGAACTTTGCCAGCCATGTGGGCTACCTGGACCAGGGATCTCTGCTCTTTTCGGAGGAGATGACCGTGCTGTCTGACCGTTTTCGCGAGGTTGAGCTCACTCTGGCGACGCCGGCTACGCTGCCGCAAAAGCTTCCCGCAACGTGGATGCAGGCTAAGGCTTCCGCCACGGCGGTACAGTTCATCGAGAGCCGCTTTGATCAGCAGCGCACCAGCGCGGAGATCCGGCAGGTTTTTGGCGAGCCGCGCAACATCGAGTTCACTCCCATGTCGCTGCGATCGATCTTTCTGGCCATGGCCAGGACCGGGCACGGGCTCGAAGAAGGAGGCCAGGAATAAGATGAGCCAGATCATTCATATCTTCTGCAAGGATGTGCGCCATCATTGGATCGAGATTCTGCTCTGCCAGGCAGCTTTAGTGGCGTATTGCTGGAACGTAGTGCGCCAGTGGAGCAACTTCTTTCCCGATGCCCTCTCAACGGTCATTCCCCTTGTGTTGCCCCTGACCTGGTGTTTCTTCATTCTGCGTATGGTTCAGGACGAGTCTCTGGTGGGCGACCGGCAGTTCTGGGTCACGCGGCCCTACCAGTGGAAGAATCTCCTTGCAGCGAAGATATTGTTGATCCTGGTCTTTCTCAACCTGCCGATATTCGTCGCCGGAGCAATCCTTCTGGCCAAGGCAGGATTCTCTCCGGCGCCGCATGTCCTCGGGCTCCTCTGGATGCAGCTGCTTCTGTTTGCACTTCCTTTCGTGCCTTTGCTGGCGCTTAGCGCTGTAACCCGTAGCGTGACGCAGGGATTCCTGACGCTGCTGACCCTGTTCGTACTGATGATCGGCATCACCGTCATCCCACTCTTGTTCAGCCGAAGAATCGCCCACTTTAGTGGGCTCTACGGAGTCTCCTGGTCTGCCCCCACTGGTTTCAACGACGTTGGGGACCTGCTTTTCGTGCTGCCCTGCCTCGTCGCCATTGGACTTCAGTATTCGCAGCGCAAAACTGCCCAGTCGCGGCTGTGGCTGGTTGGCGGAGTGCTGGCTGCGGTGACGATTTCGCTGGCCAGCGCCTACGCCAAGGGCAACCAGGATCCGTATCCACACCCTGAAAGATCTACCATTCAGTTCCACGTGGCCCTCGATCCCGTGAACCTCACACCGCCCAAGCGTCCAGTCGAGCCGGACGAATCTGTTCCCGTCGGCCTGCCGCTGAGTGCATCCGGGGTCCCGGCGAACTCGCTGGGATGGGTCCGAGGGATCAGGGTGGTTCTCGAAGCCCCAGATGGCTATCGCTGGGACGGACGCTGGGCAAGCAATCAACTCCTGGTACCGGGCGACAACCGTTGGCGCGCGATGTTTGAGATGGACTATGACGACTACCAACGGTTGAAGCCAGTTCCGCTGAAGGCCCGGGTCACAGTGAGCGCCGATATTTTTCGCGAACATGGCTTTGAGACCATCACCACTACCGCCGGCGAGTTCGCTGTCCCCGGAGTAGGCCGCTGCCGCATGTGGCGAAGAGGCCAAGGCATGCTCTATTGCAACTCTCCCCTGGTGCGGCCCGGGATGGTGGTCGTGCGGCTCGATCCAGCGTCGTCAACTTGCCCTGCCGAGGATCTCAGACCGCCAGCGGTTCCACCAAAGCCACTGGAAGGCCTGCCCTACGCTTGGCAGCCGGCACGCGATTCACGATTGCCACAGGGCGGAGTTAGCCCGGTAGCAACTTCCTTCTTTCCTTTTTGGGCATTCACGGACCGCGTGAGTATTTGTCCGGGAACGCCGCTGGACTTCACGTTTCCCGAATTCATTGAGAACGTGCGCAGAGATTTTGAAATCGACAACTTCCATCTCGATGACTATCGTCAAGCTGATTACTCTTCCGAGGGCATCAAGAGCGCAAGTGGAATCAGGCTTGGGCTCCCTCCATTACGCTGATTTTCGGCTCGGCTTCAACCGGAAAATTCACTGACCGCGCGATGAAGCAGAGACGATGCGCATCGTGATGCAGAGCCAAAGCTTTGCTCTGGTTGTCGCCGGCGGAAATCTTCACATGAGGCCGCAGTATCACGCGAGTGAATTGTCCCGCGCCGTCGGCAGCTTCTTCCATCACGCCGGAAGCTGCATCCTGATATTCGACCACGCTGATGTGGTTGACCGCGCACAGATGCAGATACCAAAGCATGTGGCAGGTGGACAGGCTGGCGACCAGAAGCTCCTCCGGGTTGTAGCGTGCGGCGTCGCCGCGAAAGTGGGGATCGCTGGAACCGGGGATGTCCGGCTTTCCTGCAGCACGGATGACGTGATCGCGGCGGTAACTTTTATAAGTACTGGTGCCCTGACCATCATTCCCGGTCCAGTTCACTCGGACTTCGTAGGTGTGCTGTTTCATCGCGCGCTCCTTGCAGGTGATGGCTCCGCTGATGGGTTCTCTTGTGAGACTTTGTCTGCGGGATAGGTAAACTCTACGCCAGGCTGAGCGGCTGCTGCTATGCTTGCGCCAGATTATGTCTGAGAGCGAAAAACCCGGCGTCCTCTACGTGGTGGCTACCCCTATCGGCAACCTCGAGGACATGACGCACCGCGCGGTCCGCATTCTGCGCGAAGCGGACGTCATTGCCTGCGAAGACACGCGGCAAACCAGGAAGCTGCTCGACCACTACGGTATCGGCACGCCGACGCTCAGCTACCACGAGCACAACGAAACCGCCCGCGCGGAAGAACTGGCACGCAAGCTCGAAGAAGGCGCGGCCATCGCCCAGGTTTCCGATGCCGGCATGCCGGGGATCTCCGATCCCGGCTACCGCTTAATCAAGCTGGCGATTGATAAAGGTATTCCCGTGGTGCCGGTGCCGGGACCGTCCGCCGTGATCGCGGCGCTGGTGGGAAGCGGCCTGCCCTCGGACGCTTTCGAATTCCACGGCTTTCTTCCCGCCAAATCGGGTCAGCGGCGGACCGCGCTCGAATCTTTTCGCGGGAGCCGGCACACCATCGTGCTCTACGAGGCGCCGCACCGCATCCGGGAAACGCTGGACGACATGGTTGCAGTGCTCGGTGCCGGCCGCCCGGTGGTGGTCGCTCGCGAGCTGACAAAACTCCACGAGGAATTCATCCGCGGAACGGCAAGGGAAGTCCTGTCACGGTTGCGGAGTCGCGGCGTCGAAATCAAAGGCGAGATAACTCTGCTGATTGGCCCAGGAGAATCGCGGCCCGCGACGTCGCAGAAGAACTTGGCCGAGCGACTGCAGGAGATCATGCAAGAGCAAAAGCTCGACGAAAAAGCTGCGCTGAAATCTTTGGCGAAAGAGCAGGGGTTGCCGAAAAGCGAAGTGTACAGGGAATTGCAACGATCGAAGACGCGCGGCCGACGCTGAGAAGTTCTGGAGGCCCGGGGTTTCAGAAGCGGCACAGAGTTACCTCAGCGGCTGAAGCCGGTAATTTTTTGAGCACTCACCGCAGGCCTGAAGGCCTGCTCCACCCCGTAGCGGGACACAGCTCCGGCATCCGAGCAGACGGCCATGCACTTACTCCGCAGCCGACGTGTGATCGTGCACGATCCTCCAGCCAGCGGGCATTTTCTTCACGATCAAAGTAAACAAACCGTGTGGCGTTGTCCCGTTGGACATGGTGAGTCGCCACTTGCCGGTCACCACTGCGGCTTTGCGTCCCAGAAGTTCGATGTTCAAATCCTGGAAATCCAGTTGGCCCATCTCTTTGCCTTGGCTCTGGTAGCGCTGGCGATAGCGCTGTAACGTTGGTTCCCATCCCTTGGTAACAGAGCCTCCCGAAAAGAAGGTAAGGTCGGGAGAGTGCCAGTAGCCTTGCATGTAGCCCTCTAGCTGGCCGTGATTCCAGGCTTCGACCTGCGAAACCAGGGTGTGCTTAATGCCTTCTTCGGCTTCGGCACGGAGCTGCTCCAGGGCTTCTTCCGCCTGCTGGACCACCGTTAGAGGCTGATTTTGCGCGGTCCAAGAGAAGTTCTGGGACGAAGGCTTGAGGTTCCCGGCCTGCGCCGTGAACATCAGAAACGCGACGGGGAGAAACAGCCATGAAGTACGCATGGCAGCCATTGTAAGCTGCGAAAAACGCTTGCTCTTGAGCAAATTCCTCGTTGGTTTGACCCTGACCAAAGTCACTTACGCGCGAGTGCCCCCGATTGACCTGGGTTAGCAGAATAGGCTATTTTTTGTTCACTTAGCGAGCGCTGTTTCGCGGTTGCTGAGGCAGTTTGCTCGTCTCTCCCCCTTTGCGAACAAGAGTCGCCAAAATTCAAGAGAACAAGCCACCATGTCTCTCGAAACGATCGGCAGATACGAGATTGTCGGCGAGCTTGGACGCGGCGCCATGGGCGTCGTGTACAAAGCGCAGGACCCGACTATCGGACGCACGGTTGCCCTCAAGACTTTGCGCCTGGACGTGCATGGCCTGGAGACCGCGGACATGGTCCGCCGTTTTCAGAATGAAGCCCGGGCTGCCGGACTCTTAAACCATCCCAACATTGTCACCATCTACGACGCCGGCGAGCAAGAGGGAACCTTCTATATCGCCATGGAGTTCATGGAAGGCACAACTCTGCAAGAGTTGCTGGCGGAGAAGCGAATCCTGGCGGCGGACGAAACCATTCATCTTTCCCGCGAGATCTGCAAGGGCCTGGATTACGCGCACGCCAACGGCATTGTGCATCGCGACGTGAAGCCGGCCAACATCATGATTACCGCTTCTGGCGCGGTGAAGATCATGGATTTCGGCATCGCCAAGGCCGGAGGCAGCGTAACCTCAACCGGCAAGGTGCTGGGTACGCCCAACTACATGTCGCCTGAACAGGTCAAAGGCCGGCCGCTTGACGGACGTTCCGACCTTTTCAGCTTTGGCGTGATTCTTTACGAGATGCTCACCGGGGAGAAGCCATTCGCGGGCGAGGGCGTCACCACCATCATTTATAAGATCGTGAACGAAACACCGATCCCGCCGGGCGAGCTGGATGGGACCATTCATCCCGGCTTGAGCACAATTGCGACCAAAGCCCTCGCCAAGTCGCCGGAGGCCAGATACCAGACGGGCGCGGAGTTGGTGCGCGATCTTGAGAACTACAAGACGGCTGGCGCCGCGCTGCATGCTACAGCGGCGCCGCGAAACACTTTGGGAGCCGCACACGAAAAGACGGTGGTACTACCGATGCGTGTGGTTGCCGGCAGTACAGTGCGATTGGCCTCTGTGGCGCCCGCCAGGGAGCCGGTTCGCATGCCCGCCCTGGTAGCTGCGCCGCGTTTCAGCACGCGCAACGTCTTGCTTGGCACCTTACTGGCCGTCGTGGTGATGGCCGCAGCGGTGGGTAGCTATGGGTACTATCGCACGCGGCTCAAGATGCGCCAACTGGAAGCGGAGATCAAAGCCGACGAAGCGCTGCAGGCGAAAGCGCAAGCGTCACGTGGAAACGCAATGCCGCGGGCGGCACACTCCACCATCGCGTCCGACACGATGAGATCCCTTGACGCCAACGGATCCGGTGATGCGTCTGGCCGGAGCAGAAAGCCGGGTAGTCCAGGTCTGCAGGTTGAACTGGCCTTCGCATCGCAGCCCGATGGCGCCCAGGTAGAGATTGATGGGCTCAGCGATCCCGCCTGGGTCACTCCGTTTAGCACCACCCACTTGCTTCCTGGCACGCACATCGTCGTGTACAAGAAAGACGGCTATGTGCGCCAGGAGCGGACCGTGGAAGCGGTGGTCGGCCGCAGCGTCGTTGATACCGCAACGCTAGCCCCGGCTTCAAAGATCGCGGTGAGCAGCAACCCCTCAGGCGCAAGCGTTTGGGTGGATGGCGAAGATTCAGGCGAGACCACGCCGGCGCAAATCGTCCTCGAGAAGGGTCAGCATCGGATCACGATTCGCAAGCAGGGCTACAGGGATACGTCGACCGCTGTTAACCTCGCGGAAGGGCAAACCGCGAGTTTCGCGCCCGTGCTGTTGAGTCAGAGCCTGCGCGCTGAGCGCGGGCGCAGCCCAAACTTCCTGAATCGCTTTACCGGGACTGATGCTATCCCTGACGGCAAAGGTCTCGTCCACATCCGCACCGTGCCTGATGGCGCAACGATCATTATTGACGGCCGGGTAGCGCCGAAAAAGACCAACGCCAAATGGCCTGCCGACCCAGGCATCTACAGCATCGTCCTGCAATTGGATGGCTACCGCAGCGTTCGCCGCAACATCAGGGTGGTGCAGGGCAAGATCTATCCCATCGACGAGATTCTTGAGAGACAGTGAGCTTAATCGCCGTGATCGCGCGCCATCGCCGTCATCGCGCGCGATCGGAACCCGCGACAACAAGAGTTGAAATTAATTCAAACCCTGCGCAAGGCGAGCCTTCGCCACAACATTCTCTGCGCGCGTTCTTCTCGCGTGGGTCGATGGCGCCGATGGCTAGGCGGCCTTTCCCCCCAAGGACTTGAGCAGCTCCTTACCCCTTTCCAGCAGGTTTCCTTGTGGGACTTCTCCATTGGGCGTCAGCTTGTCCACTACCTGGGGCAGGCATTCAGCAAGCTTGGCGCTGGCCTGATCCGGATCCATACCAGCCTTGGAGGCAAACTTCTCGATATTCTCGCGGCCTAGGACCGACTGGATCTGTTCGGCAGTGATAGGCTGGTTCGCACCGGTGCCCACCCAGGAACTGAATACACCGCCCAGCCCTTTTTCGTGGAACGCCTGCAGCAATCCGGAAAAACCGCCCGGGTAGCTGTTCGCCAAGTGCAGACAAGCGGCGATAGGCGAGCCGCCACCTTCAGAGCCGCCCATCACTTTGTTCTTCACGTCGTCAATCAAACTCATGCTAGTTCTCCTGAAGCTCCGGTGTGTGGGCCGGGCGTATGTTCATTTTTGTTTGGCGATGATCTTGTCCTGGATTTTGTTGTAGGTCGCCTGAGGAATAATTTTTTTCTTCACCAGGTCGGTCTTCTTGGCGTATGGGCGGCCGTCGATGATCTGCTGGGAATACTTTTCGCCAATTCCCGGCAGCGCATCGAGCTGTGCTTTGCTGGCGGAGTTGATGTCCAGCAGGTCCTGGGCAGGAGCCTGGGCAGCCTTCTTCCCCGAGGTTTGCGCCTTCGGTGTCTGTGAGGCCGAGGCGCCCGTGGCCTGGGCCGCAGCCGCACTGCTCATCAGCGTGAAAGCCAGCAGAGCCACAACAGCTATGACAAATAAATTGCGATGCTTCATCGTTACTCTCCTGTTTGAAAAACTTCAGTCTGGCCTGGTTACTTCTGCGCCTCGCGGTAGCCCGCCTTCTGAGCTTCCGCTTCGGTCATGAACTTGCCGTTCTTGGTATTCCCGTACCAGCGTCCGCCCTTGTGGTAAACCCCGCTGTCCAGGTTGACCCAAACTTTGCCGCTGGCCTTGGCTGCAGCGATCTCGCTCTGCGAAGGGGCGCCAGCCGCAGCAGTCGTTTTCGACGGGGGCTTCGTGCCGCCTTTTTCAGGGGTTCCCTTGGAGGCCGGCGTGGCTTCCGGAGTTGCGGTTGCCGCGGGGGCGGACTCGGCAGTCGCACCCTTCTGGGATTTCTTTTTCCCGGTCTCGGGGCTCGGAGTGGCCGTTGGGGTCGGCGTGGCTTCTTCTTTTTTCTTGCTCTTCGATTTCTTCTTCCCGGTTTCAGGTGTGGGCGTGGCGGTGGGGGTCTGGGAAGCTTGCGGTGCCGCATTTGTGTTGTTTGCCGCAGCGGCCGCGAGCCATGGCAACGCCAGTGACAACAGCGCGGTCCAAAGGACAACATTCCTTGGCAGTCTGCTCATTTTTCGGTCCTTCCTGTGCGAAGCGGCTTACCACAGTCGGATGCTTAGGCAGGACGCGATGTTATACGGGGTTTTTTCGGGAGAAATTCTGCGGGGGAGACCGCGGTCACTGGATCACTGGATCACTGACGCTGCCAGCGCCCTGGCGGGAGGGCGCCGGAAGTTGTTGCTCAGGCCTCTTTTCTGCTGGTGACGTTCTTCTTCGGATCCCACGCCCGCTGCGGACGCTGGGCTTCCGGCAGGTCGCGGTCTTCCACGCGATCGTACACGTAGCGGTCGCTCACCGTGCCGAGGGACTCGTTGTAAAGGCTGGTCTCGCCGATCGCCTCACGCAATTCTTCGGAAAACTGGTGGAGCGCTTTCAAGTGGTCGGCGGTGGCCGGAATCTCGGTCTTGGTGGTCTTCAGGAACTTTTGATATCCCTTGTCAATGAGACGAGATATTTCGCTGCCCACCAGGTACCCCGGCTTGGCAAAGAGCCGGACGCCGTCGTCGTCGTTCTTCTCGATCGCCGCGGAGCAATTCAGTTTCTTCACAAACACGCGGTTCGCGGTCCCTGGCGCTTCCAGAATGTCGAACCCGTGCTCGCGAAGCCAGTTGACAGCTTCGTCGTAGCTGCGGGGTTTAGGTTGCTTGGCCATGTTTCACCTGTAGCCGGATTGGATCATCCAGGTCTTTCTGCTGTTGCCCCGTTTCTTGCGTTGGTTCCCCGAGGCGAACCGATACTCTCGCACATCAGACTCGTTTTCGGCAAGATTACCTTCGGCAGCATTACCCTTATGCAGGCAGATATCCCCCGGCTTTTCCGGTAGTCGGTTGAAGCAATCTCGCCCGCTCGCAACCCAGGACGGCCGTCAACTCTTCTAATCCCTTGCGTGGATCTCTTGTCTATGGCGTAAAGCCGTGCCAGGGATTGGTGCCGGAGGCCCGGGATGCACCGTTATATTGTTGTCATCGCGGCACTGGGGTCGCTGGTGGGAATTGCCGCCGGACAGGCGAATGACGCGAAATCTTCCCGTGCTCTAGCCAACAACGAGCCTACCTATGTGAGACTGCGCCGCATCACGCTGGGGGAGGAGTCTGCCGCTGTGAAAGACTTCACTCTCAAGCGCGATGCCGGCACATTTGTCTTTCGCAGCGGCGCATTTTATTTCCTGCACGCCGTCAATGAAAAAATCACCGGCGCAGTTTTCATCGGCGATGGAACATTTCTTCTTACCCCACCGATTGAGATCGAGCGGCACAACCTGGCGCTGTTGACCCACGGCCGCCCGTTTGAAGAACATTTCAATTCGGCTGTCTTTCGCTTTACCGACGGCAGCGAGCAGGAAATACGCAGGGCCAACACCGGCCAGAAGGCTGCCAGCGCCGCCGAGGCTGAGCGCCTCTTACGGAACGTCCAGCAGGACCTGCGCGAGGAGCTGCGAGAAAACCTTGCCGCCCGGCTCCTGGAAGACGTGATGAGTTCTCGTCCTGGCGGAAAGTTTACCGCGTTTGTGAAAGGGAAGAAGTACAGCGAAAAGCTTGTCTTTGACGTAGACCCGCACGGTTCCGGGGAGGCCAGCCCGGAAGAAGTCACGCTTTATCTATGGGACGATACCCATCTGGGTCTGTGGGCGGCCTTTCATCTCGCCTGGGAATACGAGAAGGGAACAGCCAGCAACAAAGAGCAAAACTGCACGGTAAGCATCCTGCACCAGAGACTCGAGGCCAGGATCGCCAAGAACGCCTACCTGACTGGAAAAGCGGAGACGACGATCACTGCCCTGGCCGACGGAGTGCGGGTAGTGCCGCTGAATCTCTATTTCACGTTGCGCGTCAGCTCGGTGACTGGAGAGAATGGTAAGCCGCTGTTCTTTATTCAGGAAAACGAAAATGAAGACGCGGACTTTGCCGTAGTCCTGCCGCGCGAGCTGCGCCAGGGCGAACGCTACACCGTGACTACGCTCTACGGCGGCAAAGATGCGGTCCGCAACGAAGGCGGAGGCAACTACTATCCGGTCGCGAGAGACAACTGGTATCCCAGCCAGGGTTTTGGCGCCTATGCTACGTACGAAATGGTCTTCCGGATTCCCAAAGGAATGACTATGGTGGCCACCGGCACGCCAGTCAGCAACGTCGACGATGGGAACGAAAACGTCTCGGTTTGGACCACGAAAGTGCCGCAAAGCGTCGCCGGCTTCAACTTTGGCCGATTCAAGCGAGCGGAGGGCAAGCCCTTCCGGCGTCCGTATGTGCTTGAAGCATACGCCAACCTGGACCCGCCCGAACTCGTGCGCCAGGCCCAGCACAGCAGCATCGCCGCCACTCTGGGAAGCATGAGTACAGTAGGCCTGATGAAGAAAGCCTTGGGGGAAGCCCAGTTGGCGATGGACATTTTCACGGACTTCTTCGGCGAACTCCCCTATCAGCGCCTGGCCATGACACAGCAGACCGCCAGCGATTACGGGCAGTCTTGGCCAGGGCTGGTATACCTTCCCATCAGTTATTACTTTGACGCGACCGTCCGCCACCAACTGGGCATGGAGGATGCGCACGGTTACTTCAAAGTCGTGGGACCGCATGAAGTGGCGCATCAGTGGTGGGGACACCTGGTGGGATTCAACTCCTATCGCGACCAGTGGATGAGCGAAGGCTTTTCCGACATGGCGGCAGCGCTCTTTTTGCAATATATCTACGCGCAACATGGCTTGGACGACTATCATCGGTTCTGGGCGGACCAGAGGCAGCTGCTGCTCAAGCGCAACGAGGAAGGAAAGCGGCCGATTGATGTTGGACCGGTCACGCTGGGGACGCGGCTCTCAAACGCTCGCAGCGGCTTTGACGCTTATCAATGCCTGGTCTATCCCAAAGGCGCCTACATTCTGCAGATGGTGCGTTTCATGCTTCGGCAACCGTCCGGCGATCCCGACGCGCGTTTCAAGGCGCTCATGCACGAGTTCACCCGGAGTTTTGCCAACCGCGCGGCCAGCACCGAGGACTTCAAGGCCATGCTGGAGAAATATATGACGGCGGAAATGGATCTCGAGCAGAACCACAAGATGGACTGGTTCTTCGCCGAGTACGTGTACGGAACGGAATATCCTTCGTACAAGTTTCGACACTCGTTCTCCAAAGACCGGGATGGCGACACGGTCTTGAACTTCACCCTGACCCAGGCCAACGTGAGCAAAAGGTTCGTAATGCTGGTCCCGATTTACGTGGACATGGGCCACGGCCAGGTATTGCGTGTAGGTTCGGCGCGTATGGCCGGTAACGCCACCCTGCAACAGCAAGTGGTGCTGAAGGAACTGAAGGGCAAACCCCGGCGAGCAGTAGCAGCGTACTATGACGACGTGCTGGGCAGCTTTGACAACAAATGAAAAAACCGGCGCCTATTCTCCCCCGAGATTTTCAGCGCCGGCTTTCAAGAATCCTCCTGCTTTCACCGGAGGACCAGGCCGCTCATCTGCATCGGCCAACTTGTTCGCAGAAACGGACTTCAGCGAAATCCTTGGATGCATTCCAAGATGCCGTGCGGCCCGGGCCGCGGTCAATAACTAGACTGGTGCGATATTGACTGATTGGATGACCAAACCTGGCGGGCGCAAAACCGGCGGCCTGTTGTATACTGTGCCCGATTTGGCGCGGAGATCCTCATGGCTTTTTATCCCTCCGCGCAACGAAAGCTGTGGGGGCAGCTTGGCTGAGGGGACTGCGAAAAGGCTCTAGCCTTCGCTTGGCCGCTCCCTTGGTGGGAGGTCCGCATGGACCTGGTTATTATCCGCATTTCTTTCATTGTCGTTGTTGCCGTCGCCTGCTATTTTCTGCAGCCCTTCGGCTTGGCGCGTTTTCATCCCTGGTTTGCGGCCGTTGCCGGCGTTGTCCTAGGCATGGTAGTGGTTTTCTTTGAGGCACGATTGCGCGTGGTCAGTCTCAAACGCCTTATCGGCGCAGTAATCGGCAGCATCTTGGGAATTCTGGGCGCCTACCTGTTCAGTGTAGTACTGAAGAGCAGCATCACGCACCCGGAAACACAAAGGTTCCTGCCGCTAATGATAATGCTTCTGATGTCCTACGTTGGCCTGATCGTAGGAGCCAACAAGGGAGACCTGCTGAACCTGGCGGCGCTAGGCGGCGTCTTCGGCGCGGAAAAGCAAGGGCGCAAAAGTTTCAAAATCCTGGACACAAGCGTGGTGATTGATGGCCGCATTGCCGACATCGCGGAAACCGGTTTTCTTGACGGAATGTTGGTGATCCCGCAATTCGTACTACGCGAGCTGCAACTGGTGGCCGATTCCGCCGATTCTCTCAAGCGCAACCGCGGCCGACGCGGGCTGGACATCCTGCAACGCCTGCAAAAGATCGTGACCGTCACTGTGCAGATCGTGGAAGATGATTTTCCGACTATCCGCGAGGTCGACTTGAAATTGATCGAGTTGGCTAAAGCCTATGAGGCAAAAATTATTACTAACGACTTCAACCTCAACAAAGTGGCTCAATTACAGGGCGTCGAAGTCCTGAATATCAACGAGCTGGCGAACGCTTTGAAGCCGATTGTCCTGCCGGGTGAAAGTATGCGTGTCTTTGTGCTCAAGGAAGGCAAGGAATACAACCAAGGTGTCGCCTATCTGGACGACGGAACCATGGTCGTTGTTGACAACGCGCGAAAGCTGATCGGCAAGAACGTGGACATCGCTGTGACCTCGGTGCTTCAGACCACGGCCGGCAAGATGATTTTCGGAAAATTTGACGAGCGCGCCCGCCCGGGAGAGCGCGTTGAAGCTAAAATAGAAAACAGCAAACCTGAGCTGCGGAAACCCCAGCCCATCGTGGTGGAATCGGGTCCGCATTCACAGCCGGAGTAAGACCCGCGAGGGGGCGTCTCTACCCGGTGGCCGTTGGTTTGGCCTGCCTTGGCCGCAGGCGTATGTTGTTTTTAAAAAGTAGCGCATTCGTCCCTCTTTACGGTGTTAAGCAAAACTGAATTCCGTTGTCTTATTCTTCTGTTCTGCGCCGCCCTGGCCGGTGCGCAGACGCAGCCGTCTGTTCCTGCAGGACAACTGCAGCTTACGGTTATGGATCCCAACGGCCAGCCTCTCGACTCGGTGCTGATCCGGGCCCAGCGGGACGGTAAGACGATCGCGCAGGATCGCACGCCTCCTTCCGGTTACGCCCTTTTTGACCGGCTTGCTCCCGGCGCGTACAAGGTCCTGCTGGAGAAACAGGGGTTCTACCCGACGACCGTGGACAACGTTGTCATCGCCTCCGGCCAGACCACGCCCATGGAAGTGCGCCTGCAACCGATCCGCGAGTACCGGACGGAAATCGAGGTTACCGCCCAGCCTTCGCCCATCGATCCCGAGCAGACTTCCAGTTCACAATCAGTCACAGCCAGCGAAATTGCCACCATTCCTTATCCCAGCACGCGAGACTACCGCAACGTACTGTCGTACATTCCGGGCGTCATCGCTGGCGGGACCGGACAAATCCACATTGCCGGTTCCAGCACACAGGAGGTCCAGGACTACCTGGACGGCTTCGTGATCAGCCAGCCGGCCTCAGGCGCATTGTCCATGCGCGTCAATCCGGACTCGCTGCGCAAGATTGATGTCGTGAACACGCGGTATTCGGCCATGTTTGGGCAAGGCTCCGGGGGACTGACGAATTTCACTATCCAGGACGGCGACAATCATTTCCGCTTCAATGCCACCGATTTCATTCCCACGTTTCAGAACGTAAAGGGCATTGGGCTGAACAACTGGACGCCGCGGGCTTACATCTCCGGACCGCTGGTGCGGGACAAGGTCTGGTTCACGCTCTCCCACGAAGGCGAGGTGGACTACAACATCGTGAAGGCGCTTCCTGATGGCCAGGATACGAACCGGGTATGGCGTACCTCCGACCTGGCGCGCCTGCGCATGAACCTGACGGAGGGCAATGTGCTCACCGCCACTTTCGTCTGGAACCCTTTCGATTCCGACAATGCCGGCATCACCACGTTCGATCCGGTTTCGGTATCCAGCAACGTGCAGTCCAATCTTTACCTGGCAACTGTGAAAGACCAGATCACCATCGCGCAAGGCACCCTGCTGGAGTTTGGCGCCGGCTTGCACTGGAACAAGACGGATTCTGTCCCCAAGGGTTTTGCTCCCTATATGTTGACGCCGACCGGGCGGACGGGAAACTTTTTTGAAACCATACAGAATGCCTCGCAACGCACCCAGGCCTTTACCAACCTGTATCTCAAGCCGTGGCGGCACGGTGGCACGCACCAGATCACCGTCGGCGGGCGGGTGGACCGCGTGATCTTTCGCGATCTGGTGCATCGCGGCCCCATCGAGTTCGTTGACGCGAGTAACACTCTCCTGCGCGAGATCACGTTCCAGAATGTTCCGGCCTTTAGCTTGAGCACCCTCGAATCCAGCGCTTACATTCAGGACCGCTGGTCGGCCCTGGAACGTCTGGTGGTCGAAGGTGGCGCGCGCTGGGACCGCGACAGTTATCTGGGGCGGAACATGTTCTCACCGCGTTTGGCGGGAAGTATTCTTCTTCACCGTCGGACGGAAACCAAGCTGAGCGCCGGCGTCGGGGTGTATTACGACCGAACCAACCTGGTTCTGGTCAGCCAGGCGTCGCAAGGGTCGCTGACCGACGTTTTCTTTGCCCCGGCCGCGATGACGATTCAGAGTTCCTTCATCGTGAACCCCAGCCTCCTGGCCATGCCCCGCTATCTGAACTGGAGCGCGGGCGTGGAAACTCGCCTCCCTCAGAACATCTACCTCAAGGCGGAATACGTGCGCCGGCATGGCCAGAATGATTGGGCCTATATCAACCAGCCCAGCGGCAGCTTTCTGCTCGAGCCCACGCGGCAGAATCACTTTGACGGCGTTCAGATCACTCTGCGCAAAGAGTTCAAACGGGGCTATCCGTTCATGCTGTCCTACATGCGTTCCAGCGCCCGTTCGAATCAGACGGTGGATTTCTCTCTGGATAACTTCATTGTTGGCAACCAGCAGCCCGGCCCGTTGCCTTGGGATGCGCCGAATCTCCTGCAGTCTTGGGGCTCGACCCCTCTGTTCTGGAAGCTGAAGAAGTTCGACCTTGCCTACTCCACCATCTGGCGTTCGGGGTTTCCGTTCTCCACCATCAACCAGTTCGGCGTGCTGGTATCGACGCCGGGCCGTTTCCGTTTCCCGGACTTCTATACCTTGAACATCGCACTGGAACGGAAATTCAATTTCAAGGGATACCGCTGGGCGGCGCGGATCGGTGTGGACAACGTCACCGACCGCGAAAATCCTACGGCGGTGGACAACAACATCAATTCGCCTACGTTCCTGGCTTTCTTCGGCCAGGGTCACCGCTCCGTGAATGGACGCATTCGCTTCCTGGGCAAAGCCGTAAAGTAATCATCGTAGCGGTTCAGGTGTGGCTTCGAGCAGCGTGCGCGTGTATTCGTGCGCGGGTGTCGAAGTAATTTGCTCGCAAGCACCGAACTCCACGATTTCCCCGCGGCGCATCACGGCGATGCGGTCGCTCAGGTAGCGCACCACCGGCATGGAGTGAGAAATAAAGAGGAAGGTCAGACCGAACCGACGCTGCAGATCCTTGAGCAGGTTCACGATCTGGGCGCCCACACTCACGTCGAGCGCCGAGACCGGCTCATCGCACACCACGAACTTGGGCCGCAGGACCAGAGCGCGGGCAATGCCAATGCGCTGGCGTTGCCCGCCGGAAAACTCGTGTGGGTAGCGGTCGAGCGCAGTCTCCGCCAGCCCGACGGCCCGCAACATCTCTTCCGCTGACTCGCGCAGTTTGGACCTTGACGGGCGCGCGCCATTGGCGTGGATCAGCAGCGGCTCGCTGACGATCTCCGCCACCCTCATGCGCGGGTTGAGCGATGCGAAGGGATCTTGAAAGATGATCTGCATATCCCGGCGCAGGCGGCGCAGCTCACTTCCCGAAGCGGCAAGCACGTCGCGGCCATTGAAACTCACGCTGCCGGAGGTGGGTTCGATCAGGCGCAGAATCATGCGACCCAATGTGGTTTTGCCGCAGCCGGATTCACCCACCAGGCCCAGCGTTTCGCCGGCGTGGATGTCGAGCGATACGCCGTTCACAGCGCGGACTTCACGATGCGAGCCACTGTTACCGAACACGCCTTCACTGGCGGGATAGACTTTTACCAGGTTGCGTATTTCGACCAGAGGCATGGGGACACTATAACGTGGGGAGGCTGGGTGGGAACATCATCCTGCGCAATCCCGAGCGAAGCGAGGGATGCTAAAAAAGGCCTCACTCTCCGATTCAGGACCTGTTTCGCCTGCCCGATGTTCGAATCATCCGGCACCGATCAACGATCAGCGATCACGGAAAGCCGAGGCCTCTTTATATCCGCTCGCGCCTGGTTGAGCGACGGGCGGTTTCCGCGCGGTAAAACTTTCTAGTTTCTGCCACTCGAGCGCCTAAGCCCTGCACCTCTTGCGACCGGATACCAGCCGCCTCCGGCGGTGGCATTCTTCCCTGGCAACGCTTAGTGGCTTGGGCTGCTCTGAGATTGGAAGCCAGCGGCTCTGTTTTGGGTTGCTTTTCTCCGCCTCGACAGGTAGCCTCCTCCCGGTGGTTTTTGGCGCGCAAGATTTGCCCCGGGGAGCGTTCAGAATGTAAGGAGTAGTGTGGCTTACTTAACACTGCTTCGGGTAGAAGAGTTAAGGTCGGGCGCCATGGGAACACGGATGAACCCTTGAATTTCCGGTGTTTCCGCGGTCAGGAGCAGCTGCTCCGCGTGCTAAAATCAAGCTAACTTCGCCGAAGAGACAATCGCATTGATTGAAATAGCGCCTTCCATTTTGTCAGCGGATTTTGCTCACCTGGCCGACGACGTCCAAGCCGTTGCCGACGGGGGAGCGACCCTCTTGCATGTTGACGTGATGGACGGCCACTTTGTTCCCAACATCACCATTGGCCCTCCGGTGGTAGCCTGCCTGCGCAAAGTCACCAGGCTGCCGCTCGACGTGCACCTGATGATCGAAAACCCAGACCTGTATATCCCCGCGTTTGTAGATGCGGGAGCGGACTGGATTTCCGTGCATCAGGAAGCCTGCGTGCACCTGCACCGCACGCTGGAACTGATCGCCAACCATGGCGCCAGGGCGGGCGTGGTCATTAATCCCGCCACGCCGGTAGAGATGCTGGAAGAAATCCTGGACATGGTGGACCATGTGCTGGTGATGTCGGTGAACCCGGGTTTCGGGGGACAGAAGTTCATTCCCTTCACGCTCGACAAGGTGCGCAAGCTGGTGACAATGCGAGCCACGCGGCGGGCCACGTTTCGAATCGAGATTGACGGCGGCATCACAGCCGAGACCATTACGGATGCCGTGCGCGCCGGGGTGGAAATCCTAGTGGCTGGCAACGCCGTCTTCGGCCAGGGGAATCCCAGGGACAACACGCAGCGCCTGCTCAAGCTGGCAACGGAAGCCGCCCTGCAAAGGGTCTAAGAGCTTGCGAGAAAGAATTCTGAGGTAGGAAATGTTACGTCAAACCATCACATGCGTCGCGCTGGCCAGCGGGCTTCTTCTCGCTGGCTGCCATCACAAAGTCCAGAACCCGATGGCCAACATCGATTCCAAGCAGCCGGACAAAACGCTCTACGACCGCGCCATGGAATCGATGAAGCATGGTCATGATCAGGAAGCGCGCACGCTGTTGGAGACGCTCATCAACGCCTACCCCGACTCCGAGTACATCGCGCGCGCCAAGCTGGCGGTAGGTGACTCCTGGTACGCCGAGGGCGGCAGCGCGGCCTGGAAGCAGGCCGAGGTGGAGTATAAGGATTTCCAGACTTTCTTTCCGAACATGCCGGAAGCTTCAGAAGCGCAAATGAAAGTGGCGACCATCCACTACCGGCAGATGGAAAAGCCGGACCGTGATTATTCCGAGGGCATGCGCGCGGCAGAGGAATACAAGATCCTGATCCAACAGTACCCGGAAAGCCCGCTGGTGCCCGCAGCCAAGCAGAAGCTGCGTGAAGTCCAGGAAGTGCTGGCGGACCGCCAATACCGCATCGCGCACTTCTACTATCTGCGCGATAACATCGCCGCCGCGCAGGCCCGCCTGAAGTCGTTGATTGATTCCTATCCTTTGTACAGCGGTATTGACGAAGCTCTGTTTGAACTGGGCGGGTTGTACGAACGAGAAGCCAACGCTATTCGCAAGCAGAACTTCAACCCAGCCTTGAAGGAAAAGCTGGCGGGGCAATTCCAGCAGAGCGCAATTGAGGCCTATTCGCGCATTATCACGCGCTATCCGGCGATGGATCGGGCCAATGACGCGCGCCGTCGCCTGCAGGCCCTGAACGCGCCGGTGCCCACGCCCACGGCTGAAGCCATGGCCGCAAACAAGGCTGAGGAGCAGAGCCGGGGATCGATCGGCATCACGAAAAAGGCCATGGGGAATTTCAAAAAGCATCCCAACGTGGCCCGTGCGACTGGTGTAGGCGAGCCAAACTTGAAGGATGAAGAAATCACCAGCGCGGCCAAGATGGTGCAGGACCTGAACACGCAGATCGTCCAGGCGACTCTAAGCACGCAGAAACTGAGCCTTGAGTCGGCGACGGCGGGTTCCGGGACGGCTCCTGGGCCCAACCAGCCAGCGCCTGGCAGCGGCAACTCAACGTCGACCACCGGCGGGGCGGCGACAACCAGCGGCGCCAACCCGCCCTCGGGATCCGACAGCGCCGGCAGCGCGCCCTCCGGCGACGGCACACAGCCACCGACAGCTCCGGCCCAGGTCAACGAAGTGAAATCTTCTACTGACGCAACGTCTGACAACTCTCAGGCCACGCCGTCCAACTCGAGCGAAAGCAAGCAGGACTCGAGCAGCAAGAAAAAAGGCAAAAAAGGGCTCCGCAAAATCATTCCTTTCTAACTCGTGCTCCGCGAAACCAGAGGGCTAATACCTTTGAGCGGGTAAGAGATATACCTCACTAGATACTGAGGTGGTCTTTCCATTGACTTGACGCATAATTGTCAGTAAGTTGTCCTCGATTCCTGCCTCAAAAGGTAGTGTAACGACGTGTCGCTAAGAATCCTATTTGCCGATGACAGTGTGACCGCCCAAAATATGGGGCGCAAAATCCTCACCGACGCCGGATATGAAGTCGTAGCGGTGAGCAACGGCGCTGCCGCGGTGAAAAAAATCGCGGAGCAAAAACCGGACATCATCATTCTGGATGTCTACATGCCTGGCTACAGCGGCCTGGAAGTCTGCGAAAAAGTGCGCGGCTCCGTGGCTACACTGAAGACACCGGTGCTGCTCACGGTCGGGAAGATGGAGCCGTACAAACCGGAAGAAACCAGCCGCGTCCGTGCTGACGGTGTCATCGTAAAGCCATTTGAGGCCAGCGATCTGCTGGCGATTGTCAAAAAGTTTGAAGAGCGCATTGGCCAGGAACCATTGGTGCCGGAGCCGGTGACGGCGGAACGTTTTTCTGAGAGCGCTCCCGACGAGTTGGCTATGGAGCATCCGGACCCTATCATCGCCACCCCACAGCAAGCGACCGTGGACGTGCCTGACCACATGGCCACCAGCTCAGCCTTCAGCGACCTGCTGGGAACAGATCCTGCGCATGCGATGAACAATTTCAGCGCGCCGCCGGTCATGCGCGAAAGCGCGCCGCCAGTCATGCCGGAAACACCGCCGGAGCCGACGCCCATCCGGAATCCGATCCCCGAATATGGCGTTCCAGTCTCCTGGCGAGAGCAGATTGATGGCGAGGCCGAACCTTTTTCCGCTGCTGTTCCCGCCGCCAACGACGCGAAGAAGACGGAAGCCGGCGCGAGGCCGATGCTGCAGATCCCCGTCTATCACGAGCAAGAAGAAGCTGCGGCACCGGCAGAGGTTGTTCCCACAGCCGCGCCGCCAACGGGTGAAATCGAGATTCCCCGCGATCCAGCGCTTCAGGAGAGTGCGGCCGAGCAGACGCGCAGCACAATCGCCGATGCTCGCGAGCCCGGGTTGATTCCGACGTATGAGGAAGAGGAACGTGAGCGTCCGGCTGCAGCGGCAACGGTAGCGCCGCCGTCGGGGCCCGCTGAAATTCCCATGCCAAGCTTTGCGGAGGCTATGGCCAGCGCCCCTCCCGCAACAGCAGCTAACGATCCAGCCGTTGCGCACTTCGAAGAACCTGCGGTTACTGAGGCAAACAGGATCGAAGACGAAGACATCGAGGCGGAAAAAACTGCGGTGTCCGACTCAGACTTTGAAGCGCGCGTTGCCGCGGCCATGTCGGCCTACAGCAGCGCCGCGGAGAGCGGACCAAGCCAGGAGCCCACTGTTTCTGGTGCGAAAGCAGTGTCCGAACCGGAATCCGTATCTTCAAGCCACTTCGGAACTCCGTCGGCGGTGATGGAATCTGCGCCGGCAGAAGCGGTTAACGCCGCTCGGGTACATTCCGAAGCGCAGGCAGCAGCGCCGCCGTTCGATTACCATCCGCCAGATGCATATACCGGACCCGCTCCGGCGGCAGACTCTGTCGCAGCAGCCGACATCGGTTCTCTGCCCGTTGCCCACGAGCCAGTTCCTCCACCCGCTCCGGAAGCCACTCATCGGAACGAAACGTTTGGCGCGGCCCAAGCCATGGCGGCGTCGGTAGAAGCTGCTGTACCTCTAGTAGCAAGTGCCGCTGCCGGGGCCGGCGTTGAATCCGATCATCACAATATCGCGCAAGCGGTACATCGCGTGATGGAGCGACTGAAGCCGGAGCTTGTGGAAGAAATCCTGCGCGAGCTGAAACCCAAGGAATAGTCTCCGCCTCCTTTGCCGCAACCTGCACACGCGGTAAGTGGGGCTCCATCGTGTGTTCGGGCAGGCTCTTACGAGCCAGCCAGTCCCCTCGCACAACTCGTCTGGACTGCTCCGAATCGAAAAGAGCAAGCGTTCTAAGCCCGAATCTTCGGTGAGAGCAAGGTTCGGTTGCCCATGCATGACTTCTTCACCCGCGTTTGGACCGACCTGATCGGCCGGGTCGAAGGGCCCATGAATTTCCGGCTGATTCTCCAGCCGCTGACCGCCTGCATTCTGGGCATTCGCGCTGGAGTCCTCGATGCGCGGGCCAACAGGCCACCCTTGCTGTGGACCTTGATCTTCCATCCCGAGGAGCGGCGCGGCATGCTGCGGCAGAGCTGGAAGGACACCAGCAAGGTCTTTGTTTTTGCGGTGGCCCTGGACGCGGTGTATCAAGGCCTCGTGCTGCGCGCTTTTTACCCGGGGGAGGCGCTTATTGTGGCTGCGACGCTGGCTCTGATCCCGTATTCGCTGGTGCGCCCGATCGTCAACCGGCTGGCCCGCTGGAGGCAAGCGCGTCCATGAGCGTGAGCGACGACCCAACCCGCGAAAAGGCCGATATTCCGATGGACATCTCTACCCGGCTGGCTTACGAAAACGCGTATCTCGCGCACGAGAACACACGGATGTCGTGGGTGCGAACTGCCTTGGGGATGATCTCGTTCGGCTTTACCATCGCCAAGTTCTTTGACCTGGTGCGCGAGAAGCAGGGCGCGCACGCGACACTGCTCGATCCTCCGACGGTGGGCGTTTTGATGATTGTCATCGGGCTGGTGGCGTTAGCTTTCTCCAGCGTGCAGCAGGGCCGGGCAGTGAAGACGTTGCGCCAGCAATGCCCCAGCCTGCCTGCGGTTTCAGTCGCGGGCACAACTGCAGCGTCCATCTTTTTGCTTGGCATTCTGGCGCTGCTGGGGGCACTTCTGCGCTGACAACATAGAGCGATCAAGGGACCACATTCTCTTCTGGTTTTTGCTGGCAACGCAGGCGGCGGGGTCCTACGTCCTCATTTGGACATGGGGTCCCACGTACCACCGTTTGATTTCAACCGGAACAATCGCAACGTTGCCCAGGCAATTTGGAGTTTCGCTCGTCGCAATCGGAGCCATGCAAGCGGCGTACTGGCCGGCCCACGCCTTGAAGCAACGTCTGCGGTTCCGCAGCAATAGCCTGCTCGGCCACACGCTGATTGCCATCGGAGAGTTCAGCTTGTTCTTTGCGGCTGCTGTGACCACAGTTGTCCTGTTCGACCACTTTCGCGAGTCGCCCCGGATTCCGTGGAAACTTGCGGTGCTGGCCCTGACGCTTTTCGCGGTGAGCTGTTTCAAGTACCAACTCATGTCCGTGGGCGAGAAGTTGATTGATTTGGCCAGGCCCCAAGTGGCGGCTGAACGCTGACTCCGCCTGACATCCTGCTCTCGCGCGAGCGCATCCAGAGTACGAAGGCGGCACTTGTCTGCCTGTGGTTGCACCTAGGTGAAAATGATGCGCAGTAAGAGAATTCTCCTCGGCGTTGCCTTGCTGGTGGCGGCTTGTGTGGTGCCCCTCCGTGCCCAATACAACGGTGAACCCGACGATAACCCCAAAATCAACAGCAATCTCGGCTTCACCGTGGGCGTTCCCTTGGGTACGACCGGGCAGGTTGTGGATACGGCGTGGGGCCTTAACACTGGCGTCGGCTTCAACTTCAACCGCAAGAATGGCTTTGTCGGCGAGTTCATGTGGAACCGGCTCTATCCCGATGACGGGCTGATATCTCCGCTGCGTGCCGCGGCCGCGCAGGTCGCCGGCTTTAGCGCCACCACCGACCTGTTTGCCTTGACCGGAAATTACCGCTTCGAGCTTCGTGGAAAAACTTACGGAGGATATGTCATCGGCGGCGGCGGCTGGTACCACCGCAACACCGATCTCTCCAAGGCCGTTGTCTCCGGCACCGCTACCACCTGTACCCCAGTTTGGTTGTGGTGGGGCTTTACCTGCAGCTCGGGTGTCGTGGTCAGCAACCAGACCATCATTGACTCCTCCGCCAGCGCCTGGGGCGGGAACGCCGGGCTGGGAATTACGGCCAGGGTGGGCGACGCCCCTTACCGGTTCTATGCTGAGTCGCGGTATCACTACGCTCCCTTCAAGAACATCAACGCGCGGTTTCTAACCGTGACTTTTGGTATCCGCTACTGACCTCGGCCCCGGCCGGCTACGCAACTCTTGAGCCCGGTTCAGCATCTACTCTGGACAGAGCACTTTCCAAAATTAGGGTCTACTCGATTCCGCTACCAAGGAGGAGTCTATGCGTGGCTTTGCTATGTCTGCGCTAGTTGCATTTCTGCTGGTCGGGGCCCTGGGAACGATGAGCGCGGCCCAACCCGGCGCCTCGGGTGCGATCCGGAGCGTCCTGACGGGAAATGATTGGGGCGTGGCCCCGCAGTGGCAGGGCAGCGGTCTTCCCTACGGAAGCTACCAGCAAACCTGCCGCAACATGCGCGCCAACGGCTACCGTCTGGATGCGACTTGCCAGAAGCGAAACGGCGACTGGCGTAATACCTCGCTCGACTACCGCTATTGCCGGGGATCCATCGTCAACGACGACGGCCACCTCCGCTGCGTCAATGAGGGCTACAGCGACCGATGGCGTGGCGGCGGCGTGCCCCCGGGCAGCTACCAGCAGACGTGCCGGAATATCCGCGTTGACGGCAACCGCCTGACGGCAACCTGCCAGAAGCGAAATGGCGGGTGGCACGACTCCACCTTGAAGAACTTCAACTATTGTCGTGGGCGAATCGAAAACGACAACGGCCACTTGCGCTGCGAATAGATCGGCCGCAAAAGACTTCGAGCGCTCTCAGTGAGCACAAGGAGTGAGGCGTGTTTCTGGGATGGAAATCGCGTCCCACTCCTCCGTGCCAAACGACAGTTGCTCTCAAGACCGGCACCGACAACACACATCCGTTTCGGCCGGCGAAGCTGTCTTTCCGTCCTGACCCAACTCTAGAAAACCACCGGGAATCTAACCGGAAAGATCACCGTTACAAGGGAACACGAGTGAACTTCGATACCCGAAGGAGGACTTCTTTATGCGTAGCTCAATGCTGTCTGCACTGGCCGTGGCGTGCCTGGTTGGAATTCCGGGAACGGCGGCCGTGGCGCAAACCGGCGGGCTTCCTCCCGGCAGCTACCAGCAAACCTGTCGCAACGCCCGCACCAACGGCTCGCAGTTGATTGCCAGTTGCCAGAAAAAGGACGGCCACTGGCGGGATACTTCGATTGATAGCAGCACCTGCGCTGGAGGCATTGTGAATGACGACGGCCAGCTCCGTTGCGCCAGTGGCGGCACCTATGGCGGCGGTTGGCAG
This sequence comes from Candidatus Angelobacter sp., assembly GCA_035316085.1. Classification (GTDB taxonomy): domain Bacteria; phylum Acidobacteriota; class Terriglobia; order Terriglobales; family Acidobacteriaceae; genus Angelobacter. The sequence continues at coordinate 56,346 of DATFXI010000049.1, forward strand.
GGTCCGACCCAGGCTTTGCCGCCGGGCGACTACCAGAAGAGTTGCCAGAACATCCACGTCGAAGACAGCGACTTGGTGGCAAGCTGTCAAAAGAAGGACGGCAGCTGGAAAGATACTCGCTTGAAAAACGCAAACTCTTGCGGCGGCCAAATCGTCAATATAGACGGCAACTTGCACTGCATATAGTCGGTCGTCTGGCGGAACATTGGCAAAGGCAGCCCTGCGGAACTGGCTTTGCCTCAACGCCTGCCTTTCGCGAAAGCTCTGAACCAAAAAACTACCAGGGGTTTTCACTTTCACTCACGTCTCTTTCTCGCCATGAACATCCCTGCGCCAACTCAAGAAAACGGCCCAGAATCTAACCGGAAATAAGCCTCTTCGCCAAAACATAGGAGAAACTTATGCGTACCTCAATCCTGTCTGCACTAGCGGTGGCTTTAGTGGTCGGAATTTTGGGAACAGCGGGCGTGGCGCAAACCTCGCTTCCTCCCGGCAATTACCAGCAAACCTGCCGCGACATTCGCGACAATGGATCGCAGTTGAACGCCAAGTGCCAGAATCGAAGCGGCCAGTGGCGCAACACGTCGCTCGATTACCGCAACTGTCAAGGAACAATCACGAACGACGACGGCCAGCTCCGCTGTAGCAGCAACACCGGGCGGCAAGCGGGCGTGCCGCAGGGCGATTACCAGCAGACCTGCCGCAACATCCGCAACAACGGCCCACAGTTGAACGCCAGCTGCCAGAAAAAGGACGGTACCTGGCAGAACACTTCCATCGATACCCGCTCCTGCAATGGACCAATTGTGAACGACGACGGCAACCTGCGCTGCCAGTAGCGGGATCAGGCGCCGAACGTTTGCAGAAGACAGCCTCGCGAGGGGCTGCTTTTGCGTCCGACGAGAGCTGCCGTGAAGAAGCCGCCGTCAGCTTCACTTAGGTTTCTTTCCGCACGAGTCTCCGCCCAACTCCAAAAAAAGGCCCAGAATCTAACAGGATAAGCCTCTTCGAAAAAACCAGGGTGCCTCCCCACACCCGAAGGAGGAACCGATGCGTGGATTGATCATCGTTGCGCTAGCCGTGGTTCTTGCAGGCGGAATACTGCGGGCTCAAACCGGAGGGCTCCCTCCCGGCGACTACCAGCAGACCTGCCGCGACATCCGCAGCAACAACTACCGTTTGGACGCCAGTTGCCAAAGAAGTGACGGGAGCTGGAATAACACATGGCTCGACTACCGCTCTTGCGGTTCGATTGTCAACGACAACGGAAACCTTCGCTGCGCCAGCGGCACATCACAGGGCCTGCCCCCGGGCGATTACCAGCAGACTTGCCGCGACATCCGCAGCAACAACTACCGTCTTGACGCCACATGCCAGCGAAATGACGGGAGCTGGACCAACACCTGGTTCGACTACCGCTCCTGCAGCGGCTCGGTCGTCAACGATGATGGGAACCTTCGCTGCGTCGGCGGTACGCCGCCGGGCAGTGTGCCCTCGGGGACCTACCAGGAGACTTGCCGCGACATGCGCGTTGATGCAGACACGCTGATCGCAACCTGTCAGAAGAAGGACGGCACTTGGCGCAACACAAGCTTGCGGCATTACAACGACTGTCGCGGGCAAATTGAAAACGACGACGGCAACCTTCGCTGTCGTTAGGAAGTTCACAGCGGTTTGTTCGCCCGGCAGGCGCGCCTGGCACAAAACAACAGTCCAACCCCGAATCCAAGGTCTGCTCCACGATCTTGGGTCCGGGCAGTTAGCATCTCTGTCAAAGGTGCCCCCTTCCGGCCATGTGTCTCTTTACGGGGGTTCAGGTGTAAAAACTTCCCGCGATATTCGCCGTGATTGATAAATCTTGAAAATCCATGGACAGAGTGAGTTGATTGCATCTGATGAACGGAAGCAGCGCGCGTTGAAAATGGTAAGAGGAAACCCTTATGGATCTCACTAAAGAGGATCTCGAGAAATCATTACGAGAGGCGGAAAAGGCCCACGGTGAGTACGAGCAAAAGCTTGGTCATAGAGACGACAATTGGCCGTCGTGGTACGCCGAATTTATCGTGAGAAAGCTCCGTGAGCGCGAGAAGGAAAAATAACACCGAAACGCTTTCAATTAGCAATGCTTGCTTTTTCAGCGCCTTAATGTTGTTTGGAACTCACGACGCTTTGGCGATGCCCGCGAGATCGGTTTTTTCTTTGAAGGCTGTTCTTCGTCCGAGGAACGCGAACGCCAACAGCGTCACTGCGGTCAGCCCGCCGCCGCGGCTTATGCCCAGTTCAGTGTAAAGATCAAAAAGTTAACCCAAGAAGTTGCGCTGGCAACGCGCAATTTCTCGCGCTGATTGTCTCACCGATCTCGAAGGTGAGCAGCAAGTGTCGGAAACAGGTGCGACAAATGCTCGCAAAGGATAACCAAAATTTCACTCAATCTTGTTGGTCGCGAAATAAAAAATGTCATGGTCCGCCGTTAGACTTCGCCAGGTTGATTTTCAGTCTAGGAGAACGTATGCCTCTCACTGATAAAAGCAAATGGCAAGCAAAACCCCTTTTCACATCGATGTTTGTCGCGTCGGTTCTTGGCCTTGGGACGCTGGCCCAGGCACAATCCGATCCGGACAAAGCCGTCGACAAAATTCCTACGGCTTCGCCCATCAAGCACGTGATTATCATCGTGGGCGAAAATCGCAGCTTCGATCATCTCTTCGCAACGTACGAGCCAACACACAGGAACGAGAAGGTGTTGAACCTTCTCTCTGAGCGCATTATCAATGAGGACGGTACGCCGGGCCCGAATTTCGCCAAGGCGCACCAATTCCAGATTGTGGCGCCTCCGAACGGCGGCGAATTCTTCATCAGTGCCGATATGGCACAAAAGCAACTCTACGCTACGCTGCCGGCGCCTGATCTGGCTGGCGTTGGCACGGTGTCGCCTTACTTGGGTCTGGTCGATCCTGGCCTGGCGGCCGCTGACGAATTCCTCCTGGGCACGGGCGGCACGGGTTTGAACGTCACGCTCGGTCCCGATGTCCGCATCGCCAATGTCAACAACCTGCCGCCGGGGCCGTTCCAGATGACCGGCCCGAACATGCCCTTCGATGCCTTTACGGGCGACACCATCCATCAGTACTTCCAGATGTATCAGCAGATGGATTGTGCGATCGATGCCGAGCACGTCTCGAAGCGCAACCCCACAGGGTGCCTGCACGATTTGCAGTCTGCGATTACAACCACTTTCAACACGCCCCTGAACGGCACACCCCATGACACCGGCCAGACCATGGCATTCTTCAACATGCAGAACGGCGATGCTCCGCTATTTAAGTCGCTCGCTGACCAGTACACCATGAGCGACAACTATCACCAGCCGGTCATGGGTGGCACCGGTCCGGACAGCGAGCCGCTGGGCTTCGCCGATCAGGTTTTCTTCAGCGATGGCAACGGCAACCCCGCAACTCCGCCCGCAAACCGCATCTACAATCCCGATCCTCAGACTGGAACCCTCAACCTCTACACAAGGCGGGCGCAGTGGTTCAACTGTAACGACCTGAGCCAGCCGGGCATCGCTGCCATAACCAACTATCTGAATTCCTTGCCGTACGCGCTCGACACCAAGTGCGGACCGGGACAGTATTGGCAGGCGGTAAACGTCAATCCCGCGTTCACGCCGAAAGGACTGCCCCGGACCGGCCTTATCGTCCCGCCGACGATGCAACGCAGTATCGGCGACGTGCTCAGCGCTCACAACATCCCGTGGAAATATTATGGCGGCGGTTTCAATACCTCGGGAACGGGCGCGCTATCAGCCTATTGCAATATCTGCAATCCGTTTGAGTACCAAGCCAACTATCCCAGCATGGTCGCGGATCACATGCTGGATGTGACCGATCTGTTTACCGATCTCACCGGCGGCACTCTCCCCGCCGTCTCGTATGTGAAACCCGACGGGCTGCTGGACGGACATCCTGCCTCTTCCAAGTGGGGCCTCTTTGAAGCTTTCACCAAGAACATCATTGAACTGGCGCAAAGCAACAAGGAGCAATGGGCCGAGACCGCAATCTTCGTTACCGTGGACGAAGGCGGCGGCTACTACGACTCAGGCTTCATCCAGCCGGTGGATTTTTTCGGCACCGGTCCTCGCATTCCCATGATCGCAGTTTCGCCCTTCTCCACTGGCGGCCATATCAGCCACGTCTATAACGAGCATTCCTCTTTCGTGAAATTCGTTGAACGGAACTGGAAGCTTGGTACCACGCTGAGTGACCGCAGCCGCGACAATCTGCCCAACCCGAAACACGACGATGATCACGCCTACGTGCCGCGCAACATGCCGGCCATCGGCGATCTGTTCGACATGTTTAACTTCGACCGTGGTCGTGGCCAGGAAGGCGATCGCGACGAAGACCATCAGCGTTGAAACCGGAGGAGGACAAGACACAGAACAGACAATGAGGAGAAGGCCTGGAAGTTAGAAAATCGTTGCTTCGAGCAACGATCGACAACTTGCAGTAGTGGGTCAGTTTCACTGACCCACTACCTGCATCAGCGTCCCTCGATTCATCGCCGTCACGGCGAAGAACTGAGGAGTATCGAATACGCCGAAACCCCCAGCCATTTAGTAGCTGTCAAAAGCCATGGCGTTTACGGCGAAGGCGCGTAAAACCCACTCAAGGGGTCTGCGAAGGTCCCGGAATGGGGCCAGGTTGCCGCCCTCGGAACTTTTGTTTCCTGCATTCAAGAGATTCTCAAATTCGGGATCCACCTTCAGCCAACCGTGCGTGTCCCCGTCACCTTCATACGCCTAAGCCCCTAGCAACACGAGGCACTGGGCAAGCAGGGACATTACGAGCAGCGGAACACGGATCATTACCGATCTATCCCACGACGCCTGTAGCTCTCGCGCATTGTTGAGTCTTTCTCCGGTTCTTGCCGCTTCGGTTTGAAGCCGATTAATTGGTTTTGACAAGCGAGCATAGACAACGACGAACAGAATCAGCATTAATAGCGATGCGAGATAGAACCAGCGCTGTCCATTCCTGCTTAACACGACCAGCAAGAAGTTGGACAAGATTGCCGAGACGCCCCAGATCGGCATCCGCGCATCGGCGAACATGTGGAGAAATCCCATGACTTCGGCTCCGGCAGATGGTGAAGCCAGTCTGAGCGCGGGACGGCCGATAGTCAAAAAGAACATATCCGTACCACACACCACTGCTGTGCTAAGAATGCCAACTAGAGATACCGGCCACATCCAATGATTCATTGTCCCTCCTCCTTTCTAACCGT
>DATFXI010000050.1:0-8523 GCA_035316085.1 Candidatus Angelobacter sp.
GAACGCCAACACGCAGAACTTCTTCACCGCGTTGGGTGCACGCCGCTCGAACCTGACGTCGCTGGGCGTGATCACGCAGGCGCAAGTAGTGAACGCTATTGATCCTACTCACGTGGCCACGGGGGCTTTCTTTTCTCTCCCCGGAACCACTCCGGTGTTCGACAAGGTCAGCTACGCTGTCCCCAGCGATGCCGGCGCGGGTATCCCGCAGAACACCTATTCCATGGTGAACCGGTTCGACTATAACTTCACCACCAACACCAACATGTATGCCCGCTATGCCTATTCCAGCGAAAACGACATGGTGGGTTCCAACAACAACAGCCCGTACGCCGGGTATGACACCGGGGCTTCACAGCAGAACCACAACGCTCTGGTTTCCGTGACCCATGTGTTCTCACCCAGCATCGTGAGCACGTCCAAGGTCACCTACAACCGCTTCTTCAACTTCCAGCCTCTGGGCACCGCTCCGGTTGGGCCCACCATGTACTTCACCGGGACCACGCCTCTCAAGGTGCTCGGCACCACGGTGGACCTGCCGGGATACTCGGCGGAATCTCCGGGTAACGCCATTCCCTTCGGCGGCCCGCAGAACCTCTACCAGCTTTCGCAAGACCTGAGCTGGACCAGGGGCAAACACCAGTTCCGCTTTGGCGGAGCTTACGTCCACATGCGTGACAACCGGGTGTTTGGTGCCTTTGAAGAAGCGGTGGAAGACCTATCCGGCGGCAACAAGGTCACGGGCTTCAACAACTTCGTGACCGGCACCCTGAACGACTTCCAGGCCGCGGTCAACCCGCAGGGCAAGTACCCATGCGTACGCGATCTGACCACGGGCGCCATCACCACGGACCCTGCTCTGCTGGCTGCTTGCACCGTCAACCTGCCGGTGGGAGCCCCGGCCTTCAACCGCAACAACCGCTACAACGACGCTTCCCTGTACGCGCAGGATTCCTGGAAGCTGATTCCGCGGTTGACCATCAATGCCGGACTGCGCTGGGAGTACTTTGGCACCCAGCACAACGCCAATCCCATGCTTGACTCCAACTTCTACTTCGGTTCTGGCGCGACGTTCTTCGACCGGATCCGCAATGGAAGCATGCAGCTTGCCCCCAACAGCCCAATCGGCGAGCTGTGGAAGCCCAGCAGCAAGTTTGCGCCGCGCGTTGGCTTTGCCTGGGACCCGTTCGGGGACCACAAGACCAGCGTCCGTGGCGGCTATGGCATCAGCTACGAGCGTAACTTCGGCAACGTGACCTTCAACGTGATCCAGAACCCGCCGAATTACTTTGTGCTTCTTCTGACGCCGGCCGACTTGGGATCACCCATCCCCATCTCCCCCAATAATGCCGGACCGTTGGCAGGCGCGGGCTCCAAGCAGCTGCCTCGCTCCACCGGCCGCATCGTTGATCCCAACATTCCCACTGCGTACGCCGAGTTCTGGAGCTTGACGGTGGAACACGAAGTGGCCAAGAACACCCTGGTCGGAGTGGACTACACCGGATCCAACGGTATCCATCTCTATGACATCGCCAACATTAATCAGAACGGGTCAGGCACTGTCTACAAAGGAGATCTTGTAACCAATCGTCTCGATCCGCAGTATGGCAACCTGAACTACCGCGGCGCGAACGGCTTCTCCCGCTACAACGCGATGAATGCCCGCCTGCAGTCGCGCAACCTGTTCAACACCGGGCTCCAGTTCAACATGAACTACACCTGGTCGCACGCGATTGACAACCTGAGCTCCACGTTCAGCGAGTCCACCAACAACAGCAACCTGGGTTACCTAGATCCGTTCAACCCCGGGCTCGACAAGGGCAATGCTGACTTTGACGTTCGTCATCGTTTGACGACGAGCGCTATCTGGGATGTTCCGTGGCTGAAGAGCGCGCAGAATACCTGGATCCGCCAGGTCTTCGGCGGATGGAGCGTGGCTCCCATCTTCACTGCGAGGACAGGAACCCCGTACACCATCTTCGACTGCGCGAACGAGAAGTTCGTGCGCTGTCCGCGTATGTTCGCCAACTCGATCACCAGCGTGGACGGCAGCGCCGGCGCCAGCACCAAAGTTGCCGGAGCGTCCAACCTCTACAACTGGTATACCATTCCCGCGTCTGCGTTCTTTGGTCTCAATCCGAACTCGAATTGTCCGACCAAGTCCGGAAGCTACTTTGACCCCGTCACGTGCTCCGGCGAGTTCCCGACTTGCCCGGTCAACATGGTGGGTACAACGGCAATTTCAACCGGAACCAACTGCGCCTGGCCAGCCAACATGACCGGACGCAACATGTTCCGCGGTCCGGGCTGGTGGAACGCCGACCTGGGCATCTACAAGCAGGTGAAGCTGACAGAGCGTTTTGGTCTGCAGCTCCGCGGCGAAATGTACAACCTGTTCAACCACCACAACTTCGTTCTGAACGCCAGCAACAACGATGTCTCCGGAACGACGATGCAGGTAAAGAAGTACGGCACCCGCAACGTGCAGTTGGGAGCCAAAGTCACGTTCTAGTTCTTCAAGAGCGTGAGTTCAATCAAAGGGAGCCGGCAACGGCTCCCTTTTTTTATGCGAGAAATGCGTGGATGCAAGCGTGAGGATTGCAAGGGGAACACCTTATCGTTCGGGCGGATGCCTCTAAGAAACAATTTAGAAAGCTTGACCGTGCCTATCGGAGTAAACTACGCGCAGCTTTTTACCATCGTTCCATGCCCCAGGCCAAGAGACAACTTCAACTTCCTGCGCCCCCGCTGCGCCAGCGAGGCTTTTCTCTGGTGGAAGCCCTGATCGTCGTGGTGGTGATTCTAGTGCTCGCCGCCATTGCTGTTGCCAACGTTCTTCGTGCGCGCATGAAAGCCAATGAGGCGGCGGCAATCGCCAATATGCGCACCATCCATACCGCGGAAGCCATGTACTACGACGCTTATCCGCAGGTAGGGTACGCGGGCAGCCTGCCGGATTTGGGGAGCCACGGCAGCAACTGCGAAACCACGAGTAAAACCAGCTCTTGCCTGCTTATGGATGACGCCCTGACCAGCGGCCTCAAGAGCGGCTATATCTTCGATCTTCTCGGTGATGGTCAAGTTCCCTCACAGGCCTACAGGCTAACGGCTTCGCCTGAGGGCAGCGGCACAACCGGCCGCTGTACCTTTACTTCCGACCAGACAGGCACAATCACGGTAGAGACGCCTGGATCGAGCGGCAAACCCGGCCGCTTTATACTGGCCGGAAAAACCTGCGACCCATCGTAAGTCTCTCCCCCAACCCGCCGAGGTACCATTCACTTTCGTTGTCTATTTTCCCCTTTTCATAGAGGCTCAATCCGCATAAAGTAGTGGCAATCAACGCCATAGAAACCCAAACGTGAGGGTCCAAATGAGAAAGCACTTCGTCGTCTGTCTTCTTCTTTGTTTCGCCGCGGCAATCGCCGCCGGACAGAACCCGCCTTCAGCCACTTCTGCGGGCAGCGTTTCCCGCACTACCAAAGCCGTGAACTACCGTCTCCGCAGCGACACCGTGGAAGTTGACTTTCGCGGCACGGAGCTCATGGGCAATGCCTCAGGAAGAGCCAAAGTCGAAGGCAAGAAAAGCAGCTTCGCAATCGACGCCAAGTTTGAGGCCCTGGACGATCCCACCCGTTTCGGCCTGGAATACCTGACCTATGTGCTTTGGGCGGTTTCACCCCAAGGACGGGCGGTGAACCTGGGCGAGCTGGTGCTCGACCACGGCAATAGCCAGCTGAAGGCTATTACTGACATGCCAACCTTCGGCATGATCGTGACGGCTGAGCCATACTTCGCCGTAAGCCAGCCCGGCAACGTGGTGGTGATGGAGAACACGGTACCGGCCGGCATCCGGCAAGAGAACATTGAAGCCAGGTACGAGCTGCTGGCGCGGGGAACGTATTCAGCCACGCAGACGCGGATTGAGAACGCCATCTTCGGCATCGACAAGAAGACGCCGCGTCCACTGTTTGAAGCCCGGAACGCGCTCAGGATCGCGCGCAACGCGTCTGCGGAGAAGTACGCCGGCGCCAGTTTGAGCAAAGCCGACCAGCAGTTGCAGGCTGCGGAAGCCGCATACGCCCACAAGCAAAGTAAGAGCGCGGTGGAAAGTGCGGCGCGTGAAGCTGTCGTGACTGCGGAAGAAGCGCGTGTGATGGCGGTAAAGAAGCGTGCGGAAGAAGAGGCTGCGGCTGCGGCTGCGGCCCGCGAGGCGCAGGCGAAGGCTTTGGCGGACTCGGAAGCGAGGCGTCGCGCCGATGCTGAAGCGGCGCGGGCCCAGGCGGAAGCTGCGAAAGCTGAAGCTGAGCGTATGCGAGCGGAAGCGCAGAGAGCGGCGCAGGAAGCTGCCCAGCAGAGGGAAGCTGCGGAGAGAGCGAAGCAAGAGGCCGATGCTGCGCGCAGCGCGGCGGAAACGCAGCAGCGCGCGCTCGCTGTGGAAGCGGAAAAGGCGCGCAAGGCTGCTGAAGAATCGGACCGGCTCCGCCAGCAAGCGGAGCGAGACAAGGCTGATCTTCGCGCCCGTCTGCTGGCCCAGCTCAACACGATTCTGGCCACGCGCGACACGGCCCGCGGCTTGATCGCCAACATGTCGGACGTATTGTTCAAGACGGGGAGCTTTGAGCTTCTGCCCGGAGCGCGCGAGCGCCTGGCGAAGGTATCCGGCATTGTGCTGGCTTATCCCGGACTGCACCTGGATGTGGAAGGCCATACCGACAGCGTGGGCGGCGACGAATACAACATGCAGCTCTCCCAGCGCCGGGCGCAGGCGGTGCGCGATTACCTGGTGCAGCAGGGGATTCCTGACAGTGCCATCGTGTCCCGCGGCTTCGGAAAGACCAAGCCGGTAGCCACCAACGACACGCCGGAAGGCCGGCAGCAAAACCGCCGCGTGGAACTGGTGATATCCGGCGACGCTATCGGCGGCGCGAACACCGCGGACCTCATGGGCGGCCCGCCTGCACCGTCGCCGAAGTAAATTCGCTGGCGGGGCTCAAAGCGCCGCGGGCGGAATGTCGTCGCTATTGAGGATCCTGGAGACGGAACGTAAAACGTCTTCGGGTGAGCCGCCGGTGACGAAGCAATTCCCTTCGAGGTCGGGCCGGGTTCGGCCCATCTGAAGGATGGGAGCGTTGGGAAGGAAGTGGCGGATCATTAGCCCGATGGCTTTTTTCATTCTGGGCTCGACTACGTCCGCCACCAAAACCATATCGAATTTCTCAGCGTGACAGGCTTGCTCCACTTCCTTCAGGCTGACGGCCGGGCGCACCCGGTATCCGGCCTGCTCCAGCCAATGGCGCTGGGTCTGCGCGGTATCATCGTTGTCCACAACCAGCAAAAGGGAAGCTAATGGGGTCGGTTGCATGAGGGCGCATTCATGCCAACAAAGGGCAGCGCCTACTCTAAATGGTCTTGCCAGGCTGATCACACATTTCTTTTCACCTTTGGGTCCAAGCGCTTAGCGTCGCTGGGCTGCGCTCCCAGCGAACGCCCGAAAGCCGCCGCGGCTTGGCCAGTCCCGCAAAAACCTGGCTTGAGGTAAGCTAGAAAACCATGGCAAGCGCGGCGGCGTCACCCCAGTACTCTCTCAAGACCATCCTGCAGCACCGGCCGTTCCGAACACTGTGGTTTGCGCAGTTTGTCAGTATTTTTGGCGACTTCCTGGCACTGTTCGGGGTGATAAATCTCATCACGTTCACCATGCATGGGACCGCAGTCCAGGTCACAGCAGTCACCATCGCATTTGTATTGCCGATGGCCGTAGTGGGGCCGGTGGCCGGGGTTTTCGTCGATCACTGGAACCCCAAAGTGATCATGATCTCAAGCGACATCATACGCGCCGGGCTGATTCTTTTGTTGGTGTTCGTCACCGACGTGCGCGAGATTTGCATCATCTTTGCGGTGCTCAGCACGGTTTCCAGTTTTTTTGCGCCGGCACAATCGGTGACAGTACGCACCCTGGTGCCGCCCGAGGGACTGCTGGCCGCCAACGCGCTGATCGCGCAGGCGTTCTACATAGTGCGGCTGGCTTCGCCATTCGCGGCAGCCATGCTGATCGTGATTTTCAAAGGCGAAAAGGTCTGTTTTTACCTTGACTCGGCAACGTTCGTCTTTTCCGCTTGCATGATCGCACGCCTGGCGATTGTCCGGCCGCGCGCCCAGACGGAGAAAACCCTCCGCTCCTTGACCCAGGATTTTCTTGCGGGCAATCGGTTCATTTTCACCCATTCCAGCCTGGCGTTCGTATTCCTGGCCATGGCAGTCGCCTTTTTTGTGTTGAGCTCATTCAGCCCGTTGGTGTCCATTTACATCCGTGATTCGTTGCGTGCGGGAACAACCTGGTTTGGCATTATCAGTTCCATGATCGGCGTGGGTCTGATTGCCGGGACACAACTGGTCACGCGGTTGGTGCGCGGACGCGCCAAGCAGAACGTTGTCCTCGGCGGACTGCTCGGATTGGGAATCGGCGCCGCCGTGCTGGGACTGTTCCGCAACATCCCTACGGCCGCGCTTAGCATGTTCACCATGGGTTTTGCCATTGCTTTTGTGCTCGTTCCAGCGCAGACCTTGTCACAACAAGAGACGCCGCCGCAAATGGTAGGGCGTGTGAGCAGCACGTTCATGTCGTTGATTTCCTTCGCGCAAATCTTCGGGCTCTTGCTATCTGGCGTTCTCGCCCAGAAGCTCGGCATTCGGCCGTTGTTTGTCGCCAGCGCGGGTTTCCTGGCACTGATTGCCGGCGCCGGCTATTGGATGATCCGCAGCAAACCCCAGTCGCCGGTTCCTGCCGCTTCCTGATCGCAAAGAAGAAGGATGGAGCGCGCCGTGACGGCAATGCCCGCTAGCCCGAAGCGCTGCGGCCGGCCCGCCTTTTGCCGATCCTGGCCCGTTTTGTTACTTTCGTTACTTTTGTACCTGTGGAGCGTGCACTATGATCTGCCAAGCTTTGCGACAAAGCGCCCCCGTCGCCTTAGCTCTCCACGGGCGCGCTGCCTAGGAGTGAGAAGGTGAAAGGGAACAGGCCGAACCCGTCTGTAGCAGCACCCGTCCCGGCAGAATCACGGAAGAACTTCTGGATCGGACTCACTCTGCTGCTAGCGCTAATTCTTCTGAGCTCGATGATCCGCGTCTTCGCGCAAGACGCACGCAAGGTAAAAAGCAGCATTCAACCCACATACCCGGAACTCGCCAAGAAGAACAACATCCAGGGAGCAGCGCGTCTGCAAGTTTTGATCGCGCCGGATGGTTCGGTGAAAGACGTTAAGGTCCTGGGTGGAAGTCCAGTGCTGGTGCAAGCCGCCGTGGACGCCGTTAAGAAATGGAAGTACGAGCCAGCGCCCGCCGAAACTTCCACCGTGGTGAAGATCGAGTTCAAACCCTAGCCTGCGCTGCCCGCCCGACAACATCCCCAAAACTGAAAGAAACACGCACCGGCGAAAGCGCTGGTGCCACAATCAAATCACCGCACTTCAACTTGTTGTTTCAGCTTGAAAGTCAAAGCCGTCTCGGCCGGGAAGACGATGGACTTCTTGCCGGTAAACGCCGCACCAGCTGTTCCAGCGCCTGCTCCCGCGGCTGCGCCAATGGCAGCACCCTTGCCGCCGCCGAAGATCCCGCCTAAGGCAGCGCCAACGCCAGCCCCGCCACCAATAGCGATCGCGGACCGTTTGCCCTTGCCTTTGGTCGAACTGCCGGTAGCCGTGGTCTCAATGTGATGTTCTTTACCCTTGATGACGACTGAGTCTAGCCGTACGTGCAACAGCGCACCCCCTTTGAAGTGACCCATGGGCTTGGCATCGACTACAGTGCCATGGGCGGTGGCGCCTTGTTCGATCACCGTAGTTCCATCCACGGTTACCGGTTCGGCTACTGTGGCGGCGAAGCCCTGGCCTGCCTGGCTAGAGTCGGAACTGAGACCTTCGCTCAGACGAACGGTAATCGACTTGCCCGCGGGGATCACGATCGGCTGTGAAGCGGGCTTGGCTGCAGCGCTGGAGCCAGAAGCGCCTCCGGAGGTGCCGGGCGCAGCTGAGTTGTCGGTTGAAGACCCCGGTGTGCTGGGCTTGGTCTCGCAGCCTACGGAAAGGATCAGGACCATCGCCAGCAGGACATAAAGCGAATGCTTGGATTTCACGCACCCCTCCACATTTCTTGAGAATAGCCATTTGTAACAGAACGGCCCTGCACGGGCAATGGTGTGTGCGTCCTAAGAGAGGAGCAACCACAACCTTAGAAAGATCGTCGGGGTTGCAGCGGGTCACTTCTGTTCTTCTTTACCGGCGCTACTGCTGGACTCGGACTGAAGGTTGGCCAGATAACTCTTGCTGTTGAGCAACGGCCGTTCCAGGCTAGCGTTGTAGGTAGTCCACTCTGAACCGGGTTCGCGCTCGAAATGGGCGCGCATGCTTTCCATCTTGGAATCGAGATCATCCAAATAATGAAGCATGAGAGCTTCGGGAAACATAGGCATTTTCGGGCTCCCGAACTCGTACTTGCCATGATGGCTGATGATCATGTGCTCGA
>DATFXI010000051.1:0-2352 GCA_035316085.1 Candidatus Angelobacter sp.
CCGCAGTCCGGCGTTGAAGACACCGGTGTTCTTGGTACCGCCGGAAACGGAATGCCCTCCGCCAAACCATACCTGAACCTCGTGTCCGCCTTTTTCCGGAGCTTCCTGCGCAAAGACCACGCCAGCACATAACAGCAAACCTACGAGCAACGTTCTCATGTAGGGTTTTATCCGAATTTGGATTAATCAGCAGATTAGCAGGAGAACAAGGCGATCGTACAGCACGCCCGTGAGCGTTTACATGCGGCCATTGCCCTATGACTGATCCTCGAAATGCATTCTTGATAGAAGCCGGCATCCAGAACTGTTACACTGCGCCACATGAATCTCTCCCGCGAAGTGGTGGTTTATTCCCGAAAAGGCTGCCATTTGTGCGAGATCGTCAAAGAGACTTTGAACAAGCTGCAGCGAAGAGGCGGCTTCCAGTGGCGCGAAGTTGACGTCGACAGCGACGACGAGTTGCGCCGTCAATTTACCGACGAGGTGCCCGTTGTTTTTATCGACGGGCGCAAAGCGTTCAAATACCGCATGGACGAGCGGGAGTTCTTGCGAAGGCTCGCCAGCTAGTCATTCGGCACGTTCACGGCGAAACGTATGTCACTCACGCGTGGCACCACGCTGTAGGAGTACTCCCCAGACAACATGTGTACGCGGTGATATACTCCGTGTCAGCCCGCCCACGCTTGCGTCCTTCTCAACGGGCTAACTACTGACCCGTCAACCGCTGCTCTCCGGACATTGCCGTGCTTCCCTCGTGCTGAAATAACTTCACAAGGAGGAGCACTTGTTACGCCCAATTGCCGCCCTGGTTTTTATCTTCATCTGTACCACCATCGCCTGGATGATTCTGGGTGCAACTATCTTCTCGCGGACTTATTCCAGTAGTCAGGAATGTATTTGTTTACCGTGAATGTCGGGTCGGCAGAGAAAGTATCTGAGGTTGAGGCGAACAGAGCAGTTGTGTGAGCAGTGGCAAGGCGTGCCGATTGTGCTGGCGGCAGGTTTGGAGGAAACTGAGCAGGATGCTTTGAGTGTGGGCACCGGAGAGTGTGCGATTTCCTCCCCAGACTTTGCGTGTGACCACCATGGGGCGGATGGCCTGCTCAGCGCGCCAGTTGGTGGCTTCCAGTCCAGGACAGTAAAGAAAGGTCAAGATAGCGTCTCGTTCGCGCAGTAGATGATCGGCGAAGCGTCGATTTTCCCGAGAGCGCGGGCGACGATACAAAGCGCGATCCAAGTGCACCTCCAGTTTTCCCCGCGCCACCTCGAATCCATGTTCGCTGATATGGCCGTGCTCGCGGCGGTCGCGCAGCGCCAGCGCGGCTTGCAGAATGGCTTGGATACGAGCAGGAAACTGCGCCCGTGTCCCTCGGACCTGGATCATCTCGCGGCAGCGGCGCAACAGGTGAGCCAGGCAAGTCTGATGGAAGGCGTGCACAAACTGGCGATAGATACTCCATCCATCGCGCACCAGAAATCCATGGAAGTCTTGGCCCAACACCCCTGCGGCTTGTTCAAATCCACGTCCCGGCTGGATGGCATAGACCGTCACCTGCGCACTCGAGAACACCCACATCCACCACAGCTGTGCCGCCACTTTCCAGCCAGTTTCATCGGCGGTTACGCTGGGCGCGGCTCGAATCCGTTTCACTAAGGCCTGGTAAGTGGGTGCGGCCTTCTGGGCCATACGCTGCAACGCTTGGCACAAACCACCGCGACTTACCCTTAGCCCCCAACCCTGCTCCAGCACGGCCGCTGTTTTTCCATAGGGCAGTCCTAAACCTTTATTCAAAAGAACCGCCATCGCGATGGCACGTGCTCCCAATTGCGACGCCGCACTACCCACTGCCGGCGAGGTTTGTCGCGGATGTCGACCTTGTACCGGCCGCCGACAACTTCGGCAATGACCCCAGTGAATGCGAAATTCAATTCGTTCCACACGCGGCTCGGGAATCTCGGTCTGATATTGTGATACCACCCCGCTTTCCTCTACCCCACGGCCGCAATGCGGACACCTTTCCGGCAACGGCACATCCACCACTTCCTCGACGCGTTCTGGAATCGGCCGCCGACAAGGGCGACCATAGGCTTTGCCGGCTTTGCGCCCGGGAGTACCGGGATGAGCTTTCGGATGACGTCGCGAGAAGGGAGCCGCCTGCCGCTTTGCCGTGCGCAGCGCTTCTTCTAAAGCACGTCGCAGCCGCTCGTTCTCGGTCTTCAGCTCCTGAATCTCGCGTTCCAGGCGGGCAATCTTTTCGGTTTCATTTTCCTGCGGCACGCACCAGCATAACGGCGCCCATTTCAAGAACAAGTAACTATCAAGAGACAGGTATCGTCACGCTAAACAAGTAC
>DATFXI010000052.1:0-10159 GCA_035316085.1 Candidatus Angelobacter sp.
TCGCTGCATCCGTAGATTCTGCACCCGGCAGAATTTGCGTCCATTCAGAACGGACAGCCGACGCGCACCCCCGTCCGCAGCAACACCAACGCCCGCAGCCGCTGCGGGACCTTCGCCTTCTGGCCGAGCAGCCATTCAGTAGGGAGTATGCCCAGAAAACACGCGGCACTCGTGCCGCGATCTTCAGTGGCGTTATGTCGCGTCCCAGCACCTTACGTACTTGTTTGAACACCTGCCTCATCAGGAAGGAAGTCTGTTTTGGATCAAGGCCTTCGATTCTTGCCATGTAGACTCCTCGTTCTCCGGGAATGGCTCCCACCAGCCGCTTCCCGTCAGTTCCGTCAAATGTCCTCAACCGGTCTGTCATAGTAAAGACGAACGAAGCCCGGCTAGCGTGACAAGATTCGCCAACGAGCGGAGTTACCTGCCTTAAGCGGCCTCTTTGACGCGCCTTGGCAACGCCCACGTACGGCCTTGCGGTCTCAATCCGCGTTCGTCACCAACCGCCAGTCACATTGTTTCGGTGCGGTCCGTCAAATGAATAACGGACGAAATTCAAATGTTGTGACAAGGAGTTCGACAAATCATGCAAGCACGAATGGAAAACCCAGCGATGATCGTTCCCGGGGCAATGGAAGCTTTGCAAGCCCTCGGAAAGGCCACGGAACAAAGCGGCTTGCCCGCGCGGACGCTCGGCCTCGTCCACCTGCGCGCGAGCCAGATCAACGGTTGCAGTGTCTGTGTCGACATGCATCCTCGGTACCTGAAGAAGATGGGCGAAACCGACGAGCGCCTCTTCGTGGTAGCTGCCTGGCGGGACGCGCCCTATTTTACGGATGCCGAACGCGCCGCTTTGGCACTGACCGAAGCCGCCACCCGGCTCAGTGACCGCGCAGACCCGGTGCCCGACGAGATTTGGGAGGAGGCCAGGCGGCACTACGATGAGCCTGTGCTTGCGGCCTTGGTCATGGCGATCGCGCTAATCAACGTCTGGAACCGCCTCAACGTAACTACCAAGCAAGTGGCGGGCGAGTGGGTGAAGTCGGCAGAAGCACGAGCCTGGGCGGAAAGCAGGGCGGGCTCCCGCTGAGCGGGCCCCCGGCGCGGTCATCGCGATGGGAGCGGTGACCGCGGCCCGGCGCCGCCAAGATTGTGAATCGATAGGATTACATGTATACTCCAATCATACATATGCGTTACCAATCGGATCACAAAGCGAACACCCGTCGGCGGATCGTGAGAAATGCCGCTCGCCAGGTCCGCGCCAGGGGACTGAACGGGCCGGGTGTTGCAGCCTTGATGAAAGCCTCGGGTCTTACGGTCGGAGGCTTCTACAAGCATTTCCAGAGCAAAGATGATCTTCTCGTCCACGCAATTGAAGAGGGGATCGCCGACTTTGGGGGGAAGCTCTTTGCTGCCACGAAGGATGCTCCCCTGGGTGAGCGATGGAAAGAGATCGTCAAACTGTACTTGTCGGCGGATCATAGCGAGCACTCTGAGACCGGCTGTCCGGTGGCCACACTGGCGCCCGAGATTGCCCGTGCCGCTCCGCCCGTGAAAAAGCGAATCGTTAGCATGATGAAGGCGCACCGCGATCGCATGCTGGAGTTCATGCCTGGAAGCAACACGGCCGAGAAGGAACGCAATTTTACCGTGATCTTTACGGCCATGACAGGCGCTATTTCGATGGCCCGCATCATGCCCAATACCGCAGAGAGACAGAAGGTCCTCGATTCAGTTCGAGACCACCTGCTCCAGAGTTTCTAAAATTTTTTTGCGTCCATAGGATTATATCGATAATCCCATTCTAAAAAGCCTGGCTGAGCCTGGCGGCCTCAGTTCAGAAAAGGTTGTCGGTTTTGCCGCCCTTCAAACGTCGTACAGGTGAAGGAGCTAACGTGAAGACGAGCACGGTAATCGAGGTTGAAGAACCCATACGGCCAACTGAGTGGAAGGCCGTCGCCCAGAAACAAAAAGGCCGGAATGGTTCGGGAGCTATGAATTGGCTAGCCCTGCGCATGCTGACCGGAGACCGGGCCAAGTACACGGCGCTTATCTTCGCGATTTCATTCAGCGCCTTCCTGATTACGCAGCAGGCATCGATTTTCGGCGGCATCATGAATCGAACCAGATCGCAAATCGTCGATGTAACCGACGCTGACGTCTGGGTCATGGATCCGGCCACGCAATACATCGACGAAGTTTATGCCCTCAAGGACAGCGCTGTGGGGCGCGTTCGCAGCGTTCCTGGTGTTCGTTGGGCCGTCCCTTTCTTTAAAGGACTGGCCTCAGCCAAGGCAGCCGACGGAAAATTTCGCTCCGTGATCCTGCTGGGTCTAGACGACGGCTCGCTGGCCGGCGCACCTGAGCCCAGAAAGATGTTGCTCGGATCCATCGAGAGCCTGCGAGAGCCGGACGCTGTCTTCATCGATCAGAGTGGCTACCACTTCTTCTTTCCCGGAGAACCGTTGCAACTAGGCAAGACGTTCGAGATGAATGACCACCGCGCCAAGGTCGTCGGGATTGTTGATGCTTCGGCTCCATTCACCAGTTTTCCTGTGCTTTACACGCGCTACAGCCAGGCACTCGATTACGTGGGGCGCCAGCGCAAGTTGCTCTCGTTCGTCCTGGTGAAGAAGGCGCCCGGCGTTTCAGCCGGCGACCTCACCCACAGGATCGAGACCGACACGGGCATGAAAGCAGTGACCAGCAAACAATTCGGCTGGATGTCGATCTGGTACTACATGCGTCATACCGGCATTCCAATCAACTTCGGGCTCACCGTCGGGATTGCGCTGATCGTCGGCACAGTAGTGGCGGGTCAAACCTTCTATCTCTTCACTCTGGAAAACCTGAAACAATTCGGCGCTTTGAAGGCCATGGGGACCACCAACCTCCGCTTGGTGGGAATGATTCTTTTGCAGGCGCTGGTGGTCGGGGCCATCGGTTATGCCGTTGGGATGGGCCTGACAGCGACATTTTTCGTGGTGTCGCGCAGCGATGCAACTCGTGGCTTCTTCATGTTTTGGCAGGCAATGGTCGGCACTCTCGGCGTCGTCTTGTTCATCGTCATGGTTGCCAGCTTGTTGAGCATCCGCAAAGTTTTGGTTCTGGAACCCGCGATGGTCTTTCGAGGATAAGCCAATGGAACGAGCAGTGGTGTGCCAGGGAATTACGAAATGGTTCGGCACGGGTGATGCGAAGGTTCAGGCACTCCGTGGTCTGGATATCGAAATTGGCTTGGGAGAACTTGCCATGCTGGTGGGACCGTCCGGATGCGGGAAGACTACGTTGATTTCCATCATCGCTGGTTTGCTGGACGCGACCGAGGGCAACCTGGAGGTCTTAGGTACGCGCCCGACGGACCTGAGTCAGCGAGCGCAAATTCTTTTTCGCCGCAAGAATCTGGGATTTGTCTTTCAGCAGTTCAATCTGCTGCCAACCTTAACCGCCGCGGAGAATGTGGCTGTGCCATTGTTTGTCGCCGGAGTCGATCGGCGGCAAGCCGTGGAACAGGCTTCGGAGCTTTTGGATGAGCTGGGTCTGGGCGACCGTTTGTCGTATCTGCCCTCCAACCTCTCCGGCGGCCAGCAACAAAGAGTAGCAATCGCGCGTGCTCTGATTCATAACCCGCAGCTCATCGTGTGCGACGAGCCGACATCGGCCCTGGACGCGAAGACCGGGCACATGGTGATGGAGATGTTTTCCGAGGTGGCTGTGCGACCCGACCGGGCCGTCATCGTGGTCACGCACGACAGCCGCATCTTCGAGTTTGCCGACATTATCACCCATATGGAGGACGGCAGGGCCGTGGACGTCGAGCAAGGAAGAGGGATCGGACACGGTCTGGTCAGATCGCTGACTTCTCAAAGCTCTGATCGACCCTTGATTGAGAGGACATCATGAAACGTTTCGTATTGCCCGGAATTGCTGTTGCCAGTTTGTTATTCGCCATTATCTGGACTCTGGCTGCGTCTCCCGTTCACAAAGCTACGACACCACCGTCTCCACCGCCCCAGACCACCTCAGTGAACACGGTTGGCGCGGTAGGCTTGGTCGAGCCGGAAACGGAAAACATCGCCATCAGTTGCCCCGTATCCGGGTTGGTAACTGCCGTATATGTAAACGCCGGTGAGCACGTCCACGCATCTCAACGGCTGTTTTCGCTGGATGATCGTGATCTTCAGTCCGACTTGCGGGTGAAACAGGCAACGCTCGCGGCTGCGAAGGCAAAGCTCACAAAACTCGAAGCGCAGCCCCGCGCTGAAGACATTCCACCGGCTGAAGCCAAAGTGCGTGAAGCACGGGCTAATGTCGACGATGCTGAGGTCCAGGTGAAATTGATCGAAAGCGTGCAGGACCGGCGTGCGGTTCGCGAGGAAGACGTGCAGCGGCGGCGAATCGCTTATAAGGCCGCGCAGGCACGGCTGAGTGAAGCCCAGTCACAACTGGCCCTCTTAAAGGCGGGCGCATGGGCGCCGGATGTCGCCGTGGCCAGGTCGGAAATGGCTCAGGCGGAAGCGCAGGTGAGGCAAGTCGCGACGAACATCGAAAGGCTCACCATGACCGCGCCGATGGACGGAATCATCCTTCAGAAGAAAGTTCGTGTGGGCCAGTTCGCGCAATGTGGCCCTTCCAGCGAGCCTCTGATCATCATGGGAGGCGGGAAGTATCTGAACATCCGCGCCGATATCGACGAGAGTGATGCCTGGCGCGTGCGTCCCAACACCGCCGCCATTGCCTATGTGCGCGGCGACACCAGTCAAAAGATTCCTCTCGAGTTTGTCCGCTTCGAGCCGTACGTCGTGCCAAAAAAATCTCTGACCGGCGACAGCACAGAGCGCGTTGACACTCGTGTATTGCAAGCCATCTATCGCATTCGCGATGAAAACACTACGGTGTACGTCGGCCAGCAGATGGACATTTACATTGAAGCGCCTCCTGCTTCGAAACCTGTCGCCGGCAGTGCTGCCGGCCGGGTATCTGGAGGTTCCCAGTGACAAACCGAGCCTTAACAGCTTTGACGGCGGCAGTTTTACTGCTTGCGGGTTGCACAGTCGGCCCAAAGTACAGGCGGCCGGCAGCCTCGGTACCGCCACAATGGAGCGTCGACCAGACTCGGGGTACGAAGACGGGCGAGCCGGCGGAGCAGTGGTGGACCTCGTTCAACGACCCTGAATTCGACAAGCTGGTGCAGCAGGCGGTCGAGGCCAATCTCGATCTGAAGCTTGCAGCTGCGCGTCTCACCGAAGCCAAAGCGGCCCGTGGCATCGTCAAGTCGCAACTGTTTCCGTCTATTGATGCAACGGCAGCAGCTACTCGTAATCGCCAGGGTTTTATCTTGCCCATCGCCGGGACGCTGGGGACCGTTAGAAGAGTTCCGGTGGAGTTCAACAATTTCGAAGGTGGTTTCGACGCGTCCTGGGAGCTGGACGTTTTCGGACGAATCCGCCAAGGCGTGCACGCAGCCACTGCAGACGTTGCCGCGGCGGCGGAGGCGCGCCGGGAAGTGCTGGTCACCGTACTGGGGGAAGTCGGTCGCTCTTACACTGAGTTGCGGGGGTTTCAACTTCGGCTCGAAATAGCAAAGAAGAATATCGCAATCCAGCAGGACACACTTGAATTAACCAAAGCGCGCGCGGCAGCAGGCTTGGCCACAGAACTCGATGTAGAGAGGGCTTCAGCGCAACTGGAGGCAACCCGGTCGGTTGTTCCTACGTTTCAGAGTGGCATTGAGATCTCAATTCACCGCCTGAGCGTTCTTCTGGGCCGAGAGCCGGGCGCGTTGCGCGCGGAACTCCTGCCCGGCGCTCCAGTGCCGGTGACGCCACCCGAGGTTCCCGTCGGTCTGCCCTCCGAGCTGCTGGAACGCCGGCCCGACATACGGCAAGCGGAGGCGCAGATTCGAGCCGCGACAGCGCGGGTGGGCGAGGCCAAGGCGGAATATTTTCCGCGTTTTCTCCTCTTGGGAACTGCGGGACGGCAGGCATCTCAATTGCACGACATCACGCTGGGCCTGGGAAACTTCTTTGGCGCCGGGCCCGCCGTAAGCCTGCCGATCTTTACCGGGGGACGAATTCGCTCCCAGGTCCGTGTGCAGGATGCGCGTCTCCAGCAAACTGTGATTACCTACCGTTCCACCGTACTCACTGCGCTGGAGGAGACCGAAAACGCCCTGGTCGCGTACTCAGAAGAACAGACTCGACGCGAACATTTGGAGAAGGCCGTCAAGTCGAATGAAGAATCCGTTCACTTGTCGGCGGAACTCTACAAGGCCGGCCTCACAGACTTTCTGTCCGTGCTCGATGCGCAGCGCGCCCTGTATGAAGACGAAGATCTCCTGGCGCAGAGCCGCACAGCACAAACCGTAAACCTGATCGCTTTATACAAGGCTTTGGGCGGGGGGTGGGAACAGTTCCCACAACCATAGAAAGCGCAGAATTTCGTCCGCCTAGCGCTTTTTTGACCAGCCTGACGACTTGGGCAAGGAAGGGAATATTAAACATGTTATTGAATCGCAGAGACGGGTTCTTCGACCGTGCATTGGAATACGCTTCGATTCAGGATTTTTGCGCGATCTTTCACCAGGACATGAACGTTTTGTTTTGGCTTGCTCTCACGTTAACCGGCGATGAACGCCAGGCTGAGCGATGCTTCATTGCGGGCTTTGAAGAGTGCATTGCCGGGAATGCTGTTTTCAAGGACTGGGCCCGCTCGTGGAGCCGGCGCGTAGTGATCAAGAACGCGATCCGACTCGTTCGACCAAGCGCAACTGACATTACCCCGGCAATCCATGTTCTGGCGAAGCCGGGGTCGCACGCACAAGCCGTGCAGGTTGCGCTTTCGAACCTGCCACCGTTCGACCGGTTTGTCTTGGTAATGTCCGTGCTCGAGGGCTACGCCGACCTTGACTGCGCAACTCTGCTTAACTGTTCGGCAACGGACTTGATCAAAGCCAGAGTCAGGGCAGCCCAGCAGATACTGCGCGCGATTGACCTGTCCCCTGCCATGCAGGAAGACCACGACAGTGAACCTCACCAGAGAGTGGCCTTGAATGACGCGCACGCGGCCTGAATTGAGAAGCAAGCATGAGATTAGAGCTAGGTGGGGGGTAATCCCTTACAAATTCCGCTAAAGATCTCTCAAAGGAGGAAATATGAATCTATATGGATCCAAGCAGCTGGCTAACAGCGTGCGCACGGTGCGCCAGAATACGATCGTTATCGCCGAGGACATACCGGAAGAACAATATGATTACCGCCCGACTCCGCAAAGCCGTTCAGTAAGGGAAACGTTCCTCCACATCCTGGCCGGGGCCCAGGCGGCTCAACGAATTCACGGAGAGCAGCGGATTGCGTCCTTCGAAAATTTGGATTTCCGCGCAGTCATGGACGGATTGCCGGTGAAGGAGAAGGACCAGCGCTCCAAGACGGAGATCGTTGCCTTGTTGCGCTCTGAGGGCGATCGCTGGTGTCAGTGGATTGAACAGATTCCCGAGTCCGTGCTTGCCGAACCAGTGATTATGTCGCCGGGCCCAGATGCTGCGACAAAGAATCGACTCGAACTGCTGCTCGGCACAAAAGAACACGAAATGCATCATCGCGCGCAGCTCATGGTAATTGAGCGATTGCTTGGCATAGTGCCTCATCTCACGCGAAAACGGCAACCGGTGCGCGAGACGGCTGTACGCTAAGACGAAAGGGACTCACGGCCGCCAGTCGTGCAGATGCACCCACGTTTTGCACAGGAACTGGCGAATGCAAACACAGTTTCACGGGATTTTAACAAGCTTGTAAAATCCGCCGCCCAGCCAGCATGGTAAGGTTGCGACGCTTGGGAGGCTAAGTCCGTGAAACGAACGTCCATTCTTCTCACAGCGCGAATCGCTATTCTGACATCTTTGTTGCTCGCCGGGGCAATGCTGCTCAACGCCCAAGGGGGCAATCAAGGGACACTCGAAGGTCTGGTTACAGACCAGACCGGTGCGGTTTTGCCCGGAACCGAAATAACGGCCACCCACACGACCACTGGAGCAGTCTTCCAGACGACGAGTCGGGAGGACGGCTCATTCACGTTTCCTCCTCTGCCCGTAGGGACCTACGACATCGCCGTGAAAAAGCAGGGGTTCTCTGCCCTCACGGAGAAAGGGCTCAAGCTGACCGTCGGCGCTAAAGTGAGCCTGCGGCTGGAATTAAAAGTGAGCGCTACGTCGGAGACCGTGGTGGTAACCGCCGAAGCGCCGGTGGTGGAGACCACGCGCACTCAGGTGAGCGCGACCGTGGATGAACAGGCGGTGAGTAATCTGCCTACCAATGGACGGAATTTCATCGATTTCGTCCTGTTGACTCCCGGCGTGAACCGCGATGCGCGACTCGGCGATCTCAGTTTTGCCGGGCAGCGCGGGACTCTGAACTCGCTGACCGTGGACGGCACGGATAACAACAACACGTTCTTTGGACAGACGCTGGGCCGCACCGGATCAGGCCGCGCACCCTATCAGTTCTCACAGGACGCCGTCCAGGAGTTTCAGGTAAACACCAACGGCTACACGGCGGAGTTTGGCCGCGCCGGCGGTGCCGTCATCAATGTGGTGACCAAGTCCGGAAGCAATGCGTTCCACGGCACAGCATTTGAGTTTTTCCGCGACCGGGCCCTCAACGCTAACGATCCCATCTATAACTTGCAACGTGCCGTGGCCGTAGCCGCGGGCCGCCCGCTGCCCATCAAACCCGGTTACCACTTCAACCAGTTCGGAGGGAATATTGGCGGGCCGATCGTAAAGAACCGCCTGTTCTTCTTCTTCGACTATGACGGCCAGCGCAACAATACCGGCAACCCGATCCTGATTACTTTGCCCACTCCGGCCAACGCCTTCCAGACAGCGGCGGTGAACTACCTGGCGCAACGCAGCAACAACTACAACCGCACGTTTAACCTGAACGTTTATCTGGCCAAGGTCGATTACGCGCTGAACAACAGCAACCACCTCAGCGGCCGCTATAACGCACAACGCTTCAACGGTCAGGCCCAGGAGAACAGCGGGGCCACCAGCGCGTTCGAGCACACCGGAGCTTCGAACGTGAACACCGACACGATCGGGATCCAGGAGACGGCAACGCTGACACCGAACTTGTTGAACATCGCCCGTTTCAGCTATCAACGGGACAACGAGCCCGGCCTGGCCAACAGCATCAACCCCGAGGGCAACGTTCGCAATGGCCTGGGCCAGACGCTGTTGTTTGTCGGACGAAACTCCTTCAGCCCCAGAGAGACCACGATTCACCGGCAGCAATACGGCGACACCCTTGCCTGGAACCACGGTCATCACACCTTCAAATTCGGCGGTGATATCCTGCGGGACACTATTCTGAACTTCTTCCCGGGGAATTTCTCAGGAGCGTACACGTTCTTCAATCTCGACGATTTCGGCCGGAGCCTTCTCGGCTCTCCTGTCACAGCGGCAGGGAACTCGCTGACCGAAGCCTATCCTGGCCCGGGAACCACGGGCCCCACAACGCACCCCAACTTGTGGCAGTATGCGGGATTTGTTCAGGATGACTGGAAGGTGAGTCGCAGCCTGACTCTTAATCTGGGAGTGAGATATGACGTGCTACTGGCTGCACAGCCGACGGTGCAGAACCCGATCGCTTTCGCGCAGGGTCTGGATACATCGAAGATTCCGAACGACACCAACAACGTTGCTCCCCGCGTCGGCTTTGCGTGGCAGCCGGTCGCCGATAAGCAATTCGTAGTTCGCGGCGGCTACGGCCTTTTCTACGGCAACACTCCTTCGATCATGTACGGTACCGCCGACTCGAACAACGGCATCAACGTGCAGACGCTGACCTTTAACGCGTCTGTTGCCACTCCTTTGCCCGCCTCGTATCCGAACACTACCTGCGGTGCTCCGCAGGATAATGCAGGATGCCCGCTTCCTTCCGGCGTTACGTTGCCGTTGCCGACCATCTACGTTTTCAACAAGAACTATCAACAGCCGTATGTCGAGCAGTACAACCTCGGCGTGGAATACCAGCTCGCTAGGGACCTCTCGGTTTCGGTTGGATATCTCGGCGTCCACGGCGTTCACGTCCAGCGCACGCGGGACATCAACGAGCCGGCAACGGAAGTCCCCACCAACATCACGGTGGCGGGAACGGGA
>DATFXI010000053.1:0-13929 GCA_035316085.1 Candidatus Angelobacter sp.
CCAATACCGCCACAGTTTCCGGCGGTGGTGAAATCAACACCTCCAATGACACGGCGAGCGATCCCACAACAATTAACCCAGCTCCTAGTCTCGCTGTGGTCAAGTCCCACACGGGGAACTTCACCGTGGGACAGACGGGTACGTACACCATCACGGTCACTGACATCGGGTCCCTCGCAACCGACGGAACCCAGGTAACCGTGACTGACAGCCTTCCCAGGGGCATGACCGCAACTGCCGTAAATGCCACAGGCTGGTCGTGTTCATCTGTGCCGACAACATTGATGACCTGTTCTCGGTCGGATGTGCTCGCGTCAAACAACAGCTTCCCACCAATTCTTCTGACCGTTAGTGTGGACGGCAGTGTGGCCGCATCGGTCACTAATGTCGCAATAGCAACCGGTGGGGGCGACGCCAATGGTCGTATCGCTTTCGACCCAACCACAATCAACGTACCCGATCTCTCCATCAGCAAGACCCATAACGGTAAGTTCGTTTCTGGGCAGCAGGGGGCCGTTTACACCATAACTGTAAGCAATGTCGGCAGCTTTGCAACTGGAGGTGGAACCGTATCCGTCAACGATTTCTTGCCTTCCCTCTTGTCCGCGACCGCTGCCAGCGGCAACGGTTGGACGTGCACCATTTTTGGTCCTCAGCAGGTTAACTGCACACAGCCGGCCGGTACCGTGGCCCCGGGCGGCAGCTATCCGCCAATTACGCTTGCTGTCAACGTTTCCAGCACCAGTGGACCGATTACGGTGACGAACCTGGCGAGCGTTACAGGCATCGGGGATGCCAATCCTGCGAATAACAGCGTCTTTGACTTCACGCAAATCGTGCCACCTATTTCCATTGCGCCCACCTCGCCTACGACCGTCACAGTCAGCGCGGGAACCGCAGCGACGTTTAACTTCACGGTGACTCTCTCCACCAATCCGCCGGCAGGCACGGTCAATTTCTCAAACAGCCCTGTGCCGCTGTTTTCCAAGGCAAGTTACAACTCGACATCGATCACCCAATCCGGGACGGTGACCTTCACCGTGGATACCTCCGGAGGTGGCCACGTTGCCGCTCTCCACCCCTCGGGCTTCGTGCGATGGACGACAGTGTACGCGGCAGTGTTCTTTGCCTTGTTTGGTATGTTCGCAATGAAGAGAAGCAAGCGCACCAGCAGCAAGCGATGGCTGTTGACGGGAGCAGGAATTTCCGGCCTGGCGCTCGCGCTGGCTTTTGTCGGTTGCGGAGGACACAGTGGTCCCCCGCCACTGCCGGTGTTCACCCCGCCCGGGACGTACACCATCACTGTGACGGCAACCAGCTCAAACAGCAGCATACCCCCTGCAGTTGTGCCGGTCACGGTGATCGTAAAGTAAACCCAGCTACGAAGGAGGCACGTGGATTGCCTCCTTCATCCCGATTGTCGGCCTCGCCGCGGCTTCATGTGTCTTGGTAGATTGGATCATCCCAATGCATCCCAAGAGAGAGGCCGCGTCGCCCCTTCAAGTAGATTCACTGCACGGTCAAGTTAAAGTTGGCTGAGTGCGACACGTTGCCGGACGTGCCGGTGACCGTGACAGCAAAAGTGCCCTTCGTTGTGCCCGGATCTGTTCTGTGACTGCTGCTGCCACAGCCAACCAGCAGAGTCAGCATGCTCATGACAAACAGAGCTGTTATTAGCACGGCTGCCTTGCGTCGACTTGGTGTGCCAACCAGTACGATCCCAAGCAATCCCAGTCCGGCGAATGGCATCCACGCAGCGTAGAACTTCGGCCGCGGGGCTGTGCTCGCGATAGGGGCCGTTGTACTGACGGTCAGGACCACGTCGGTCGTCCCGCTCCCAGCGGGCACGGTCGATGGCGAGAACGAACAGGTCGACTCCGAGGGCAGCCCGGAGCAGTTGAACGTCAAGGGTGCGCCGATTCCGGGGTTAGGTGTGAAAGTAATGTGCTCAGTCGCGGACTGGCCTGCGGTTACCGTCACGGAGGAAAGCGTCAGAGCCAAAGTAAACTCGGGATTGATCACGGTTACATTGGCAGTTGCCTGCGCGGTTGCTCCCTTCGAGTCCACCACATTGAGCAGCACATTGTTCGTGACGCCCACAGCATAGGGCCCCGGAGGGGTCTGCGAGAGGGTGATCGGATCGCCGTCAGGATCCGACGAGCCATTATCTATGTTTGCGCTGGCGGTACCACCAGTGCTGCCTGCCACCGCCGTGACGTCGTGGGCTTTCGCGATGGGCAAGTGGTTAACGTTGCAGTTGATGGCGCAAGATGGAATCTGAATTGTGTAAGTGTTCGGCGGCGCATTACCGTTAATCTCGTTCACGACAATGGTGTACGGGGTTGACGCCGTTGTATCGATGCTGAAGTTCTGGTTGTTGCTGCTCAGGCCAGGGTCGCCTTTGTAATTGGTCCCGATGTTGGCGGGATCAAACAAAGGCGAGTATGCCGACTCGAAGAGATTGATTCCACTGGTTCCGCTGAGTCCGAAAGATAGGCACGCCGACTGGCAGGCAGTGAAGGTGTACGAATCGAAGACGTGAGTGGGAACACTGGTGATTGCGCCTGGAAAGGGCTTCGCGATGCCGCACGCGCTATTCACACCATTGCGGTTAAGGCGATTGGTTTGCGTACCCGTGGCCGTGGTGAGGCCGGGGAGCGTTGGCGGCTTCGTACCCAGGGTGTTGGTGATGCTCAGCATTCCAGTGGGCACGGAGAAATTCAGGGCCCTGTCTGGTCCCCCAGTGTAGTGCACGGTCAAGGTGAAATTCGCCGCTGCAGCACAGCCATAAGTCGGGTCCAAGGTGAAGGTGAATGGGGTCAGATTGTTGCCACCACTCGAGCCGACCGGCATATCGGCGTACGCGCTTGTGCCGGGCTGGGTGATAATCACTCCCGGAGTTGACGAGGTCAGCGTGGTGGTGATGGAGGTTGCAGCCTTAACGCCGGATTTGTTGTGGAGCTGAATCACGACCTTGCCACCTTCGCCTGCTTCGAGTACTCCATTCCCATTGCCCGGGTTCTCCGTGGCTGTAATCGTGCCCATTTCGGGGTTGGCAAAACCCGGTACACCCAGAGAATTGATGGCCTCCCAAGCCATGACAATGCCGGCGCCTGAATCGCGGTCAAATCCGGCCCCCATGATGTCCACGGCCGTGCTCGTGAGAGTCGTACGCATCTGGGCAGGGGTCAGCGAGGGTTTGGCGGCTTTTACCAGCGCTGCCACCGCCGCAGCCGAGGGCGCAGAGGCTGAGGTCCCATAGAACGGGCTGCCAAAGCCCCCCACACCGGTGACGGAAACACCGTCGGCCGCGGTGATGTCCGGCTTGTTCAGAACCAAACCGCCTGTCGAGGAGAAATTTCCTGGCGTGATGGCGCTTGAATCGGCGTTGAAAAAGATACGGCGGAGGCCGTCAGAGCTGAAAGTCTCAATTTTGTTGCCGGGGCCGAAGGGATTAGGAAACGGTCCTGGGGGCGTTGCGATATTAAACGGCGCAGCAGCCGGCGTGGCCGCGACAGTATAAGCCCCCGATGCCGCCGAGTGGCCGTGTGTCTCACCGACTGTATTGACGGTCAAGCCCCCACGGAACAGAACCAGGTGGAAGAAACGATCAGCCGCGCCAGTTTGCTGAAACACTACAACGCGATTGTTGTTTAGCACACTGGCGCTTCCGATTAGCTCCACAGGATCTTGGGTCCCGTTCTGAAGGTTGGTGGAAGCCGCCAGTATCGCAGAACTGGCGCTGTTGAGCACGTAAAGGTCATAGTCATTGGCCGAGCCGCCGAGGGGATCTGCCCACCACAAACCCAAGATCTGAAATCCGGGCGCGGTGATGGTGTCAAAAGGATTCCCAGCAAAACTGTGTACTTTGCCTGAAGGCAGGGGCGCAGCTGAGGCCACGCCATTGAAGTCGCCTTCGAAGGTGCCTGAAGTATTGAAATCCACATTGCCTTCGTTGCCTGCCGATGAAAAGTAGAGCGCACCAGCGGCGACAACATCATTGACCGCTTGGATTACCACACCACCATTGCTGGTTGAAACCACGGCGCCTGTCTGGCCGTCTTGGAACGGCGTTTCAACGAAATAGAAAACGTCGTCCACAATGATGTCGCAGCCGGCGGTGCGCAGATCGCGGATGTTCTGGGCAAAGCTGGTAATGCTGTTGTCCGCGGTGGCGAAGAAGAGGCTTGCTCCTGGAGCCATATCGTGGATGATCTCCAGCATGGCCGTCCCCTCGTCGCCGGCTCCCCCTTGTCCGGGCAGCACGGTAACGGTTCCCAGGTCGCCCGTGGCCTGGCTTGCCGCAAGATTCGTGACACCATCCGAGAGGACGCCAATCTTTAGGCCCGCCCCGTTGACTCCGAAGGCTCCGCGCGCATCGAGCGCCCGGTGCGTCAAGTCGCCTTCGGTTCCCACGCTGCCCTGCCAGGTGATCGCTGATCCACCGCTTAAAAACAGCAGCAACGCCAACTGCCGGCGAACGTTTGCGGCCCTTTGCTCAAAGCCGGGTGCAAGGGGACGCCGCAGCACATAGTTGTGCGCCATCCTGTCCGTTCGCGCGGTCATTGAGCCTTGTTTGGGAGAGATAAAGATTACATCGCTGGACGCGGCAATGCTCTCAATCTGGGAGGGCGGAATAATGGCACGGATGCTGCGCAAGCTCCGGTTTGTGTACAAAACCAGCGCGCCGGCGTCACTCAGTTTTTGCAGGAGCTGTTGGGTGACCTGAGCCACCATGTCAACGACGATGTTGTTGTTGGCGTCCAGGTCGACTCCGGTGTACAGGTACTGCACTCCCGGCGCCGCCGGCTGCCCAGCCAGCATGCGCGTCGTATAAATGATATTGGAATCGATCTTTTGCTGGGTGGGGGTGCGAGATGCCTTGTCCTGCTGCAGGGCCAGCATCTGCTGCGCGGCATACACGGTCATGCCGTTAGCGGCTTGGGCCTGATCGGCGCCCATTGGTATCGCGCGGTCCGGCGCTACTTTGGGCTGGAATTTGTGCAGTTGCAAATCTGTCCCGACATCTTTCGCGGACTGGCCGCTCAGAGGAAAACTTGCGGTGAGGAACAGAATCAGTACTGCGGTTGCGATGGGCCCGGGGAAACGAACGTGGCAATTCATTGATTTCTCCTCTTGTTTGGGCAGGGAACTATACGAATGCCAATACCTGGAAGTGGCACTCCTCGAGCGGCACGCCGCCGTCGCCCGGCTTCTAAATCACCCAACCCTGAAATGGAGCCCTGGAAGCTGGGGCGGAAATATAGTTGAGAGCATCCTTATTGTCAATCCAGAGTTGCTGGATTCGGTGCGTCTTGCCGATAGCGCGGAGTCTTCTCGCTACCGCGCCACACTGGGACCTCCATAGCAAGACATGTCCTTGTGGCCATGGCTGGCCAGGAGTTTCTGTTGACCGAGCTGCCGATCAATGCAAAAATCCCAAGCCAGCTACTCTGAATCGGTCTTTTCCGCTCGCTCCTCGGGTAGTCGTTGTGAAAGTTGAGGGTTACCGCCAATGGTGCGCAGTTGGATGTCAGTTGTCTTTGCGATTTTTTTGGTCTTTACCGCAACAGCCTGCTTTTCTCAAAACTCGCCGTCGCAAACTCCCGCACCCAGCGGTCCGGCGGCGTCAAGCGCGCCGTCAGCTACCGGTGCGGCGGCACCGGCCGAGGAAGAAGAGGATGACGACAGTCCTGACATTCCTTCTTTCGCGCGCAGCCGTACGAGCTCGAAGGAGTATC
The DNA here is from genome assembly GCA_035316085.1 of Candidatus Angelobacter sp. Taxonomy (GTDB): domain Bacteria; phylum Acidobacteriota; class Terriglobia; order Terriglobales; family Acidobacteriaceae; genus Angelobacter. Next base: position 5,742 of record DATFXI010000053.1, read on the forward strand.
TGCAGTTGCGCGACCAGCAACTGCGTCTGCAGCGCGGCCTGGATGATTTGCTGAAAGATCCCCAGGCGCGGTCGCGGGCCATCCGCAGCATGCAGCTTCAAGAACAGTCGATCCGACGGATGCAAACCCGATCGGCTGTGCCTGGCGCTGGCCCTCTCGTTCCGCCAAGCTGGACCGCGCTCGGACCATCGCCCATCCCCAATGGGCAGATACTCACTGGCCCGGTGGTTTCGGTCAGCGGGCGTGTCACGGCGATCGCGATTGATCCGGCAGACGCTTCCGCGAACACTGTGTATGTGGGCACCGCGCAAGGCGGGCTCTATCGCTCGCTCGACGGCGGAGCCACATGGACCGCGTTGATGGATTCCGCAAACTCGCTGGCGATCGGTGCCATCACCATTGACCCCAATACTCACACCACGCTGTTCGTAGGTACCGGGGAAGGGAATTTCTCGCTTGATAGCTTTTTCGGCGTGGGCGTGTACATCATTCAAAACTCCACCACGACTGCCAATCTTTCCGGTCCATTTCATGCACCCACTGTCTCACCCAATCCTGATGGCTTTAGCGACGTGTTCACGGGCCGTGCCATCACCAAGATCCTGGTGAACCCCGCGGACTCGAATAACATCCTGGTTTCGACTTCCTCCGGCTTCAGCGGAGCCAGCGGCGACATTTTCAGCACGCTCCCCACCCGCGGAGTCTATGTCTCGACGAATGCTTTGGGTGTTGCACCGACCTTCGCCCGGCTGAGTATTCAGCCAGTCGCTGACAAGAACCGCCCGGTGACGGACATGGTGATGGACCCGAACAATGCCAGCACCGTGGTGGCGTATGTGTTTGGCCAGTTGAATGGTGCTGTCTACGATGGCGAGGGTGGGGTTTGGACGAGCAACAATGTGTGGGCGGCTACACCGACCTGGACGCAGACTTTTTCTGCCGGGCTGAATGAAAACGGCAAGCTTGCCGCGAACCACGTGGGAAGCACCACCACAATGTTGCTTGCGCTGGACCAAGTCGCGTCAGGCGCGCCTTGCACGGGGAAGGAAGGCACGCTGTTCAAGTCGACCGATGCCGGAGCCACGTGGCCTACAGAGCTGACAGCAGCCCGTGGGTTCTGCGGCGGTCAATGTTTCTATGACATGCCAGTGGCCATTGATCCCGGCACCGCCAACAATATCTACATTGGCGGCGCGGCGGGAAGTACTGTAGGGAGCTGCGGAAGCAGCGGCTTCGGAAAGTCCACTAACGGAGGCACAAACTTTGCCGCCAGCGAAGCTTCACTCCATGCCGATACGCATGCCATCGCAATTTTTCCTGGCAACGCAAGCGTCATTTATGAGGGAAATGACGGCGGTATCTTCCGTTCCAACGATGCCGGAGCTAACTGGGCCAGCCTGAACACCCCGGGTTTCAACGCTACTCAGTTTGAGAGCATTGCCGTCCACCCAACCGATCCCAATTTCACCATCGGCGGCACACAAGATAATGGCACGCCCTTCTTGCAACCCAATGGAACCTGGACGCGGGCCGATTTTGGCGACGGTGGTTTTTCCGCCATCGATCAAAATGCCGCTAACGTCACCAACGTCACCATGTATCACACGTATTTCAACGCGAGCAACAATCTGGTGGGATATGCCCAGGTCACCAACGTGGCCAGCGCAGGTGACGGACTGTGGAATTTCTTTGGCTGCCAAGGCACCACACCGGCCAACGGCATCACCTGCGCGGATACCGTCTTGTTTTACGCGCCGCTGACGTTGGGCCCAGGAAATCCCAACACGGTTTACTACGGGACAGACCGTCTTTATCGCTCAGTGAACAGCGGCACCAACAACGTTGTGGTAAGCCAGGCGCCCATCACGGCCAGCGTGCCGATTAGCGCGATCGGAATCTCGCCGCAAGACGACAACGTACGTATCGTCGGGCTAGCCAACGGCCAGGCCTGGGCCACGACCAGTGGTTCGAGCACGCTGACCAACGTCACTGGCGGCTGGACGGCGAAGTACATCGCCCGCGCGGTGATCGATCCTAACAATAAGTTCACCGCCTATGTCACCCTGGATGGCTACGGCGCGGCAACCGGGCACGTTTGGAAGACGACCAACCTCAACGCCGCGACTCCGACATGGTCTTCCACGTCCGCCGGGCTCCCTGATGTTCCGGTCAACGGCCTGGTGGTGGATCCCACAAGCTCGAGTAACTTGTATCTAGGGACCGACATCGGCGTGTACAACTCCACCAACGGCGGAGTCACGTGGAACCCTTACGGCGTCGGCCTGCCGCGCGTCGCGGTGTTCGACCTGAAGATTACCTCGGGGCATAAAGTCCGGATTGCCACGCACGGCCGCGGTATGTGGGAAATACCGGCGGTAGGATCTTTGGCTACCACGTCCTCGCTCACTTTCAGCCCACCCAATCCGGTGTTTCCAGCCGTAGAAACGTTTACTGCGACAGTAAGCACGGGATCCAGCCCCACTCCACCCACTGGGACCGTTTCCTTCATAGAAAACTCGGCTACGCTGGGCACCAACCCGGTCATTGCCGGCTCTGCCACCTTCTCAACTACGCTTGCGGGAGGTTCACACAGCATCACCGCCCAGTACTCCGGCGACTCGAACTATCTCGGCAGCACGTCAGCGGCTGTGGTGGTGAACGTGGGGAACGCTCCTAATGCGGATTACGCCATTAATTTCCCAGCCGGGAGCCAGACCGTGAGAGCCGGCCAAGCGGCCAGCTACACCGTCAACGTGACAACCACCAACGGCTTTGGCGGCACCATCAGTTTCTCGTGTCCTACCGGCGTGCCCTCGCTAGCCAGCTGCTCGTTTAACCCGGCGCAAGTCACGGTGAGCGGCAACACCGGAAGCAGCACCCTTAGCATCTCGACCACGGCGCCGACGGCAGCTCCACCCGCACCGCCGAGCGCCGGTCTGCTTACGGGCGGAGGCTTCCTGGCACTGGGAATCGTGCTGGCCGGCGCCGTGGCTGGCAGACGCCGCAACAGGAAATCAGCCTTCCTGCTGTTGGGGACGATCGTGCTGATCGGATTCCTGGCTTCCTGTGGCGGAGGAAATCCGCCGCCTCCGCAGCACAGTCCGGGCACGCCAGCAGGCACATACACCGTGACGGTAAGCGCGACCTCCGGCGCCATCACGCATCAGCAGAACATCACACTGGTGGTGCAGTAGCCAGGCGCAGGGTGCAGTAGGGAAGCAGGTTGTTGGGACCAGAGGTTGGACTCGGCATCTGCCGGCAAGGAGAGAACTGTGCAGCGTTCAGTGGGTGTGACCATCAGCGCCATCGTGGCCTTGCTGGGATCCTTGCTGGCACTGGTCATGGGTCTGCTGACGCTCCTGTCACTCGTGGTTGCGCCTGCTCGGCCGCCAGACCCGAACTTCCCCGGCTCGCCGGCGTTGTTTAGGACCATACTGTTCCTGGTCCCGCTTTTCTACCTGTTGCCGGCAGCCTGGGGTATCACAACCAGCATTGGTTTGTTCCGCCTGCGCCATTGGGCCCGCATTTCGATTATCGTTTTTGCCGCGCTGCTGGCTTTGTTCGGGCTGTTCGCACTACTCGGAGCATTTGCCATGCTTGCCATGCCCGCTCCTCCCACTCCTCCTGGAGCGCGCGTGGACCCACAATTCATGGCCAATTTCATGGTCGTGATGCGAGTGTTCATGGTGGTATTCGCGCTGGCACAACTGGGAATTGGCATCTGGTGGTTGGTCTTTTTTAACCGCGTCAAGGTCAAAGAGCAGTTCACGCCGCGTATGGCTTTCGCGCCTCTTCCAGCGGTTGCCGGCACGCCGCCTCCTCCATCGCTTAACACTGCCTCGTCTGCATACTCCACGCAAGCCTCGGCGCCAGCCGCGCCCACTCTCCTTCGCGGCCCCGGGCGCCCAGTGAGCATCACCATCATCGGCTGGTACCTGCTGGTGGGGGCTCTGTTGCTGCCACTGAACTTGTTTTTGCGCACGCCGGCAGCTCTGCTGGTGAATATCCTTACCGGATGGCAAGCCACAGCTTACTTTTTGGCGATGCTCGGGGTGCATGCTTACGTCGGGGTGGGCCTGCTCCGCTTGCAGCCGGTGGCCCGTCTGGTTGGAATAGCCTATTTTGTTTTTGGTTTTGTAAACTCGGCGGTGTTCTTCTTCGCGCCGGGAGGCCGGGGGCGCATGGCAAAGCTGCTGGAAGTGAGCCAGTCTGCATTCTTCTGGATGCGCCAGCCTCACGCGGCTCCGTTTGACCTGGCGCCATTCATGATGATCGGTGCCGTGATGGGCATGCTGCTGGTTCTGGTCCCGCTGTGCTTCCTCATCATCAATCGTCAAGCGTTTGCAAGACCCGCAGCTCAGGCCGCATGAACCCGGTGGTCTCGATCAACCGTTACACCGCGCGCCAACTCTTCGGTTCTTGGTCGTTGGACATTCACCAAAGACTTGTTGCTGACCGTGACTCTAGTAACCTCCCGGGCCAGAATAAAACCACGGATAATGACGCCTCCGCCGGTGCTGGCCGGTCGACATCAGCAATTGGGTGAGTGTGCATGATCATAAGAGACGATAGGGCGGTGAGCGTCCGGGAAATGCAGGATGGACTGGAACGACTGGAACGCCGCGAGTGGTGGCGCTGGGGCGTGGCTCTGCTGATCATGCTGTTGCTCACCTTCGGAGTGTTCGCCGTATCGCTTCCGGGCCTCAGGAAGGATATTCTCTCGGATTTTCAGTTCGAGAGCGTGGTTCCCGGCCTGTTCGCGATGGTTCTGGTGTTCGATTTCTTCGCCATCTACCAGCAGATACAGATATCCCGCCTGCGCCGGCAGCTTTCCGCGCAAATCGGCATGATGGGGGCGCTGGAAGCGCTTAAGCCTACTTCGAAAGAACCTGGCAGCCAGCAAAAAGACCGCCGGCGCAGCCCGCGTCACTCATACGATCAGCGCCTGAGGGTAAAGGCTACCGTGAAAGGCAAGGAGACCGTCTATCTGGGCCGTGTGATCGACATCAGCGAGCTGGGAATCGCGGCCGTACTCCCGGCGTCCTTGGAGCGCGGTGATCAGGTGATCGTCGAATTTCGTGGCGCTGAGGATGATAGCGTTCTCATCCTGCCTGCTATCGTGCGTTACGCCAACGGGTTCCGCCACGGATGCGAATTTGCCGGCTTGACCGATCTCGAAATGGCGAAGGTCCGGCGGGCTTGTGAGTTCGCCGAAACCACGCTTCTGGCAATGAAAGCCTGACGTAGTAGACCTGTCCCGCCAAACCTCCTGTTTTATAATCCTGGCCCGAGAGGGCTATCTCCATGAAATCATCTCTTGCCGCCTTGGCATTTGGGGCAGCCATGCTGGCACAGGCACAGTCCGCGCCGCCGCGTGTCATTCGTTATGAAGTCAAGCCGAACGAACTCAAATACACCTACGCCGCATCGTATGCGCCCGTGGCGCGGCTGAAGTCTGGAGACATCCTGGAAACCAACACGGTGGACTGCTTCGGCAACGCCATCAAGAAACCGGGCGATACCTTGAGCATGGCCCCAGGCGACAACCCGCTTACTGGGCCGTTCTTCATCGAAGGGGCGGAGCCAGGTGACACGCTGGCAGTAAAAATCCTGGACATCAAGGTGGACAGCAACCAGGGCATCGGCGCACTGGCGCCCGGCTTCGGAGCTATCAACTCCACTAACTACACGCCTATGATCAATCCTCCGATCCCGGAAAAGATCTGGTTCTATCCCATCGACCACGCCACGAACACCGCCACATTTCAGGCGCTGGACTCCAAATTCTCCGTCAAGTTCCCGCTCCATCCGTTTTTCGGCTGCATCGGCGTAGCGCCGGCAGGGGGTGAAGCGCGGAGCTCGGTCGTCCCCGAAGCCTTCGGCGGCAACATGGATTCGCCTGAAGCCAGCGTGGGCAACACGGTTTACCTCCCCGTGAATGTTGCTGGAGCCATGCTGTTTTTGGGTGACGGCCACGCCGCCATGGGCGACGGCGAAATTGCCGGTACAGCGCTGGAAGTGCCGCTTCGTGCTCGCGTCCAGGTGCAGGTGATGAAGGGCCGGAAGATCAACTGGCCTCGTTTTGAAAACGACGAGTACATCATGACGGTGGGCGCCTACCGCCCGCTCGACGACGCTTTGCGCATCGCCTTCACCGAACTCGTCGGCTGGATCCATAACGACTACGGGCTTTCCGAACTGGACACTTATGAGCTACTGTCGAAAGTTGGAGAGATCCATCTGAACGAGATGGTGGACCCCAATTACGTGATTGTGGCGAAGATCAAGAAGAAGTTCCTGCCTCCGCAAAGGGGAGCAGGGAAGTAGGATCGCCGAAATCGCCGTCATCGGAAGCGCCCGATCACGTGCAATCACGGCCGCGTCACAGCTTGTTCAGGTAATCCACAATCTCCGGACGCGTCCAGTCCACCGCGACGACGAACTTGCGGCGGACCATGCCGTTGCGATCGATGATCGTCGTTTCGGGATAGCCGGTGGCGCCATACAGGTTGTAGCTGTCCTTAGCTGAGTCGAGCACTGTCAGGAAGTCGATGTCATGATTGCGGAGGAAGGCGTGGTACTCGTCATTCGTGGTATCTACAGCCACCCCCACTACGGTGATTTTGTTGCCCATGCGCTTCTGCAATTGCACCAGCGAAGGCATTTCCGCGATACAAGGCGCGCAGTGCGCCGACCAGAAATTCAACACCACGGTTCGGCCGCGGAGGTCATGCAGGGCAAATGTGCGGTCGGAGTCCTTGATCGTGAAGTCGGGGGCTGACTTGCCGATCATGCGCGGACTCGAGCCGCGGTCGAACCAGCTGCAACCACCTAGCCCCAGAGCCAGGACTAGGATTGCCGGGAGTAAACTACGCAGTGGGTTCACACCTGTATGATAAACCGAACCTGGTGAAACTCGGCATGCCTCAGCCGGCAGTTGACATCATTGTGCCCGCCCGCAATGAAGAAGATAACATCGCCCGTTGTCTGCAATCGCTGGTCGCCCAGCAGGGAATTGCCTTCCATATCACGGTTGTGGACGATGGCTCCACCGACCGCACCCGCCAGATCGCCGAATCCTTCAATAGCGTGCGCGTGGTTGAAGCCGACGAGCCGGCGGCAGACATCAGCGGGAAGTCGAACGCCCTGATACAAGGTGTCCGCCTTTCCGGCGCTCCTTGGCTGCTATTCACTGACGCTGATACGGAACACTTGCCCGGATCTCTGGCCGCCGCTGTCCGCGAAGCTGAAGAGCGCGGCGTTGATTTGCTTTCGTACTCGCCGGAACAGGAAGCTGTCAGCTGGAGCGAGCGCGCTTTGATGCCCGTGGTGTTCGCCGAGCTGGCGAGCACTTATCCGCCGCAGCGCGTCAACGATCCCGCCGACCCGATGGCTGCCGCCAACGGCCAGTACATCCTGGTTCGCCGCTCTGTCTATGAAGCCTTAGGAGGCCACCAAGCAGTGGCCAATAACATATTGGAAGACGTAGTGTTAGCTCGATTATTTAAAGCATCGGGTAAGAGAATTTGGTTCCGGCAAGGGACGGGCTTGGTGCGAACCCGTATGTATCGTAGCTTCCGCGCGATGTGCGAAGGATGGACCAAAAATCTGGCTCTGCTTTTCCCAAACCCCCTGTGGCTTGCGCTGCGACGGACGATTGAGTTCGCGGTCATTGTCGGCTCGGCGGTCGCAGCAGCAATCACCGTGGTGCAGGGAAGTTATCGATTGGGAATTAGCGCCCTGGTCTTGAGCGCAGCCGCCTACGCGATTTTCTTAGCGCGCGTTCGCAAGGCTCATTTTCCGCGGATCGCTAACTTAGTGTCCTTGTTCGGGTTACCGCTATTTGCCGGACTTCTGGCGCGCTCCAGAAGGCTTTCCCGAGAAGGCGGCGTAAGATGGAAGGGACGCACTTACGCACATTTCGTAACCCCGCAGGGGGCTGGTTCATCTATTGCAAGGAGTCCCAAGTCCGAACACCGATAGACATGGTTTATCTCACCAGAAAAGCAGAATTCTCAGCGTCGCATTTTTACCACAATCCCGAGTTCAGCGCGGAGGAGAACCAGCGTGTCTTCGGGAAATGCAATAACCCTAACGGGCACGGTCACAATTACACCTTGGAAGTCACGGTGAAAGGACAGGTGGATAAGCGCTCCGGATTTGTGGTGGATTTGAAGCAGCTCAAAGA
>DATFXI010000054.1:0-7857 GCA_035316085.1 Candidatus Angelobacter sp.
CCATCGGTTCGTTCCTGTTCCTGGGCCCCACGGGCGTGGGCAAGACCGAAGTCGCACGCACCCTGGCCCAGTTCCTGTTCGGCAGCGAAAAATCGCTGATCCGCTTCGACATGTCGGAGTTCATGGAAAAGCACTCGGTCAGTAAGCTGATCGGCTCGCCTCCGGGATACGTGGGCTACGAAGAAGGCGGCCAGTTGACCGAACGTGTTAAACGCTCGCCGTACTCGGTAGTGCTGCTCGATGAAATCGAAAAGGCACACCCCGACGTTTTCAATATTTTGTTGCAGGTGCTCGAAGACGGACAGCTCACCGATGGACTCGGCAACACGGTAGATTTCAAGAACGTGATCATCGTGATGACCTCCAACATCGGAGCCCGCTACTTGATGAAGCGCAAAGGCCTTGGCTTCCAGGTGGACAAAGAGGAAGCTGTCTCAGAAAAAGTTGAGGAGATGGTCCGTAACGAAGTGAAGAAGACTTTCAATCCGGAGTTCCTGAACCGCCTGGATGAAGTCATCATATTCAACGCTTTGACCGACAGCGACCTGATCCAGATTTTGGAACTTCTGGTGCAGCAACTCAACGGCAACTTGGCCCAGCGGCACATTACGATCACCGTGACGGAAGAGGCCAAGAAGTGGGTTTTGGACAAGACGCTGGTGGACCGCAATTACGGCGCACGTCCGCTGCGCCGCGCTCTGCAGCGGTTCATCGAGGACCCGCTGTCGGAAGCGCTGATTCAGGGCACCATCACTACGCGGCCGGCATTTATTGAGGTCTATCTCGAGAACGACAAGCTGTTCTACCGCCAGATCGGGGAGAACGCAGAGAAGACCGAAGGCATGTTGCTCAACAGTAACTGACCAAACTCAATTCGTTCGCTAAGAGCCGCCAGACAAAACTGGCGGCTTTGGTTTTTTTTCATCTCACTTTCACATTTGCGCCTTTCCGCTTGCGGATGGGACAATCTTCACTATGGCAAAAATCACGTTATGTACCCTATGCACTACTTTGGCCGGATTGGCGCTCCTGGGCAGCGCTCTGGCCCAGCAACCACCGGCCAAGAGCCCGACTCCTGCTCCCGCCAAGACTCCGCCCGGCTCGGCGGCGAAGGCCAAGGGCCAGAAAGCTGCGGCACCCACGACCGCGAAAACATCTCTCACGACGCAGAAAGACAAAGTCAGCTACGCGATTGGCATGAACATGGGAATGGGCCTGCGCCAACGATCCCTTGACATTGATCCCGATGTGCTGGCGCAAGGCCTTCGTGACGCGCTGGCCGGGAAGACCTTGATGACGGAAAGTGACGCCCGCGCCGCGATCATCCAATGGCAGAATGAAATGAATGCCAAGATGGAAGAGCAGCGGAAAGCAGCCGGTGAAGCCAACAAGACTGAGGGCGAAGCGTTTCTGGCCGCCAACAAAACCAAGGAAGGCGTGGTCGCGCTGCCCAGCGGGCTGCAGTACAAGATTCTTACCCCAGGGACAGGACCGAAGCCCACCGCCGCCGACAGCGTGGTCTGCAACTATCGCGGGACTCTCATCGACGGCAAGGAATTTGACAGCTCGTACAAGCGCGGCCAGCCGGCGACATTTCCCGTCAGCGGGGTCATTAAGGGCTGGACTGAAGCCTTGCAGCTCATGCCTGTGGGGTCAAAGTGGCAACTCTTTATTCCCCCGAGTCTGGCTTACGGCGAGCGCGGTGCCGGACAGGATATCGGTCCGAACGCTACCCTCATTTTTGACGTGGAGCTGATCTCCATTCAAGAGAAAGCTCCAACACCGCAGAAAGCACCGCCACCGGACAATAGCCCGGCTTCGACGCCACAGAAGGCACCGCCGCCAGACCACAGCCCAGCTCCGACACCGCAGAAAGCTCCGCCGCCGAAGCAGTGACTCAAGTACGGCGTGGACTAAATCAGCGCTTGGCTTTGAGAATTCTTTCCACTTGTCCCAGGTGGTTGAGGTCGTGCCCCGCGATCATGCGCACCACGTGGGCCACACTCTCATTGCCGCGTTCCTGGTGTACGCCGTAGTTGTCCCACAGCGGCTTGGGAATTCGTTTCAGCAAAGCAAGATTGCTCTCCCGCAACACGCGGTACTTGTCTAAAGACTGCTTGGGGTCTTGATGGGCATAGTCGAACGTTGTGGCCCACACGTCCTGGTCGAAGGGCTGGATGGCCACGCCGTTGCTGGCCAGCGTCTGGCGCAGACGCCACGAGAGGACGGTCTCGGCATCGGCGAGATGCGCCAGAATCTCCGCCACGGACCACTTCCCGGGCGCAGGCCGCTGCGTGAGCTGTTTCTTGTTCTTGCCTTTGATCAGCGTGGCGAGCTTCTTCGGCGTTTCCGCCTGCTGACGCAGAGGATCTTTACCATCGGAATAACTCAACATACGTTGCGTGTATTGTTGTGGGGTTTCCTGCATACGGTCTCTCCTTCGCCGCGGGACCTCGCCATGCGCGTTTTCACGCCGGGGCGAGCAGTCGGCGGACAGACATGCGAGAGATGATCGTGACGCCTGCGGCGATGCAAAGTTTAATCCGGGGCGGCAGACGGTCATCCGGCGACCAATTGGCGCGGGCTTGGTGGGGCATTTATCATCGATGGTTCTCTCGAAGCCCGTGCGCAGGCGAAGGAGCGCCCTTTGATACCTCGTTACACCCGCCCGGAAATGGGCCGCATCTGGAGCGATGAAAACAAGTTCCGCTGCTGGCTGCAGGTGGAGACTGCGGCCAGCCTCACGCTGGCGGAAGCCGGCATGGTTCCCCAGGAAGCCGCGCAGGCCATTGCCGAACGCGGCGACTTCAACCTGAAGCGTATTCACGAGATCGAAGCCGAGGTCAAGCATGACGTGATCGCTTTCACCACGGCAGTTGCGGAAAAAATCGGCCCTGAGGCACGCTGGCTGCATTACGGCCTGACTTCTAACGACGTGGTGGACACGGCGCAAGCCCTCCAGATCAAACACGCCTCACGGATCATCCTTGACGGCTTAAACAGGCTCAAAGATGTGCTGGCCCGACGGGCCCGCGAGTTCCAGAACACCCCGATGGTCGGACGCACTCACGGCATCCACGCCGAGCCAACCACCTTCGGTCTGAAGCTGGCCAACTGGTACGGGGAAACCGTCCGCAACATCGCCCGCTTTGAACGCTCCGCGGAGGAGATGCGCGTAGGCAAGCTCTCCGGAGCGGTAGGCACATTCGCACATCTGGAGCCGGAGTTGGAAGAGAGGATTTGCCGACGCCTGGGTCTGGAGCCGGCACCGATTTCGTCGCAAGTGATTCAGCGTGACCGCCACGCTTATTATGTGGCCACATTGGCTACGATCGCTTCCACACTCGACAAGATCGCCACGGAGGTTCGCCATTTGCAGCGCACAGAGCTCCGCGAAGCCGAAGAATACTTCAGCGAAAAGCAAAAAGGCTCTTCCGCCATGCCCCACAAACGCAATCCGGTAACCTCTGAGCAGATCTCAGGCTTGGCGCGGGTAGTCCGGGCCAACACGCAGGCGGCACTGGAGAACGTGGCTTTGTGGCACGAGCGCGATATTTCGCACTCCTCCGTGGAACGCATCATCTTGCCCGACTGCACAATCCTGATTGACTACCTGCTTTCGAAGACCACTAGCTTGATCGATACCCTGCTGGTCTATCCCAAGCGCATGCTCAAGAATCTGGAGTCCACCGGCGGTCTGGTCTTCAGCGGGCAATTGCTGCTCGACCTGGCCGGGTGCGGCATGTCGCGCGAAAGCGCCTACCGCCTGGTGCAGAAGCATGCGATGCGGGCATGGAAAGAAGACCTCAACTTCCGCCAGCTGATCATGAAGGACCGCCAGATCACGTCGAAGGTGCCCAGAAAGCGCCTGGAACGGGCGTTCAGCCTGAAGCGTCAGTTGCGGAATGTGGACAAGATCTTCGAGCGCGTGTTTGGCAAGTAGAGCCGCAGATTTGCGCAGAGAAACGCAGATCCGAAATCAAGCTGCGACTCGGCCGCAAAATCGAAATGCGTTCGCTCTGTTCTCTTCCCTGCCTTGATCAGCGGTCATCTGCGGAAATCTGCGGCGAAGCAGTTACACTGAAATTGTGAATGAGGTCTCGGTCCGCGTCACCGGGCGGTACATGGTGTCCCGTTCCACAGGCTCGCGGCCGGCTTCGCGGATCAGGCGCTCAAGCTCGGCGCGGCGCATACCTTGCGGCGTGGTGGCGCCAGCGTCGTGATAAATCTTCTCTTCGATCACCGTACCATCGATGTCGTCGGCGCCAAAGCGCAGCGAAATCTGGGCAATCTTAGGGGACATCATCTGCCAATACGCCTTGATATGTGGGAAATTGTCCAGCACCAGGCGGCTGACGGCGATCTGCTTCAGGTCCATGAAGCCGGTGGTAGTGAACAAGTGCTGCAGCGGTGTGTTGGCTGGATGGAAGGCCAGCGGGATGAAAGTCTGGAAGCCGTGGGTCTCGTCCTGGAGCGAGCGCAGGCGCAATAGATGGTCGGCGCGATCTTCCTCATTCTCTATGTGGCCGTAAAGCATGGTCGCATTCGACTTCAAGCCGATTTTGTGTGCTGTGCGCGCCGTATCGAGCCACTGGTCGCCGTCAATCTTGTGGTCGCAGATCACGCGGCGCACCCGCTCGTTGAAGATCTCGGCGCCGCCGCCCGGCAGTGAATCCAGACCTGCCTGCTTGAGCTGGCGCAGAGTTTCCTCAATCGACAGCTTGGCGCGTTTGGCCAGAAAGGCGACCTCCACCATGGTCAGGGCTTTCAAGTGGACTTGAGGAAAGCGTCCTTTCAGCCCGGCGATCAGGTCCAGATAGTACTGAAAGGGCAAGTCGGGATGCAGTCCGCCGACAATGTGAAACTCGGTGACGGCCTCGCTGTAGCCCGAAGCCGCCGTAGCAAAGGCTTCTTCTAGCGCCATGGTGTACGCGCCTGGCGCGTCCTTTTTGCGCCCGAACGCGCAGAGCCGGCACGCTGCCACACAAACGTTGGTGGGGTTGATGTGCCGGTTGACGTTGAAGTAAGTCACGTCGCCGTGCATGCGCTCGCGGACGTGGTTGGCCAGCCAGCCCACGGCCAGGATGTCAGATGAGCGATAGAGAGCAACCGTGTCGTCAAAGCTCAAGCGTTCGTGGGCGAAGACCTTGTCGGCGATGGGGAGAATCCGATGGTCTTCCGCTTGAAACTCGTGCAGCGGCGGCGCTGGGTTGGTGCGCCGGCCATCCGCGGATGCGCTGGAAGAAATTGGGGCCATGCAAAGTTTGATGATACCGCACTCTTCGGTGCGTTTCGAGCGGTAGTGGGCCGCTGACCCACTACCGGTGTATCAGCGTCTAGCGATTCGCTCGCGAATACGGGCCTTTAGGCAGACGATCGCGACAGTGATGAGCCCCCGTTTCCGCCGTTTCCTGTCACCTCCGAGTTTCTGGTGGGAGCATCTACCATCACGCATAGTAAGAATACGGTTTTTGGTACTAAAGTAACCTCCCGCCTGCCCAGACCGGTCTTAGGCATGACTTCGTCGTGCTTCTGGCATTTATATAAGTCTAATGTTTTCAATAGGAAACTGGGATTTCGCTGACAACTGCCCGCGTCTTCTGCAGGCCGGAACCAGAATTGCTGAAAACAAACTGACAGGGGTGCTGCTTTTGCACCACTTTCGGGGCAATTCAAGTTTTAGGCCTTGCCTTTTTGGCTTTCCTTTTACAAGCCTGATTTCTTGCAAGATTTTTTGATCGTACTGAGCGCTGTGGTCCAGTGCGCATTTCGCTAGATAAGCGGTAGCAAGGCCGGCTCTACAAGCTATCAACCTACAGGAGAGAAGAGATGAATCGGAATCGATTTTTATCGGCTGCACTGATCAGCGTGCTGATGCTGTGCTGCGTCAACGTGTGGGGACAGGTGACAGCAAGCGCCAGTCTTCAGGGCACGGTCGAGGACAAGACGCACGCGGTGATCAAGAACGCGGACATTACGCTGACCAACAAAGATACGGGCGCGTCGCGCAGCACCAAGACCAACGACAGCGGTGAATACCGGTTTGAGTTGGTGGGCGCGGGCACGTACAACGTTAAGGTAAACGCGTCCGGATTTGGCCCGGCGGAAGCGAAGGACGTGGTGGTTTTGGTCGGCACCACGACTAGTCAGAACTTTACCCTCACCCCCGGCACGAGAAGTGAGACCATCGAAGTGACCGGCGTGGCGCCGCTGATCGACCAGCAGAAGACCGACGTCAGCGTGGCCATCACCCCGCAACAGATTGAAAACCTTCCGCTCAATGGCCGCGACTTTGGCAGCTTGGCCTACCTGGCACCGGGCGTGAAACAAGTGGATTCTTACGATCCCACCAAGAACCGTTACTCAATTTTCGGCGTCAACGGGTCCAGTGGCCGCAACGTCAATCTGACGGTGAACGGTATTGACAACAAAGACAACACGGTCGGCGGGCCGGTGATGCAGTTGCCGCTCGAGTCGATCGAGGAATTCAAGATCAGCACGCAGCGCTTCTCGGCCGCTAACGGACGCAGCGAAGGCGCAGCCATTGACGTAGTTACCAGGTCAGGAAGCAACAGATGGCACGGAGCCGCCTTTGGCCAGTTCCGCGACACATCATTGAACGCCAATGATTTCTTCTCCAAGCAGAACGGGGCGGACACGCCGCCGTACACTCGCCAGATCTTCGGCGGGCGCATCGGTGGACCGCTCATGAAAGACAAGTTGTTCGTGTTCTTCGGCATCGAGCGTCAGCGCGAGCACACGAGCCTCCCGGAAAGCCCTCTCGCTTTCTCCGAGCTCAGCCTGATTGCCGGTAATGCCACGTTGCAGGCGGGAGGACTGGGCACGCCTCAGCCGGCCGCGGTAATCCCTACGCCGTATTTTGACACGCGTTACAACGGCCGCATGGATTACAACTTCACCGAGAGACACAAAATCTATGTGAGTTATTCCGCGCAAAGCAACCACGGCTTGAATGACCAGTCTGCGGGGACCAGTGATCTGAAAGCGGGCAACTTCACAACCAACGAGCTGCAGCTTGCCAATTTGACGCTGACTTCCTCCTTGAGCAGCAACTTAATCAACCAAGCCACTGCCGGTTGGCAGTACTGGAATAACCTGATCAACACCAATTCTTTCACACCCACCATCACCTTTAACAATCAGGGCTTCAGCTACGGAACCAACACCAACGTTCCGCAGCAGTCCATCCAGAGAAAGTGGCAGTTCAAGGATGACCTGAGCTGGGTGCACGGACGGCATAGTTTCAAGACGGGATTCGACTACCTTTGGGAGCCATTCCTGGGCGGTTACTTTGAGTTCAATCCAACCTTGGAAATCGATTTCACCGGGAAGCCCAGCGCCATCCTGGCTTCCGGCGGCTTCACGCAGCCCGGACTCGTCTCCGGCATGTCGGCAACCGCGGGGAATCCCAGGTTCGTCATCGCAACTAAGATGCTTGGCCTTTACTTCCAGGACACTTGGAGAGTCAATCGCCGGCTGACACTGGACCTAGGTCTGCGCTGGGACAAAGACTACAACATGATCGGCGGGACTTCGGTTCTGCAGAGCCGCACCTATCAGGAGTTGAAGGCCATCAACCATCCGCTGACGGCGAAGCTGCCGCAGGATGACAACAAAGACTTCAGCCCGCGTGTTGGTTTTGCCTTTGATCTGACAGGCTCCGGCCATCACCTGCTGCGCGGCGGCTACGGCCTTTACTACGGGCAGGTGTTTGAGAACATCCCCCTGTTCATGATCCAGCAGGCCAACGCCACCATCTTCCAGACCACATTCTCCATCAGCGGAAGCCAGATTGTCCCCGGCACGGGAATTCCGCTGAACTTGTGGCATGTTGGC
>DATFXI010000055.1:0-12871 GCA_035316085.1 Candidatus Angelobacter sp.
ACGGACATTGTGCGCGGCGACAATCGTGACAAGAGCGGCATCAACAACGATTTCCTCTGCATCAAGGGCCGCTACGCATTCGATTTTGGCGACCACAAAGACCGCTTGCGGCATCCGCTGCTCCGCAAGGACGGCAAATTGCGGCCCGCCACCTGGGATGAGGCTTACGAGTACGCCGCACGCCGGCTGCGCGAGATTCGCGACAGCAAAGGCGGGAAGGCCATCGGCGTGATCGGCTCCAACCGCTCCACCAACGAAGAGAATTATCTGCTGCAAAAATTTGCCCGCACCGTGCTGGGCACCAACAACATTGACCACCAGCGCACCGCAGACTTTGCCGCCTTCGCGCGGGCCGTGGCCGGCAAGTCGAATATCACTGCTTCCATGAGCGATGTAGCATCGGCGCCGGCGATCTTGCTGATCGGCAACGATCCCACGGAGCAACATCCACTTCTGGCCTGGAACATCCGGACCAACGTTCGCTTGAACCATGCCAAGCTTTACGTGGTGAACTCGCAGCCCATCAAGCTGCGCCGCCAGGCGGCCAAATTCCTCCAGGTCCCTGCTGGACGCGAAGGCAAGTTTGCAGCGTTCCTGGGCGGTGACGACGCAGCTGCTGGTTCGCTCACCAGCGCAACGGTTACCAACGACGCGCTGAAGCAGTTGCGCGAAGAGCTGTGCGGCCTGAGCAACTTGATCGTCATTTTTGGATCTGAAGTCCGTGGCTCGGACATTGCTCCCTTGGTCAAGTTCGCTTCCAGTATCAACGCCAGGTTGATCTGCCTGGGCGACTACGCCAACTCCCGCGGCGCGGCCGACATGGGCCTCTATCCCGATCTGCTGCCCGGCTATGTGGCTGCAAGTGCGGCGCAGAAGTTCAGCGAAGAATGGGGCAAGCTGCCGGCGGAGAAAGGTCTCAGCCTGGCTGAGATGAAACAAGCCATCAAGGACCGCCGTCTTGCTGCGGTGGTACTGGTTGGTCCGGACATGGAAGATCCTGATTTGTTGCGTGTGCTTCTGGAAAATATTGAGGTTGAGCTTATTCAGTTGTCTCACTACGTTGATCAGATGGCAAATGACGCCTTTGTGGAAACCAGCGGTCCTTCGGTTTTGTTGCCCATCGCCACTGCCTACGAAAAGGCCGGGACTTTCACCAACACTTGCGGCGATCTGCAACTGCTCAAGAAGGCCGGCGATGTTGCCGGCGTGCGCAGCGAGTTTGAAATCATCGTGCGGCTGGCCGAAGCCATGGGCGCCGATGTCCACAAGCTGGTGCCGTTTGGCGGCGGCTTACGGGCCGACATGGGGCAGTCGCGGGGTGCGCAGTCAGGTGAAGCCGATCGCCACGCCGTTTGGCTCTCCGCTAACGGCCTGGAGCCGCGGCTGAGCCCATTCGATCCCATGGCCATCCTGGATGAGATCCAACGGCTGGTGCCTGGCTATGATTTCTCGCGGCTGAGTCTTTTTGCCGGCAGTGACGAGCACACGCGCGCTGCCGAGATGAGCAATGCCGGCGCCGCGGGTGGTCCGGCGGAAATCACGCCGGCCCACGACACGCTGTTTACTTCCGGCGCGTTGGGCCGGTATTCGACCATCTTGAATTCGGTCGCGGAAAACCGCGGAACACCGGCGGACCAGGAAGTCATGGCGGATTGAACACTGTGGACCTGAAAACATATATCCTCGTCGCCGTCATCAAGATCGCGCTGGTGATCTTCATTCTTCTCACTGGAGTGGCTTACACCACGCTGCTGGAGCGCAAGCTCGTAGCCCGCATCCAGAACCGCTGGGGCCCCACGCGCGTAGGTCCGTTCGGCCTGCTGCAGCCGCTGGCCGACGGCGTCAAGTTCATCCTGAAAGAAGACATGGTTCCTGACAGCGTGCACAAAGGCCTTTATATTCTTGCACCGATGCTCGCGCTGGCCATGTCCCTGATTGCCATTGCCGTGATTCCCTTCGGCGAATCGGTCGCGGTTCGCAATCTGACTCTTCCGCTGCAGATCACTGGGGTGGCCCATGCGGACGGATCGCTCAGCGACATCAATATCGGGCTGCTGATCATCCTCGGCGCCACATCCATTGGCGTGTACGGCGTTGCCCTGGCAGGATGGTCTTCGAACAGCAAATATTCCCTGCTTGGCTCCTTGCGGGCCAGCGCTCAGATGATCAGCTACGAACTGGCCTTGGGACTCTCGCTGGTTGGCGTTCTGCTGCTGGCGGGATCGCTCAGCCTGCGCAGCATTGTGGACAGCCAGATTCAGGGCGGACGCTGGCTCGGATTCCTGCCACACTGGTACATCTTTCCCCAGCTCATCGCGTTCTTCATTTATCTGATGGCGGCGTTTGCCGAGACCAACCGTATTCCCTTTGACTTGCCGGAAGCGGAAACCGAATTGGTCGCCGGATATCACACCGAGTACAGCGCCATGAAGTTCGCCATGTTCTTCATGGCCGAGTACGTGAACATGTTCACCGTAGGCTGCCTGGCGACGTTGTTGTTTTTTGGCGGATGGCACGGTCCGGCCTTACCATTCCTGCCGCCTATCCTGCAAATGCTGTTGCCGGTGTTCTGGTTCGCGCTGAAAGTTTTCTTTTTTATTTTCCTCTATATATGGATTCGCGGCACCCTGCCGCGTTTCCGCTATGACCAGTTGATGGCATTCGGATGGAAATTCTTGCTGCCGCTGGCCATCGTGAACATCATTGTCACCAGTTTCATCGTGGCCTGGAGAGCATAGTGGTCCACCAGATTCTGTTCATCATTTTCGGACTGATCTGCGTGGCGGGCGCCATAAATTTGCTGGTGCAACGCCACCCAATCAATAGCGCATTGTCACTTGTAGTGGTGATGTCGTCCCTGGCGCTCATTTATCTACTGCTAGGGGCGGAATTTGTGGCAGCAATACAAGTGATTGTGTATGCCGGCGCAATCATGGTGCTGTTCGTTTTCGTCATCATGCTGCTGAACGCCGGGGCCGAGGAGCGGACAAAGGGCAGCCATATCGCCCTGCTGATGGGCGTACCTGCAGTAACAGTGGTGGCCTGCGTGGTCGGCTGGATCATGGTGAGCCAGCGTCACGAATTTGGAGAAGTTGGAATCAGCCCCACCAATTTCGGCAAGACTGAGGCCATAGCGCAGCTGCTGTTCAAGGATTTTCTGCTACCGTTTGAGATCACCTCCGTTCTCATTCTGATCGCCATCATGGGCGCGGTCGTGCTCGGAAAGAAGGAAAGCTAATATGGTCCCTCTTTCCTGGTATCTAACGTTGAGCGCGGTGCTGTTCTCCCTCGGAGTACTGGGTTTTCTGCTCAAGCGCAACATCATCACCATTTTTATGTCGATTGAACTGATGCTCAACGCGGTGAACCTGACCTTTGTGGCTTTCGCCCGGTACTGGAGCGATCACGGACTGAAACTCGCGCTCAGCGGTCATGTGTTCGTTTTTTTCGTAATGGTGGTGGCTGCGGCGGAAGCCGCCGTGGGACTGGCCATCATTATTTCTGTCTTCCGCACACGCGAAACTTTGAATGTTGACCGGGTAAACCTGCTGAAATTATGACCGATCCGAACTTAAATCTTTGGGTCATTCCCGTGCTGCCGCTGGTCGGCGCCGCCATCAACGGCTTGCTAGGGCGCCGCTTCAAGAACGGCATGGTTTCGTTCGTGGCCTTGCTGTTCACCGCGCTCTCGTTTGGCTGGGCGGTGTGGGCCGTGTGGAAGGCTTGGCCCGGCGGAGCAATCTCGCTTCCCCACATCGAGACCGTCGGCACATGGATTACGGCCGGCAGTTTCTCCGCGCCATTCGGTTTCTATCTCGATCAGCTTTCCATGGTCATGGTACTGGTGGTGACCGGGGTCGGTTTCCTGATCCACATTTACTCCGTCGGTTACATGGGACACGAAGGCGGATACTACCGATTTTTTTCATATCTAAATCTGTTCATGTTTTTCATGCTCACGCTGGTTCTTGCAAACAACTATCTGCTGATGTTCGTTGGATGGGAAGGCGTGGGACTGGCGTCATATTTGCTGATCGGTTTTTATTTCCTTAAAGACTCGGCCGCCAACGCCGGGAAAAAAGCGTTCATCGTCAACCGAATCGGCGACTTCGCGTTTTTAATTGGGATGTTCCTGCTCATCCAGCATTTTGGAACGCTTAATTTTGCAGGAGCGGACGGTGTTTTTCAAAAAGTCTCGAGACTCGGCGTCGACACCGGTTGGGGATGGCTCACCGTTGCCGCCATCTGCATGATGTTCGGCGCCACCGGCAAGTCCGCGCAAATCCCGCTCTACGTGTGGCTCCCTGACGCCATGGAAGGCCCCACGCCTGTGTCGGCGCTGATTCACGCGGCCACGATGGTGACCGCGGGCATTTACATGATCGCGCGGTCGAACGCCATCTTCAGCCGATCGCCGAATGCGCTGGTCATCGTGGCCGTGATTGGCTGCTTGACCGCGATCTTTGCTGCCACCATGGGAATGGCGCAAACCGACATCAAGCGTGTGCTGGCGTACTCCACGGTCTCGCAACTCGGCTACATGTTCATGGCTTGCGGAGTAGCCGCCTATTCTGCTGGGATCTTCCACCTGATGACCCACGCCTTCTTCAAAGCGCTGCTCTTCCTGGGCGCGGGATCGGTGATCCACGCCATTGGCGGGGAGCAGGACATGCGGCGCATGGGCGGACTGAGGAAGACGATCCCCTGGACGTTCTGGGTCATGACCATCGCCACGTTTGCCATCGCCGGCTTCCCTCCGCTGGCCGGATTCTTCAGCAAAGACGAAATCCTGGCACAAACTTTTTCCAAGTACCCGGTCTTATGGGGTCTGGGTGTGATCACCGCCGGCCTTACGTCCTTTTATATGTTTCGCTTGTGGTTCATGACCTTCTACGGCGAATACAAGCCCGACGTAGTTCTCGGCGACGCGCGTGTGGCACAGGCGCCGGGGTCCCCGACGCGCGCTTCGCGTGGCGGGGTGGAGGTGCCCTCGCCTGTGAGCCATGGAGCGCAGCCGCCCTCGGCTGCGAGCCACAGCCATGGCGGTGTGCACGAATCACCCTGGGTGATGATGGGCCCCCTGGTCGTGTTGGCAATCGGATCGATTGTGGCCGGATGGGTGGGTGTGCCGGAGTTCATGGGCGGCCATAACAGGTTCGAGCATCTTCTGTCACCGGTGATGCAGCAGCCCGGAGAACGGATGACGGTCAACTTCCGCCTGCTTTCCAAGGAGGAATCCCGCGAGTTGGAACAGATGGAGCATGCTTATGTCACAAGGGAATGGACTTTAGCCGGCACGTCCGTCGCAGTGGCTGCGCTCGGCCTCTTTTTTGCCTGGCTCCTTTATTACAAGCGTCCTGACCTTCCTGACCGCATCACCGCCAAGATCCACGGCGTATACATAACGGTGCTTCACAAGTATTACGTTGACGAAGGTTACAGCGCGTTGTTCGTCAAACCATTGCTCGCGCTCTCCACGGTTGTCTTTTGGAAAGGCATTGACCAGGGCGTGATAGACGGGCTGGTGAACGGCGCCGGGGAAACTTCCAAGAACATTGGCAACGAACTGCGGCGCATGCAGTCAGGCAACATCCGGTCCTACGCCGCCTGGGTCGCTCTTGGCGGCGCAGCGGTCATCGTCTATATGGTGTGGCTGGGGGTCCACCGATAGTGCACAGCGAGATGAACAGCTCGATCCTCACCATCGTCACATTTGCGCCTGCTATTGGCGCTGCTGCGCTGATGCTGCTGCCCCGCAACGACCGCCTTATCCGCTGGGTGGCGCTGATCACTTCAATTGTCACCTTCGCCTTCTCAGTTCACATAGTCAGATTCTTCGACTACAGCCATCGTGGATTTCAGCCGCAATTCGATGTCAACCACGCGTGGATCGGCTCAACCATTCGCTACCACCTGGGAGTGGACGGAATCTCCATGTGGCTGGTCCTGCTGACTGCGTTTTTGGTTCCGTTGAGTGTGCTGGTTTCATGGAAGTCAATCCACGATCGAGTGAAAGAATTCTTCGTCCTGTTATTGGTGCTGGAGACGGCGATGATCGGCGTTTTTCTCGCACTCGACATGTTTCTGTTTTACGTTTTCTGGGAAGCCACACTGATCCCCATGGCGCTGCTGATCGGAATGTACGGCCACGAGCGCCGGGTGTATGCCGCCGTAAAATTTTTCCTGTACACAATGGTCGCGTCGGTGTTCATGCTGATAGCAATCATTTATCTGTACACGCATACAGGAAGTTTCGACTACACCACGGTGCGCAACTGGATTGCGACAGGTCACGCTAGCGGCACGGCATTGCAGTGGCTCTTCCTGGGCTTCTTCATCGCTTTCGCAGTCAAGGTGCCGCTTTTCCCGCTACACACCTGGCTGCCTGACGCCCACGTAGAGGCTCCGACCGCGGGCTCCGTCCTGCTGGCCGGAGTACTGCTGAAGATGGGCACCTACGGGCTGCTGCGCTTCAGCGTCGGCATGTTCCCGGTGCAGTCGGTGAACAATGCGGCATGGATCAACGCACTGGCCATCGTCGGCATTATTTATGGTGCACTGGTAGCGCTGGTTCAGCCCAACCTGAAGAAACTGATCGCATACTCCTCCGTCAGCCACCTGGGATTTGTGGTGCTGGGTATTTTCACCTTCACCCAGATCGGTGCCGACGGTGCGGTCTATCAAATGCTCAATCACGGAATCTCTACCGGAGCGCTGTTCATGCTGGCCGGAATGCTCTACGAACGCAAACACACTTACGACTTCAAGGAATACGGCGGACTGGCTACGCCAATGCCGGTCTACGCCACTTTTTTCCTGATCGCGGTGCTTTCGTCCGTGGGACTGCCACTGATGAACGGTTTCGTCGGCGAGTTCTTGGTCTTGAGTGGGGCGTTCCAGGACAAGATGATCTACGGCATCCTGGGTGCAAGCGGTGTGATTTGGGGTGCATGCTACCTGTTGTGGATGTACCAGAAAGTTTTTTTTGGCCCGATCCATCACGACGAAAACAAAACGTTACCTGACCTGGATGCCCGCGAGCAGATATCGCTCTGGCCCATAGCGGTGATGGCGCTGGTCATGGGCGTGATTTCTCCATACTGGATGAAGTCCATTGGTCCGTCGGTGGAGGCGACGTTGCCGCACGCCTCCGTTGGGGCTAAAGCCCAGAATCATTTATTAACTCCAAACGGCACGCCTGAAGGCGTGCCCCTTCAAGGCGCTTCCGCGGGTGGACAGAAATAGAAAATGAATATCGTCCCCATTACCGATTACATTCGCATCCTGCCGGAGCTGGTGCTGAGCGCCTCTGGCATCGCGGTGATGATGATTGACCCGTTGCTCAAGCCAGGCGCCAGCCGCAAGGGCCTGGGACTGCTCTCCCTGGGCGGGACGCTGGCAGCTATCGCGGCCGTGTTCTGCCAAGTAGCCTGGCTGGCCCGCGATCCAAAGTTCGCCGATCCCGGTTGGTTCGGCATGGTACGGGTGGACAGCTTCAGCATCTTCTTTCATATCCTGATTCCCGCCATTTCCGCGGTGTGCATACTGGCGTCGCTCGAATATCTTGACGCTCAGAACATTCGCAGCGGCGAATATTATGGGCTGATTCTCTTCGGGACCGTGGGCATGACTTTGATGTCGTCGGCCGTGGAGCTGGTGCTGATATTTATTGCGCTTGAGATCTCCTCGATTTCCACCTACATACTTGCCGGATACCGGCGCCGCACTGCCGCGAGCACTGAATCTTCGCTCAAATACTTCTTGCTCGGATCGTTCGCCACGGCGTTCTTCCTCTATGGCGTGGCATTGGTATTCGGCGCCACGGGCACGACGAACGTGCTGGCCATTCCAAGCATACTGGCAGAACAGACGAAAACCACTGGCCAGCCTAGTGTCCTTGTGTTCATGGCCACGGCATTGATGATCGTGGGCCTGGGCTTCAAGGTCGCTGCTGCTCCGTTCCATGTGTGGACACCCGACGTGTACGAAGGCGCACCGGCTCCGGTGGTAGCGTTGATGTCCACTGGCCCCAAGGCCGCTGCCTTTGCCGTGCTCCTGCGCATACTGTTCGCAACTACCCACACAGAATGGTTCTGGCTCATCTGGATTTCCGCCGCGCTCTCCATGACGCTGGGCAACTTCGGCGCGCTCATCCAGAACAACGTTAAGCGTATGCTGGCGTATTCTTCGATTGCCCATGCCGGATACATCCTGGTGGCGTTTGCGGCTCGGAGCCACATGGGAATTTCGGCTGCCATCTTTTACACCGCGGCTTACGCGGCCATGAACGTGGGGGCGTTCGCCGTGGTTAGCCACTTTGCGTCCACGGGCGAACGCTACGTCACGCTCGATGACTACGCTGGGTTGGGCAAGCGTTCTCCCCTGCTGGCCTTCACCCTGACCATTTTTCTTCTCTCGCTGATTGGCATTCCCGCGACCGCCGGCTTTCTGGCGAAGTATTACGTATTCACTGCGGCCTTGAGTAGCCAGGCCCACTCTGGGGCGCTCATCGCGCTGACCGTCATCGGCCTGGTCAATAGCGCGGTGGCTTCGTACTACTACCTGCGCCTGATCATAGTGATGTACATGCGTGAGCCCTCTTTGGATGAGGCTCCGGCAGTGGCCTCTCCGTCCATGCGTCTGGCGCTGGTGGTTGCTGCCATTGCCACAATTTACTTGGGCGTAATTCCGGGACGCGTGTTGGGTTCCGCCCTCCGCGGCGCGCTTAACATTGGCCCGCCAACCAGGGGAGTGATTTCCATCACCGTCACCAGCCATTTCGGAGACAGTCCTTCCACTCCGGCGAAATAATCGCATCGCAGCAGATATCGCGGCGTTGCCGGTCCGGTAAAACGTAAGCAGTCTACTTGTCCACGTGAAACACGCGCAGATTAGGGCCATCCACCACGGCCAGGTCACCTTCGGCAGAGAGCGCGTAATAAGCGCTGCTGCCGCGAATGGGCACGGACATCCGCCGCTTCTGGCTGTCGAGGTCGTAAACCTCAACGCGATCCGCGCGAGTCCCGGCTAGTATTCCCCCGCTGACGCCGAAGGCTTCCATGCGATAGTGGTTGCATTGCGCGGCGAGATGGGCACCGGCAGCCAGCGCGGACACGAAGACCATGCGCAGATCCTGATGCCTGAACAGGCGTTCGCCGCTGGTGGAGAAAACGCTGACAGCATCGCACCCGTAGAGCGCCACGCGTTGCTGGTTGATCGCAATCATGCCCAGGCGGCAGGCGGTGTTCTCCTTGGGAACTTCCGTCTTGAGTGGCGACCAGTTGCCGCTGAAATCCAGCGTTCCCATCTGGCCGTCGGAGTAAGAATGCGCGGGATTGCTGCTGATGAACCGGTCGTCCATCGGCGCCCAGAACGCCAGCGTATGATCAAGCGCGAAACTCTTCTCTGTCTGGAGTGTCGCCGCGTTGAGGACTTGTACGTCCACCTTGGCTTTGCCGTCGTGGAGCACAGTTTGATCGGCCAGCAGCTCCGGCGCCATAAAAATCTGCTGGTGCATCAAGACCAGTTTCTCGCCGGAAGGCGAGACCCGCGCCTGCCAATCTTCTGGCTCGGCCGACTTGTCCAAAGGCAACTCGCGCTCCGCGACCTTCGCGAAGTCCGAAGAGTAACTGTACAAAGCGGACCCGGCCTGGACCACGAAGCCTCCGCCGCGTGTGGCTAGTACCTGAGATTGTCCTCCACTGGTCAGCACGTCCATAGACTTGAGAAGCCGGCCGTCCCGTGCGCTCAGCACCTTGATATTCAGCAGGAAGTTGCCGGCACCGCCGCCGGCCCGGCGCGGACCGAGTTTGGCAAAGTCCCGAGTGCGGTTCACCTGGTAGAGGAGAATCTTGTCAGGCATCAGGAACAAGACGCCCTGCTGGGACATCCAGATCGCGCTCGCTTCGCGATCAAAGCTCTCCAGCCCGGGGTTCTGTGGCAGGCTGATCTGCCAGCGCGGCGTCTGGGCGGCGATCCATGACGTCGCCCCTAAGAGCCAGGCTAGCAGCCATGACTTCATCCGCACGTAGGGCATGATTTCCAAGGATAAATGAGACTCCAGCTGTTAGCCCTTAGCCATTGGCCTTTAGCTCTTGCCTCTTAGTTCCCAAGCCGGGTTGGTATTCTCCGAGCCTTGGTGGTCGATTTCCGATCACCAGATCACCCGATCACCGGATCACCCGATCACCCGATGGACTTGGCCAACCTGAGCAGGATGGCCGGCATCCTATCGGGCACCGGATCACTACAGGGAGGAGTTACGACGATGAAGAGAAGAGTTCCGTTTCTCTTGGTCTCCTTGGTCCTACCCGGGTTCCTCACCCTTGCACGCCTGTCGGCTCAGGAAGCGCCTAAGCCGGACGCTGACAGCCCGCAAAACGTGTTTCGTAGCGAGGTGAACCTGGTCTCAGTCTATTTCACGGTCCGCGACAACAAGAAACAGCTGGCCAGCCAGCTTGCGCAAGACCACTTCCGCGTATACGAGGACGGTAAAGAGCAGCCCATCAAATTCTTTGCCAACCACAGCGACGTGGTGCTGAACGTGGGAATGCTGCTCGATACCGGCACCAACATGGCCTGGATTCTTGGCGAAGAAGCCCAGGCTTCAAGCCTGTTCCTGAAGCACGTGGTGCGGCCAACGGATCTGGGCTTCGTGCTGAACTACGCCGCTCGTGTAGAAACACTGCAGGTTCCTACCTCCGACGTCGCCCTGCTGCAAGAGAAGGTGAACTCGATCCGCAGCTGGGGCACGGCCATGGGAACGCCGAACCAGGCGCCGCCACCGCCGCCACCGTCACGAATACCAGGTATGGGAGGCGGTTGGCCGGGAGGTGTGCCGCAGACCGGGCCCACCGGACAGCCCGTTAACCGGCAGCGCGAAGCCCACCTCTACGATGCGATTCGCGTGGGCACCCTGCGCTACCTCGAACACGAAGTAGGACGCAAAGCCGTGGTCGTCATTGCCCTTTCTGGTGACTCCAGGAGCGAATCCAGGATGGAAGACGCTCTGGAAGTGTTGCTGCAAAATGATGTGATCGCCTACGTACTGCAGATTTACGATCCGCCGCGGGAACGGAGCCGCTTTGACCGCTGTGACGTTGTCCACACCTATGATCGGGACGACCACGGGGAGTACGTGCTGAAGAAACTCGCTGAGGCTACCGGCGGCCGCATGCTGGAAGTTCACGGAATTGACAAGCTGGAAGAGGCCCTGGACGAGATCTCCAACGAACTGCATCATCAGTACAGTCTGGGCTACTACCCGCAGAACGCTTCCCTTGACGGCAAGTTCCGCAAGATCCAGATCACTACGCAAGGTTCCGGATACAAGGTCTTTGCCCGCAAGGGATATTACGCCATTCCACGGAACCACTAAGACGGCAGATTGAGAATCCGCAAAAAGAAAAAGCCCAGCCTTTAAGGCTGGGCTTTTTCGACCGTTCGAGGCCTAGGTGCGAATGAAGAGCAACACGAACGTGAACAGCACCAGCGACTCAATGAAAGCCAGGCCGATGAACAGCGCCAGCTGTATGCCCGGGCGCGCTCCCGGGTTCCGCGCCAGCGCTTCCGCAACCGCGCCTGCCACTTTGCCCTGGCCGAGCCCGGCGAGACCAGCTGCCAATCCCATGCCGATGCCGATGCCGATGGGGACCGTCAAAGGCCTTGCCGGCGAGGCGGCCGTTCCCTGGGCATACGCCGGCGATGCGACCAACAGGACCGCAACCAGCGCGACAAATACGAACGCAAATTTACGCATAGTTTCTCCTCTTCATGAATGCGCTGCCAGTGGGTGGTTGGCATCCGTCCTGGGGGACGAAGCCCTCACGCTGGCCGCGTGATAACAAACTCTTAATGCTCCTCGCTCACCGCCATGCCCAAATAAACCAGAGTCAGCATGACGAAGATGAACGTCTGTACTATAGCCACTCCCAGGTGTAACCCCAGGAAGATTACCGGGACAAAGACTGGCACCAGCGAAAAGAACGCCGCGGTTACCATATCCCCCGCGAACATGTTGGCGTAGAGACGGACAGTGAGTGACAGGATCCGGGCCAGGTGGCTCACGATTTCAATGGGCAGCATGAGCCACGCCAGAGGCCATACCGGCCCCAAAAACTGTTTGATGTAACGCCAGCCTTGCTGGCGGATGCCGTGGAAGTGGTAATAGAAAAATGTCACCAGGGCACAGCCCAGCGGGACGGTGGGGCTGGCGGTCGGGGACTCAAATCCGGGCACCAGACCGAGCAGGTTGGAAAGCAGAATAAACAATCCCACCGCCATGGCGTACGGGACGTAGCGCTCGTAACCGTGCCCGATTACGCCGTGGGCCTGCTCGCTGACAAATTCCTGGGCCATCTCCACCATGTGTTGCAACCCGCCTGGGCTCTCCACGGACAAAGTCGCACGCACGGCCACAAAGAAAATGATGAGCAGCGAGACCACCAGAATCTCCATGGCCACGGTGTTGGTGATGGGCGCGGCAGGATAGGCGGGTTCCAGGCCAAGGCGGTGCAAAAGAAATGTCGCCGCCCCGCCAAAATAGTGGTTTAGGACTTCGGTAAACCAGAGTTGCTCGGGCATGTTTCTCAGTTATTTTGATGTTTGATGTGGGCGCACCGCTTCGTAAAGGCCTTCGCCCATCGCGGCGATCACCGGACAAGCCAGGCCCACTATGAACGCCACACGCACTTGGGGATAACCTTTTAATATAACATACGCCGCGGCCAGAACCAGGACGTAGCGGGCGGTGAACGCCAGCGCTAAACGGAATTTCGATGGCGCATTCTTCTTGGGATCCATCATGCGCTGAATCATCATCTCCGTGCCGTAATGCAGCCAGACAAAGTTGAGGCAGGCGGCCAGCGCGCCC
>DATFXI010000056.1:0-5107 GCA_035316085.1 Candidatus Angelobacter sp.
GAAGTCAGCGGCGTGATGCCTTCCGAAGAGTGGAAGATGAAGAACTTCCGCCAAAAGTGGTACGCCGGTGAGGTCATCTCGGTCGGCATTGGACAAGGGGCGGTCGCGGTAAGTCCCATTCAGATGGCGCGGACGATCGGCGGCATCGCCATGGGAGGAACGTTCTACCGCCCGCACGTGGTCAAGCCCGAAGACCTGCCGAAGGATCCCAACAGAACGGGCGCGGACGTGCCTGATGTGGTCCACGTTCCCATTGATCCGAAGAACTGGATCACCATCACCGACGCTATGGCTGCGGTCTTAAATCCCGGCGGCACCGGCGTTGCTTCCCATCTGCAAGGAGTGGATTTTGCCGGCAAAACTGGGAGCACGCAGAGAGTCAGCCACAAGTATCTGGAGACTCACCATTTGAAGACTAGTGCCCTGTCGGACGAATTGAAAGGCAACGGCTGGTTCGCCGGGGTTACTCCGCGACGCAACCCGGAAATTGTCGTGGTGGTCTATTTTGAAGGCGGTGAACACGGACCGCTGGCCGCCCGCATCGCGTCGCAAGTGATCAAGACCTACGTGGACAAGCAGCGCCAAGTCCGCAACAATCCCATGCTGTTCAGTGACAAGAACGATCCCGGCTCCGTGCCTATGGCCAGTCTGTGGAGCGTTCCCGCTGAGGGAGAGGAAGACGCGACGGCTGAGGCGCTCAGCCAAGCCCACATCCGCGGCGGCACTCTGCGGGTAAAGATGGAAGGCCCCAAGGGTTCGAAGTTTCCCGCGAAGACGCGTCGTGCCGTGGCGGTTGGGGGAGAGAACTGATGCGGCGGATGATTTCCTTCCGCGACTTCGACTGGGTGCTGCTGGCGTTTGTCCTGCTGATCTGCACTTTGGGCATCACCGAAATCTACTCGACTACTTACGGCACCAAGTTTGCCGGCGCCCACGTCAAACAGATTTACTTTCTGCTGGCGGGACTGGCGTTGATGTTCCTGGTCAGCATCTTGAACTACCAGGTGCTCTTGGAAAATGCCCATTGGTTTTATGTGGCGTCAATTCTGTCGTTGCTGGCGGTGGCATTCCTGGGGAAAAAATATCTGGGCGCGCGGCGCTGGATCCAGCTTCCCGGCGGGCAGCACTTCCAGCCGTCGGAATGGGTGAAACTGGTGCTGATCCTGGCTCTCGCCAAGTATTTCAGCGAGGATGAAAATGAACGCGGCGCTGAGCTCTCGGATGTCGCCAAGGCCGGGGCCATTGCCGCCGTGCCCATGCTGCTGGTCCTGAAGCAGCCTGACCTGGGTACCGCGCTTACCTACGTTCCGGTAGCGCTGATGGCGCTGTTTCTGGGCGGCATCAAGTTTCGCCACGCGGCGGCGATCCTGCTGGTGATCGGCGCTCTGGCGCCGGCGCTTTGGATCTACGGGCCGAGGCTTCATTTGGTCAAGCCATACCAGAAGGAGCGCCTGACCGCCTTTTTAAATCCCGATGCCGATTCGCAGAAGACGGGGTACCAACTTGATCAATCCAAGATCGCTGTGGGCTCCGGCGGCGTGTTCGGCAAAGGGACGCTGAAAGGCACGCAAACACAGGGCTCTTTCCTGCCTGAGCCGCATACCGACTTCATTTTCGCGGCCTGGTGTGAGGAACACGGCTTTGTAGGCGCTATGGCCTTGTTGCTGTTATACTTCATGGTGTTGATGCGTTTGATCCACAACGCCCAGACTGCGTCTGATCGCGCAGGCGGATTTGTGGTAATGGGTGTGGTAGCAGTGTTGCTGTTCCACATCCTGGTCAACGCCGGAATGGTGGTGGGCTTTATGCCCGTCACCGGGATTCCGCTGCCCCTGATGAGCTATGGAGGCTCGTCGTTATTGTTCATGTTTCTGGCCCTGGGGATTGTAATGAACATCCGGATGCGCCGGTTCGTGAACTGAAGAGGCGGGAGACACATTGATCGCGCCGAGGTTGCGCGAGAAACAGAATTTAACGTTACGCCCTTACGTGGAAATAGGGCACCGGCCGTGAAAGTGAGCCGGAGAGGATTCAGGCCCCAAACGCGCGCGGTTTTCCGCGGGGCCCCAGCGAGCGATGCTTTTTGCGCTTGATGGGGGCTTGAGCGTGGTGGGGCAGAGAGAGCGTTGCCGGGCGGGTAACGGCCCCGCGATATCGCAGGGTGGCCACAAACCCGGAACGCGCCAGGTGCCGAGATTCTTCACCATCCTACGCAGATTGCAATGGCCTCCGACCGGGGTCCCCGACGCGCGCGGTTTTCGCGTGACGGGGTGGAAGAGCCGGGTACGTCCCGGGAGGCTCAAGTGTACGTCCTGCCGAAGACGAGAATTGAAATTCGAGCACTTGCCAGGGCCGTTGAACTTCGAGTAACGGCATCCTGATTACTCTGGATCCTTCTCCTTCTCTCTCCACGGACCTAGAACCGGAGAGAATCAATGTCGAAAGAACTCTTTGTCTCTTCGACGCCGCACGAAACCAAAGTTGCGATCGTCGAAGACGACCAGTTATCTGAAATCTATTACGAACGGGAAAATGAATACACCCTGGCCGGGTCGATTTACAAAGGCCGGGTCACGCGCGTGCTTCCCGGCATGCAGTCTGCGTTCGTCAACATAGGCCTGGAGCGCGACGCGTTCCTGTATGTCTCTGATTTCCTGCTTGAGGAAGATGAGGACACCGAGGGTCTGGACCAGGTGGTGGCGCGTCCGCACATCATCGCGTCTCCAGCGACGGAGGAACCTGCGGAAGAGCGCCCGGCCGGCGGCGAAGACCAGGAAGGACCGATCGAAGCGGTAGAAATGATGCCGCCCGCCGAAGCCGGCGCTGCGGAAGAAGAATTAGCCGGCGGCCCCGACGGCGGAGGGGCATCGGCTCCGCGCCAAAGCGAAGGCGAGCCGGAGCGCGAAGGAACGCGCAAGTGGCGGGGAAGACGTCGTCGTCGCGGCGGACGCGGACGTTTTCAGGACCGCGAAGAGCGTGGCGGTCAGACACAAGAGCAAACGCCGCAGCGCGAGCACGCCGAAGGGCAGGAACGTCCTGCAGCTGAGGAGACTGCCGCCGCGCAAGAGCCGCGTCACGAGCGCCCCGCTCAGGAGCGGCCATCTTCGGCCCACGGGCCGGTCGTGCTTCCCGGAGAGTCTATTTCCAAGTATCAGCCACGCGAGAATAAGCCGGCGCCGCGAGCTGAAACCAAACCCCGGCAGGTCTCGGCTGCCAGGCCGTCCACGGAATACACCATCGAACCTTCGCAGTTTTCTCCCGGCGCCATGGTCTTGCCTGGAGAATCGATTTCGAAGTACCGCGGACAAAAGACGGCGCCGCGACCGGCTCCGCCCGAGCCCGCGGCTGACGTAACTGTCCGGCCGGAGGAGCATGGGTTCCTGCAAGACGTGGAGTCGGCGGGTCCGGTGCCGCACATCGCCGAACACGCGGAGGGAGAACATCGCGTGGAATCAGCGCGGCCCCTCGGGGAAGTCGTGTCCCACGAGGTCGAGGCCGTAACACAGCCGATTCAGGAAGCGAAACCGGAAGGATTGCGGCACGATGAAGAAAGATTTGAACACATGAACCTGGCTGCTACATTCGGAGGCGAGGCTACGGAACCCGGCGAAGAGACTGCGACCGAGGAGTTGGGGGAAGAACCAGCGGAAACTGCCAGCGTGGATTCTTCCGTTGCGGGACCGCCGGCGCCTGGTGCTGCTCCGGGTGTGATGGAGGAGGAAGAAATTGAGGAAGAGGAAAGTGAGCTTCCTGGTTTTGAAGAGGATGCTGACCTGACTGACTACGAGGAGTTGGAAGAGGAAGTTTTGGGTTCGGGTAGCGACCAGATGGTCGCTGCCGGGCGCGAGTTGACGGAAGCGGTGCGCGATGCTCACATCAACGAGCGGGCGACCGGCCAGTACGAAGCGGAAGGTCTGGACGCGGAAGAACTCGACGAAGTTGCGGAAGTGCTTGGTCTGGGTGAAGAAGGGGAAGAGGAGCCGGAGGAGTTTGAGAGTGCGGAAGGAGAAGGCGAAGATCCGGAAGGCGCGCGGGCAGAACATCGCGCCTCTACCGGGACCGCAGGATACCAGCAACCTCAGCGCTCGGACCGCCGGGGAGGCGACCGCCGCGGGCGCCGTCCTGGACGGCGTCCCATGCGTGGACGCCGCCATCACGCGCCGCGGCGCCTGCCCGCAATCAGCGACCTGCTGAAGGAAGGCCAGGAGATCCTGGTGCAGATCGCCAAAGAGCCGATCGCCAAGAAAGGCGCACGCATCACCAGTCACATCGCGCTGCCGGGCCGGTTCCTGGTGTATATGCCCACGGTGCATCACACCGGGGTCTCACGCAAAATCGCTTCGGAAGAAGAGCGCCATCGCTTGAAGCGGATTGCTCTGAGCGAGCGCGGCGAAGCGCAAGGCGGGTTCATTGTTCGCACTGCGGCGGCGGGAGCCAGCGAAGAAGACTTGCGCGCCGATATCCGTTTCCTCATTAATCTGTGGAATGAGATTCGCGGCCGCGCCGAGACTTCCAAAGCCCCGGCATTGATTTACCACGACCTGAACCTGGTGGAACGCATCCTTCGTGATCAGGTCACGACCAGCTTCTCCCAGATATGGGTGGACACGGAGCAAGAATACGAGCGCATTCTGCGTTTTGTGAGCCGCTTCCAGCCCTCACTCGTCAAGCGCGTGAAGCTGTACAGCAAAGAGACCCCGTTGTTCGAGCAGTTCAGCATCACCGATGAAATCAACAAGGCGCTAAAGTCCAAAGTCTGGCTTAAGAGCGGTGGTTACATCGTGATCAATCAGACTGAGGCGCTGGTAGCGATCGACGTCAACACCGGCAAATATGTGGGCAAGACGGCCCGCCTGGAAGACACGATTGTCAAAACCAATATCGATGCGATCCGCGAAATCGTGCGGCAGATTCGGTTGCGCGATTTGGGTGGAATCATCGTGATTGACTTCATTGATATGGACGAACGCAAGAACCGGCACAAAGTCATGCAGGCTCTTGAAGACGCGCTCAAGGCCGACCGCGCGCCGTCGAAGGTGCTGCAGTTCAACGATTTTGGACTGGTTGCTATCACTCGCAAGCGGGTCAAGCAGTCGCTGGAGCGGAC
>DATFXI010000057.1:0-12529 GCA_035316085.1 Candidatus Angelobacter sp.
CTTGCAAGTCATGGCGCAGTTCATTAACGTTACCAACACCCCGATTTTGGGCCGGCCGAGTTTCTTCCAAGGCAGTAACCCCGCCACGTCTAACTTCGGGGTTATCACGTCTTCGAATCCAGGCCGCCAGATTCAGTTTGGCTTGAAACTCTTGTTCTGACGGTTCCTCGCTGCTCAGAACTCAACAGGCGGAGCTGCTCACAAAGCAGCTCCGCCACTCCCACTCTTGAGCCGCCGGCATCAGAAGATCGGAGGAAGCCGGCCACACTAGCCCGTTACGAAAAGGCGGAAGGTCGGCGTGTGGCTACAGGTTGGCACCTCGGGTATCTGGAGTAAGCGCGCTATTTCCGATTCGTTTAGTCGCTTTGGTCCGAGGCCAAGCCTCTGGAATATGAAGAGGAAGAACCGTTCAAAGAAGTGGAGCGGAACCCATGAATCTCGATGACGAGAAAGACAAGAACGGTTTTCCCCATTTCATGCTGAAGGAGATTTACGAGCAGCCCTCGGTGGTGGGCGGAGTGATTGCCGATTGTTTCGACGCAGAGGGGCGCGTAACTTTTCCCAATTTCGCTTTCTCGTCGCAAGACATCGGGGCCTTTTCACGAATCACCATCGCTGCCAGCGGCTCCAGCCGGCATGCCGGACTGGTCGGTGAGTTCATGCTGGAACGGATGGCGGACATTCCGGTGGAGGTCGATTTTGCCAGCCAGTATTGTTATCGCAATCCGCTGGTCGGCTCCAATGAGCTCACCATCTTTCCCTCGCAATCCGGTACAACCATTGATACCCTCGCTGCCTTGCAGGTAGCGCGGCGCAAAGGCGCCAAATCGCTTGCCATCTGCAATGTTCCTGACAGCCCGCTTACACGCACCGCCGATGCAACGCTTCTGACCAGGGCAGGCGAAGAAATTGCCATCGCTGCCACAAAGAGCTTTACGACTCAGTTGAC
The DNA here is from genome assembly GCA_035316085.1 of Candidatus Angelobacter sp. Classification (GTDB taxonomy): domain Bacteria; phylum Acidobacteriota; class Terriglobia; order Terriglobales; family Acidobacteriaceae; genus Angelobacter. Next base: position 950 of record DATFXI010000057.1, read on the forward strand.
AGCGCTGTTCCTTCTCGGTGCCTACATGGCTCAGCAAATGGACAGGTCTGTTCCATCGGCTCAATTTGCGCTGCATGAATTGCGAGATCTTCCCCGCCAACTGGAAAGGGTGCTGTCGACAGATGCGGTTTGCCGCGAGACCGCAGGGGAGGTTCACCAGTACAAAGATTTCATCTATGTGGGAAGAGACATCGATTACCCCATTGCTCTCGAGGGAGCATTGAAACTGAAGGAAATCTCCTACATCCACGCCGAAGGATACCCCACCGGTGAGTTGAAGCATGGTCCAACTGCCTTGCTTGGCGAACAGTTTGTCATTGTTATTATCGCGACCAGAGACCGGCGCGACGAGGATTCCGTCTTGCGTTACGGTAAGAGCGTGTCCAACATCATCGAGTTCATCGAGCGCGGGGTGCCGGTGGTGGCAATTGTGACAGAGGGCGATGAGGAGGTTCGCAGAATCGCTTCCTATACCATCTCCGTACCCGAGGCGCCGCTTCTGCTGCAGCCGATCGTAGAAGTCATACCGCTGCAGTTGCTCGCCTACCACATTGCCGTGCGGTGCGGCCGCAATATCGATCGCCCGCGCCACCTCTCTAAATCCGTGGTGATTGAATGATCGAGGGTGCCCTTCTCACATCGCGCCGTTGAAGAAACTTTTGCGTTCCCTGAACATCTATTTGTAACGGTCTTTGGGCGGCACGAAAGTTCGAGTCGGTGCGTCCGGCGGTCAGCGAACCTGGGTCAGAAAATGGCGGCGTTGTACACGGAGGATGCTGATGGGCAACGCTCCAACCAAGCCCAGCGAAGGAGGTTGGCCAGCTCTCGGAGGAGCAGCATCCGCTAGCCACGGTCCAACGTAATCAAGTAACCAATCCGTTTCCCGGTAAGCGTTTTCCACAGAAGTCCTTGATTTTGCGGGGCCAACTGGGATATACACGGCGTTACCTCTGGCCTGATGGGGGCTTCGTCGTCCATGATATTCTTGAGGGTAATCAGGCCGGGCGCAACCGGCAGTTCCAGAAGGAAAAATTGGCCAGAGGCGAATCTGTGACCCAAGGTAAAGAAAAATTCGAGACCCGCAAGCTGCCCATGATGCCCATTCGCGATGTGGTCATCTTCCCCTACATGATGACCCCGTTCATTGTGGGACGCGAATCCAGCGTGCGAGCGCTGGAAGAGGCCCTGGCTTCCGACCGCAAGATTTTTCTCGCGACCCAGCATGACGCCAGTGTGGACGAGCCCAAGCCCCACGAGATTTATCAGGTCGGCACCATCGCCAACATTGTTCAGAACCTGAAGCTGCCCGACGGCAATATCAAAGTTTTGGTGGAAGGTGTGGAGCGCGGTAAGGTCCTGAAACTCAGCAACACTGAAGGCTATTTTGAAGCTGAAGTCCGCACCGTGAAGATTTCTGCCGAACCTTCTCCGGTGCTGGACACCGCCATGCAGCGGGTGCACGGGCTATTTGACCAATACGTGAAACTTTGCCAGTCGCTGAATCTGGAGCCGGTCATCATTACCGGGATGAGTGATCCGGCAAAGCTGAGCGATACCATCGCTCAGAACCTGCAGCTTTCCATCGAAGAAAAGCAGGAGTTACTGGAGATTTTCGATCCGGTGGAACGGCTCAATCGAATCGCCGACGTTCTGGACATTGAAATTGAAAAGTTGAATATGGATCGCACCATCCAGACGCGGGTGAAGCGGCAGATGGAGCGAGCGCAGAAAGAGTATTACCTCAACGAAAAAATCAAAGCGATCCAGAAGGAATTGGGACGAGGCGAGAAAAACGAATTCGACGAGTTGAAAAAGAAAATCGATTCGGCGGGTATGCCTAAGGAAGTCCAGGAAAAAGCGATCCAGGAACTCAAAAAATTGGAAGCCATGCCGCCGATGTCGGCAGAATCCACGGTTTCACGCAACTATCTGGACTGGCTGCTCGCCGTGCCGTGGAAAAAGAAATCGAAAGAGATCCGCAACATCGAGCACGCGGAGAAAATTCTCAACCAGGACCACTACGGTCTGGAAAAGATCAAGGATCGAATCCTCGAGTTCCTGGCAGTCCGCCAGCTGGTGAAGAACCCGAAAGGCTCGATTTTGTGCTTTGTCGGACCGCCAGGCGTGGGTAAGACCTCGCTGGGCATGTCCATCGCCAAGGCGACAGGAAGGAAGTTCGTGCGCATGTCGCTGGGCGGCGTGCGCGATGAAGCAGAGATCCGCGGGCATCGCCGCACTTACATCGGCGCCCTGCCGGGACAGATCATCCAGATGATGAAGAAAGCCGGCACCAAGAACCCGGTGGTGATGCTGGATGAAGTAGACAAATTGGCTTCCGACTTTCGCGGCGATCCCTCCGCAGCGCTGCTCGAGGTGCTTGATCCGGAACAGAACTTTATGTTCCAGGACCACTATCTCGATGTTGAATACGATTTGTCCCAGGTGTTTTTTGTCGCCACAGCCAACGTCCTGCATACCATTCCGCCGGCGCTGCAGGACCGCATGGAAGTCTTGCGGCTGCACGGCTACACCGAGCCGGAAAAATTGGAGATCGCCAAGCAGTTCCTCGTGCGCAAGCAGCGCGAAGCTACTGGGCTGACCGAAAAGCAGATCCAATTTGGCGACGACGCCATCAGGGAGATCATTCGCTCCTACACCCGCGAAGCCGGTGTACGCAACCTGGAGCGCGAGATCGGTAATGTTGGCCGCAAGGTCGCGCGCAAAGTGGTGAAGGAAGGCCAGGATTACGCGATCGCCTTGACCGCGGAGAACATCTCAGAGTTCCTTGGCGTCACCAAGTTCCGCGATACGCTGGCCCACGAGAAAAACGAAGTCGGCCTGGTCACTGGACTGGCCTGGACGGAAGTCGGCGGTTCCATTCTGACCACAGAGGTCGCCATCGTGGACGGCAAAGGCAAGCTCACGCTAACCGGCCAACTCGGCGATGTGATGCAGGAGTCAGCGCAGGCCGCCATGTCCTATGTGCGTTCGCGCGCCGCCCGCTTGGGCGCGCCGAAAGACTTTTATCGCAATGTGGACATCCACATTCATGTGCCGGAAGGCGCTATTCCCAAGGACGGCCCCTCAGCGGGCATCACGATGGCAACCGCGATTTCGAGCGCCTTAAGCAAAATTCCCGTGCGTCGCGACATCGCCATGACCGGCGAAATTACGCTCCGCGGCAAAGTCTTGCCCATCGGCGGGTTGAAAGAAAAGCTTCTTGCTGCTCTCCGCGCCGGTATTGCCGAAGCTTTGATCCCGAAAGAGAACGAAAAAGATCTTCCTGAAGTTCCCGAAAACATCCGTACACAGATGAAAATCCATTTGGTCGAGAACATGGACCAGGTGTTGAAAGTCGCCTTGGAGCGCCCGCTGCCGGACTTTCCAGAAGAAGCGGTTCAGCCGATCCCGACTGCCACGCCAAAGGATTTGCCGTTGGAACGATACTCATAATCGAGCCCATCGAAAGCAAAGCCCGCCTCCAGGCGGGCTTTTTGTCTTGAGGGAATCTTTTCTTCCTTTCAACTTGCCGTTTCGGCGTGGCGCCTTGGGCCGAGATAGTTATCCGCCGAAGGTCTCACCGACAATCCTATCGTGGAGGTAGACCAGGAACACGAGGCCAACCTAGTCTCAAGACAGTCTTAGGTATCCAAGGATCGTGAAGTGAGGGTAAAATGCTGGCCTCGGGTGGTACTGTTTCGTCTAACACTGGTACTTCGGGGACAAGACGCCAATGTCGTTCTATACCTTCCGCGCAGTGTCGGGTCGCGCGATTGCGATGCGCCGCGGGCGCTTCTCTTTGCTGCCGAAGATTGCGTTATCGCTAATCTGGCTGGCGCGTCCGGCTTGTTTGCATGCCCAGACAATTTCCGGCGCGGTCGTGGACCCATCGGGCGCCGTCATTGTTGGGGCGCGGATCGAGATCACCGGCGGGGACCTTGCACAGCCCATCTTGCTTTCCTCCGATGGGCAAGGCAAGTTTTCCTCCATTGATCTCAAACCCGGGACTTATTCGCTGCGGGTCACCCGGGAAGGGTTTGAGCCCCTGGTAAAGACAGTAGATTTGCACGGAGCTGTACAGCTGGAGCTGAAGCTTGCCATTGCCGAGCAGCACGTGGAAATCAGCGTCCCCGGAAAAGGCCTCGCTTACGCTAACTCCGATCCGGTCTACCGAAAGCTTCGCGACATCGGGCTCGGCGAGTCTTTTCGGTTCGACAATTTCACCGTGCAGTTGGATTGTGCAACCTTCCAGTTTCAGAAAGGCACAATCACAGTTCTAAGTCCGGTGAATGGAATCGTGACTGGCGCCATCTTCATTGGCGAGGGCCACTTTAATTTAAAGCCCGTGACTAGCCTCGATGCCCTCGAAATAAAGAGGCGAGCGGGCGCTCCAGAAATTGACGAGGACTTCACCCAGGTCGTGTTCCGGTTTACCGGGGAGGAGCGCCTGAAATTTCTTCCCGGGATGAGGGAAAAGGTGGACACTCCGGCGGAGGCTGGCATCATCTTCGATCACTGGAAGGAGAGGATGCGAAAGCGCCGGGAGGAGGCGCTGGGCTTTACCGAGAGCCTGTTGCACGGCGAATCCATGGATAACGTCGATGCCGATGTTCTCGCAGCTCTCTACAACCCGTCCCACCCACCATTCTTCAACGCCTACATCCACGGTAAAAAACATAAAGACTTGCGCTTTTTCGTAAGGACACGATTGGGAGCGGTGCCGCAACTTGATTCACCGGAAGAGGTAGCGCTCATCAATTACGATCCGGAGGGAATGGACGACGGTATTTGGTATCTGGCCCACCTGAAATCTGAATATGTGAACCGCACGGCGAGCTCTGGTGAAGACCGCCGTGTGTTTGCCACGCGTGCCTACAAGATCGAGACCATCATGTCAAAGAACGACCACCTGTTCAGCACGGCCACCGTCACCTTCCAGCCGCTGCTCACAGGCGAGAGAGTTCTGAAGTTCGCGCTGTTGCGGAACCTGCGCGTCACGCGGGTGGTGGACGATCAAGGAAAGGACATCTACTACATTCAGGAGAACCGCAAAGAAGACGGTTCGTTTTACGTAATTCTTCCCAACGCGCCGGAAGCCGGCAAGCAGTGTTCCATCACCGTGCAGTACGAAGGCGACAAAGTTCTGGAGCAGGCCGGAGACGGAAGTTTTTACGTGCGAGCCCGAAGCTCGTGGTATCCGAACCTGAACGGATTTGGCGAACACGCTCTTTACGACCTTACCTACAAGGTTCCGAGAAAATACAAGGTCATTAGCGTCGGCAAGTTGAAGGAAGAGTCCGTCGAGCAGAACTACTCCGTCAGCCATTGGGTTACTCCACAGCCGGTAGCGGTGGCTGGATTCAACTATGGCGATTATAAGAAGGTCGAACTGCCTGATGAGATCACAGGCTACAAGATTTCCGGCTATTACTTGACGGAATTACCCAACAACTTGCGAGATTACAAGGCGCTCCAGTCGCTGGCTCCCCACAGCATGACCAAGTACGCTCTGGAGCAGACACGCGCTCAGTTGCAGCTCTGCACGTTTTTTTTCGGCAAGACCCCCTACGATGAGATCTTCATCACGGAACAACCCGATTTCGCCTTTGGACAGTCCTGGCCGAACCTGGTCTATCTGCCCATTTCCGCCTACACTGACGCAACACAGCGCTGGATGCTATTCGGAACCATCAACAGCAAGTTTACCGGCTTTGTGCAGGAGGTGACGCCGCACGAGGTCGCACACCAATGGTGGGGTCATGCTGTGGGCTGGGCTTCCTACCACGATCAGTGGCTTTCTGAAGGTTTTGCCGAATTCTCTGCCGGGCTGTTTCTGCAGCAAGCCGTGGGCGGAGACTGGCGCAAGGACTACATCGAGTTCTGGGAACGTCTGCAAAAACGCATTTTGGAGAAGAACAATTTTGGGGTAGCTCCCAACGATGCCGGTCCCCTTTGGATGGGATTGCGCCTGATTTCTCCTCGCTCAGCGAATGCCTACCAGAATGTAACCTATCCAAAGGGCGCCTACGTTCTGCAAATGCTGCGTTCCATCATGTACAGCCCGCAGGACCAGGACAAACCTTTTATTGCCATGATGCATGACTTTGTAGAGAGCCATCGTGATGCTCCAGCTTCTACCGAATCGTTCAAAGCCATTGCCGAGAAGCACATGTCGAAGACGATGGATCTCGCGGGAAACGGACGTCTTGACTGGTTCTTCAACGAGTGGGTTTACGGAACCCAGGTGCCGCGATACCACTTCGAGTACCAGCTACTTCCTGCTGACGGTGGGAAAGTGAAGCTCCACATGACCATCACTCAGAGCGAAGTTGATGAGCACTTTCTCATGCTGGTTCCCGTATTTGCCGATTTCGGCAAGGGCATGATGCGTATTGGCCAGGTCGGGATCGCCGGCAACTCCACGCGCAGCGCCGATGTTCTGCTGCCCAGCCAGCCCAGGAAGGTCGCCTTGAATGCTTTTAAAGATATTCTGGAGCGATGAGAGCCCCAATAACTGTGTAACAGCTCCCCCGTGAAACCGATTCTCGCCAAATTCCTGACCTCGGCTGCCTCCGCCGCCGCGTTTCCGGTCGAAGGGCCGCCTGAATTCGCTTTTCTTGGTCGCTCGAATGTCGGCAAATCAAGTCTTATCAATTCCCTGCTGGGCCAGAAGTTGGCGCATGTAAGCTCCACACCGGGAAAAACGCGGACCATCAATTTCATAGGCATCTACTCGAAGCCGGATCAGCCGCATCCACAACTGCTGCTGGTGGATTTGCCGGGGTATGGTTACGCTAAGATTTCACGGTCGATCTCCGCGGAATGGCCCAAGTTCATTGAGCCGTACCTGAGGGACCGCGCGACGCTTACCCTGGCTTTGGTACTGATCGACGCCAATGTGCCTCCGCAAGCAGCGGACTTGCAGCTCACGCACTTCCTGCGCGGGGTGCGACGCGACTTCCTTCTTGTGGCTACCAAGACCGACAAGCTTTCCGGCAACAAGTTGCGTCACGTACTGGCGGAGCTGGCGCACGCCCACGGGAACGCTGACATTCTTCCTTACTCCGCGAAGACCGGTGCGGGAAGAAAGGAGCTATGGCACGCCCTTCGCGCGAAGGTGAGAGAATAATTCCGTGGATATCTTTGCCAGAAAGATGCTGATCGGGGCCGGGGCTTTCGGCTTGGCGATGGTGCTCATGGCTGGCACGTTGACCGCCATTTACTACCACTATCGTCCGCCGTGCGGTGAAGCGATGGTTTCCGATGTCACAAGCCCTGATGGACGATGGAAAGCGGTAGCCATGGAAAGGCGGTGCGGTGACGAGTCGCCGTTCTATATACACGTTAACCTGATTCCCGCTGGAGAACCCATACCCGTCGCTTTCCTGACTGGTCGCAGCGTTGAGGGCGAGGTCTTTTTAGTCGAGGAAGAGCCCTCAGACATGAATTCCACGCTCGATTGGAGATCACCAAGCCGGCGCAGCAATCCCACGCTTGAGTGGACATCACCTGGCAGCCTCACGATTCATTGCCCGCGTTGCCGCGCCGAGCTGGTAAGTAAGCGCAAGGAGCGCTGGGGCCCGGTCCAGGTGCAATATGAGTTGCGGCGGTAAGGCCGAGCCTCGAGAGCTTTAGCGGTTTCCGGCTGTGCCATTCGCCGGATGCTGCTCCAGCCACGCTGCCAGGTTGTTCTGCTGCCGCTCACGCAGGCTGATGCAGGCATTGATCTCTTCCGTTGCCTGTTTCAGTGCGCGCTCCGATGAAGCCACTTTGTGCTCGGCAAAGAATCTCTGGACATCGTCACGCGTCCCCGCATCGCAGGCGTGACGCGCCGCCGCAACAACGATACCGCCGCTCGACATGGTGATTTTCTTTTCCACGTCAGGCCAGTGCGCCTTGATCCATGGCCATGCCAAGGTCTGGTTGGCTGGATTGCCGAAGACTCCAGCGATGGCGTAGGGAGCGTCTTGATTGCGCGTCTCCGGTGAAATAGCAATCTGAAGCACGCGCTCCACCTGTTGTTCCCCACGGAACTCGGAAAGCGCTCCGCCAACGTTGTAAAACTGTTCCGGCGAACTCATACGCTTCATTCCGGCAACGTATTCGTCCAGAAGCTGTGAATCTCCGTAACGTGCCGCGACTTTCAGGACGTCCTTGGCCAGCGTGGCATCCACAGACTGCGGATCCTGGACGTATTGCCTGGCAAGTCTTGCCGCTTCCCGAATCGTTTCCGGGTCTTCGCCCAGCGCTCCCAAAATCTGGACCAGGCCAGCCCGCAGCTCTCGCGTGTCATCGCTCTCACCAGGCGCCGGAGTCCACTTGACTTTGGTCATCATGGGACGGAAAGTCGCGCGGATCCAGGCATGAAAGGCTTCCCGATCCGATGGAATAAGCATGTAGTCGTTGACCAGACGAAGCGCAGGAATGTAGCTTTGTACCACCGAGTTTTGCTGGTCGGAACTAAGAGCGGTAATCAGGTCCAGCAGCGATCCCACCTTTTCCGTCCCCGCTTTCACCAGCGCCGATTCGTCCTGTACCAGGGATATGCGCTCTGCCGTGGTGAGGCCGCTTACCGCGGATTCCGTGAGTTTCCGGAGCAGTTCAGGATCATATTGCGTGCGATAGTAGCCGACCGCGCCGACATTGGTGAAGACCCACGGCGTACAACCCACCAGTGGAACAACCTGGCGCTTCTCGCTCAGGAGCTGGCAAAAGGGTTTATTGTCCGCAGATTTGATGCACACCGGAATCATCCAGGGTTTGCTGGAAGTATCCTCCTTGCCGTTGGCGAAAAAGCGCCCCTGAGAAAGCGTGATCTCGGTCTTGGGATGCGGCTGGACCGGCCGCCGCGCCCGTCTTCCTTTCGCCGGCCTGGACGCGGCTTGCTTGGGCGGCGTTATACATGCGGTCTGGACCTTGACCAGCGGTTCGCCCGGCTGTTCCACGAATCCCGGCATAATCCTGTCCACAGGCCGGCCACCGGAAGCTACGGTGATCGCGCTCCAGAAATCTTCGGCGGTGGCGTTTGAGTAGGCGAACTTGCGCAGGTAAGAGTTGACGCCACGGCGAAAGACTTCCGGGCTTACGTACGCTTCGACCATGCGCAGGACGGAAGCGCCTTTTTGATACGAGATGGCGTCAAAGAGCTGATTGATTTCGTCCGGCGTCTCAGCTTTCGCGCGGATGGGATGCGTATTGGCCAAAGCATCAAACGTCAGGGCGTCGTTGGTTTCTCTCACTGCATCGAGCGCCGCGTTCCATTCCGGATGCAGCTCCTGCGAAGGTTTCAGCGCCATCCAAGTGGCAAAGCCTTCATTGAGCCACAGATTGTCCCACCACTTCATGGTGACCAGGTCGCCGAACCACTGGTGCGCCATCTCGTGGGCCAAAACCTCAAACACCGCCTGGTGCGACCCCACGGAGGAATTCTTGTCATCAATAAACAGCAGCGACTCGCGGTAAAAGATCGCAGCGGTGTTCTCCATGGCGCCGGCTTCAAAGTCGGGTGCGCCTACAAGGTCCAGTTTCCCAAAGGGATACGGTGTTCCGTAGTACTGGTTGTAGTACTTGAGTATCTCGCCGGCGTAGCGCAGGGCCGCCGCGTGCAGCGGTTTCTTGTCCGGCGTGCCGCAAACGCGGATAGGAACGTTCTCGGCGCTGCTCTGGCTGCACTCAAAATCGCCCACCGCCATCGCCACCAGATAGGTGGACATCTTGGGCGTAGTTGAAAACTTCACCGTGTGCTTGCCCGCGCCCGGCCCGGAGACGTCGGCCATGATGTGCCCGTTGGAGATTGCGGTGTCCGCCTGGTCAAGGATCAGTGTGATATCGAATTTGGCCTTGAGGGCCGGTTCGTCAAACGAAGGAAAGGCACGGCGCGCGTCCGTGGACTCAAACTGCGTGACGGCGTAGTTGCGGAGCGTGGTCTTGGCGAGATAAAAACCGCGCAGCTTGTCATTAAGCGTTCCAGTGAACTTGATGCGGAGGCTGGCCGGTCCCGCCTCGAGCGGCGAGGGCGCCGTCAGCGTGACCTGTTCCCTCTCCGGCGCAAACGTCACTTGCGCCAGTTGCGTTTTATCGCCCTGGGTGATGCTGGCTTCCTGAATCTCAATCTCAATCGAGTTCATTGTCACCTCGGCCGTGCGGTTCAAGACCTTGACCTCGATGGTCTCTTCACCAGCAAATGTAGCCTTGGCCAAGTCCGGCGTGAAGATCAGGTCGTAATGCTCCGGCACCACGCTCAGAGGCAGACGCTGCGCGACGGCGAGCAACGGCAGAAGGGCCACAACGATGAAAACGCATTTTCTTAGAAGACCCATATCTCTCCTTAAAACAGCAACGCCAGTGGAGTCTGACGCTTCGTTCCTTTACGCTTCACTGCGCTTTGGTGCAGTCGTGATGCACGATGCTGGGGACTCTCCGGCCTGCTCCTTGCGTGATGGTGGCGCACAGGCTGGGAGCGTAGGCCTTGCCATTCCAGTCGTACACCGTGGACTCCGCCTGCGCCTTGTTGAGTTGGACTTTCCCCGACAACGAAGGATAGCCATGTTTGAAAACCCGTACCGCGTGCAAGGACGAAAACGTCCCCGAGAAAGCCAGCTTGTAATCCGAGCCGTTCTTTAAATAAACGTACGTGCCGCAGTTGGCGTCACGGCAGCGGCAGGCGTCGCTGAACGCAACAATCACGCCCACACTCGCGCCACCGGCGCTGCGGATGTCCTGCGTCGCCACCGCGGTTTCGAGCCAGTTCGCCCGCGCGGTTTCATCCGACGCGGTCTCGGCGGGATGGCTGCATGCAGCGTCGCGCAGAACCGCCTCACGCAGCTCCGATGGCAGGCCAGCCACAGTACCGGGGGCCGCCTGGCCCAGCGCGCTGCTTAACAACATCAGAAACATGGCAATTATCTTCAGTTCAGTTTTCATTCGGCCCGAGAACCCTGGTTTCCTAATGAATTTGGACTACGGCACAACAGCACACGGCTTGGCACTGAACAACTGCTCCAGGAGGTCCGGCGCGTTGCTGCACTCCGGGATCACAGCCCCGGGCAGCAGTAATTCGCCGCGCGGGCCCACAGCGATGCCGGTCTTGTGAAAATCATTCCGTGAGAGTGCGCGCAAGATCGGCACAATGCGCATCGCCGGGTCAATCTTTGGCCCACCCGGCTTTTCCTGCTTCACCGGATGCGCCTGCCCACGCAAAAACGTTCCATCTGGCGCCAGATGCGCCTCCAACACCACAGAAAGACCGTTTTCCCCGCTGAGATTGAATGGGCCGTACGTGGCAAAATTGCCCAGCGAATAGGCGATCAGTTTTCCATTATAAATTTCCATGGCACGGACTACGTGAGGACCGGAGCCGACCACCAGTTGCGCTCCGGCGTCCACTGCGGCATGAGTGAACTTGCGCAAGTCTCCGCGGTCTTCGCCCAGAAACGTCTCATCGCCTGGAGCCACATGCTGGTGGCTGGCGCCCTCGGCGCCGCCATGAAACGAAACGATCACAAAATCAGATTCCGCGCGCGCTTTGCGAATTTCCGCCAGCGCGTCTTCCAGATCGAGGAAGTTGTAGGCGTTGGGATA
>DATFXI010000058.1:0-4234 GCA_035316085.1 Candidatus Angelobacter sp.
CGCAGAATCTGGAAGAGATTCTTGACGTCGCTGACGGTGTGATGGTGGCGCGCGGCGACTTGGGCGTAGAGATGCCGCCAGAGAAGGTTCCTATCATCCAGAAGCACGTGATCCTGCGCGCCGCGGAGTGGCGCAAGCCGGTGATCACTGCCACGCAAATGCTTGAGTCCATGACCAACAATCCGCGGCCGACTCGCGCGGAAGCCAGCGATGTGGCCAACGCCATCCTGGACGGAAGTGATGCCGTCATGCTCTCCGCGGAGACCGCCAGCGGGAAATACCCGCGGGAAGCTGTGGCGATCATGGCCAAAATTGTCCTGGAAGCAGAGTCCAACATGCCTGAGGCTCTGCATCGCCGCCGCCACGTGCGGCATCTCTCGATCTCGGAGACCATCTGTGAGTCCGTGGCCCACGCGGCCCAGGACCTGGACATGCGGGCCATCGCCGTGTACACCGAAACCGGCACCACGGCGCGGCTAATCTCCAAGTACCGGCCCAAAACCGCGACTTACGCCTTTGCTTCTGACCGTTCGGTTGCTGCGCGGTTGAATCTGCTGTGGGGCGTGCAGCCGGTGCTGTTAAAAGCAGCCGGCAGCACGGAAGAGATGGTGGTCAATGCGGAACGCCACATGCTGAAAAGCTATGCCGCCGAGCCCGGCGACGTCATCGCCATCGTGGCCGGCACCAGCACCACCACGGGCTCAACCAACTTTATGCGGCTGCATGTGGTAGGGGGAAGTCAGATCGGGTGATCGGGTCATCGGTTGATCGGGTCATCTGAAATTCAGCGCTGCGGCCGGTCGCCGATCACCGGATCACCCGATCGCCAGATCTTCCGATCTCGCTAGTTCACCCACCCGCCCGGGCCGCCTTTCTTGTCTTTCTCGTCCGGCGGTCGAAAGTTGCCATATTCGTCGAAGTATTGCTTGGGATCCTGGTTGTGCTTGCGCATGTAGACTTGGAATTTCTTCTTGGCTCGCTCGCGCTTCCAGCGGTGGTAGGCGTTGCGGATACCGTAATAGCTTTCAGAAGAGGCAAAAGCAAGACCGCGGCGCGGAACAAATTTCACGTAGATAAATCCGAACAAGAGACCACCCAGCTGTGCCAGGCTGGCCAGGCCTCCCATGCTGCCCAGCGCTCCCACCAGGGCAATCAATGCCAGCAGTCCCACCAGGTATTTCAGCCTCATGGCAAACGGCAGGGGGAACAGAAAAACTTCTTGGTCGCCGAAGAGCATCGCGGCTGCCATCAAGATGGCGTAAATGCCGCCGCTGGCACCGTACGTATACGGCGTTACGTTTGCCTGATGCAGGACTTTTTCCAGGGTGAAGGCTACTGCTACTGACGACAGCCCAGCCCCGAAGACGCCGAACAGGTAGAATTCCCAGAATTGGCGGCTGCCCCAATGACTCTGGAGCATGGAGCCAAACATCCACAGCATCAGCATGTTAAACAGCAGATGGAAAAATCTGAGGTGTATGAAGGCGTACGTGAAGAGCTCCCAGATGTGGCCATGCGCCACGTGGTGCGGATTCAGAGCAAAGGTTTCCAGGACGCCGTCGACAGCCGAACCGTGTCCTGTAATCCCCAGCAGCAAAGTCAGCAAAAAGACCGCAGTGTTGATGGCCACCAAAATCTTGATGGCCCCGGTAAAGGGTGGGAACGACAATGACATCGGCGCTCTGCGCATGGTAAGTCTTTCAGCGTTCCGGTTCCGGAACCACAATCAAGCTTCTGTGTCCCCGGTCGCCCACCGAGCGCACGCCGAAGATCACGTTGTCTTTGGATTCCACCAGGTCCACTTTGGTTTCCGTCGTACGCAAGACGTTCTCCGGCGGAAATGCCGGATCGCTGGTGGCTCGCCAGAGGACTTCGTAGGCGGTGGCGCCCGGAGCGGCTTCCCATTGGATCTTGGAATTGTTCTCGAGTTCCTTAGTCAGCAGGCGGACCTTTCCTGGAGGCGCGGGCGCCAAGGCCAGCGACGCCAGCGTCGCCGCGTTGAGACGGGCCACGTTGGCCACGTAGTCGTAATCCACAAACTTGGGCAAATCACCAAATTCGATGCCGTTTTCCGTGCGTGGGTTCTCGTGCTGGTGGTGAAAATCTTCGCGGTACTCGGTAAAGCGGACCGCGGCAAAGCCCTGGTCGTTGAACGCGGAATGGTCGCCGCCGCGCAGGTAGCGGTCGCGGCGGAAGATCAACAACGGGCGGAACTTGCCGAAGTCGTAGGTCGCGCCGACTTCCTGTATGTAGCGGGCCAGTTCGCGCGACGTCGAATCGTCCTCGCCCCCGGCGGAGCGGATACGCCGCAGATCCGCCTCGGTGGCGCCCGCGGGGAGGCCCTCAGAGAAAACGCGGACCACGTCAGGGTTCCGCAATGTGTCGCCTGGCGTGTTGTTCCCTCCCACGATGTCGTTGTTCAGCACGCCTTCCAGTTGCCAGCCTTGTTCTTTGGCCATTTTGGCGAAGTGCGCGCTGCCGTTGAGGCCTTGTTCTTCGCCTGCGACCGTCAGAAAAATGATGGTGGCAGGGAACTTGTGCTTACTGAGCACGCGGGCGCATTCGAGCGACACCGCGGTGCCGCTGCCGTCATCATTCGCGCCCGGTGCCGGATCCGTAGTATTGATCGCGTCCTTGTTGCGGGAGTCATAGTGTCCGGTGACCAGATAGATGCGCTTGGCCTGCGCCGGATCGGTGCCGTGCTGGATGGCATACACATTCTGAATTTCTGTCGGGGTGGCGATCCGGTTCGTCGGTTGTTGTACGAAGGTGTCCGTTTGGATCTCCAGGCAGCCGCCGCACGCGGCGGAGTAGCGCTCGAATTCTGCCTTAACCCACTTGCGTGCGGCCACAATCCCCTGGTCAGAGGTGGCTGCGTTGGGGTTGTTGACGGAAAGGGTATGCCGCGTGCCAAAACTGACGAGCTTGGCAATGGTCTGTTGAATCTGCGCCGCAGAAACTTCGCGCAGCGCCTTGGCGATTTCCGGGTCGGGTGAGGACCGGTTCGGGTTGGCTGCCTTCTTCTCGGCGGCCGAAGCCTTGTTCTTCTTCTGGGAAGGCGCCGTGGTCTGCGCGCTGGCAACGTTTGCGCAGGTCCCCGGCATCATCAGCAAAATCAAGACAACCACTGCCATTCTGGTACTGTGGCGCAAGGTGAACATTTGACAAACCTCGATAAGAGAGCTTGACGGCAACCCTGAGAGATTCTAAATATAATCACGGGACCCTGTCTCGCCTGGAGGAAGGAAAATGGCAATTTGCCCGGAATGCGAAACCGACCTCGACCTGGACGAGGAAGAGCTCGACGAAGGGGAGATCGTTTCTTGTCCGGAGTGTGGCCGGGATTTTGAAGTTGTCACCAAAACGCCGCTGGAGTTGAACCCTCTGGAGGAAGAGGAAGATGAAGAGCTGGACGAGGGTGACGACGAGGACGAAGAGGACAATGATTACTGAGCGGCGGCGGGCAACGATCGCGGCGGCTGTGGGCCTTGCCTGTCTGCTGCTTTGCGCCTTTTCTTCCGCGGGCAGCGGCAAGAATGACGACAAGAAAAAGGAGAACTACGGACTGATCTTCGGCACGGCCTACGGGCCTGACGACCGGCCGCTGTATGGCGTCCGGATCACCATCCATCCGGCGGGCGGGAAGCACCCGACCTGGCAATTAGTTTCGGACCATCGCGGCGAATTCGCGCAACGCGTCCCACCCGGTCCTGGCGATTACGAAGTGAGCGGCGTAATTGACCTGATGCCGGTCGAAGACGGCAAACCGCAAAAATCCAAGCGTAAGCATCTGAAAGGCGAGGCCAAAGTACATATTGACGATCAGGAACGCCGCGACCTCAGCTTGCATCTAAGAGAGTAGCTGTCCCGATCTTGATTGGAGGTATTCCCGTGAGGAAGCCAAGCCCTGTGGGCCAGGGGAGGGCAATCCTTTTGCTGGCTGCACTGGTCTGCGTGTGCGTGTCCGGAATGGTGGCTGAGGAGCAAAAGGATAGCCAACTCCGCACGCTCACCGGTCACGTCTTTGCCGGGGAAAGCCAGCCGCTGGCCAAAGCCATCGTGTATCTCAAGAACACCAAGACTCTAGCCATGAAGACCTACATTACCGAGGCTGACGGTTCGTACCGCTTCCCGGCCCTGGCGGTCAACGTGGATTACGAAGTCTATGCCGACTACCAGGGCATGCGCAGTGACACGAAAACACTGAGCGCGTTCGACAATCGCAAACAAGTGA
>DATFXI010000059.1:0-10692 GCA_035316085.1 Candidatus Angelobacter sp.
GTTGGCGGAGGCGGCGGATGTCCCGAAATCCCGGCGACCGCTTCGGCTCCGTATCACGATCCCATGTTTCCCGACAACGTAACCATAAACGTTCCCGGGCTCGCTCCTGGAGCCAGCTTCAGCCACACTCTGGCTTTCTGGGGCGCGATGAAGTGGACCACCGGTACGTACAGCTTCGTCGGTAAAGCTGACGCGGCAAATACCGTGGCCGAAAGCAACGAAGGAAACAATGTAGCCAATAGCACGCTTGTAGTCCCGTAAACCTTTTGACGGGTTGCCCCGCGCTGCCTTCGGCGCGGGGTTTTTCTTTCTTCCGGGGACACGTTCCCACAGGCAAGGCAGCCAGCAGCTCGCTATCCTTGGCTGACGCTGCAAACACCACAGCTATGTCCCGCATCCCATCTATCAGCGCAAGACAAATTTCTCATGACAGAAAAAGTCCATGTTCTAAATTTTCTGTCTGATGCGACCCTGGCCGAGCTGAATGCAGAGAGCGAGCTCGAACGGCATGCCCGGCAGATCGGCACACTCGCCGGCCGGGCTGTCGCACGGTTGCGGCAGGCGCCGGAGAGACTGAACGATCAGGAAAGTTGGAACAACCTGCGCAGCTCGGCCGATAACCGCGCCGAGGAAATCCGGCAAGCCGCGGTCCGCCACACGCAGGAATGGCGTCGCCACGCAGAGAAGAGCTATGAGCAGGCACGCCAGCATGCTCGAGCAGCAGCGCGTGATTACCCCGTGCACGTCGCCTTGGCGGCCGGTGTCGCCGGCTTTATCGTGGGCGCCGCACTCAGAATCGGGAGGACGCGTCGTGCCCGTTGAAAAATCCCTGGCCGCAACGCTGGCTGAAATCAAAGAGGAATTGAAGACGTTCCTCCAGACCCGGGCCGAGATCTTCAAGACCGAAACCGCGGAAAAGATGCGCATCTGGAAACGCTCTGTGGCCTTGCTGGCGTTGGCGGCTGTTTTTCTGCTCACCTTCTGGAGCGCGTTCGTTTTCTCGTTGGTGGCTTTGCTCCATTCCTTGTTGATTTCGGGCGACTACGAATGGTTCTGGGGCGGCATGATCGTCAGTGGTGTTTTTCTTCTTCTGGCTGGCCTTGCCGGCCAGACAGGTTACAAAAAGCTCAAGTCTTGCCGGCCGATGCCGTTGCGTACCTTGCGCGTTCTCGGGCAGGACCGAGACTGGATCAAAGATGAAGCGAGGCCGGCATGACTTCACCCCTTCCTCGTAACGCCATGGACGAGCTTGAAGAACGCGCTGCCTCGCAGCGACGCCGCCTCCACGATAACGTGATTGAACTGCGGCAGACAGTGCGCGAGCGTCTGGATGTGAAGCGTAATGTCCGTGACCATCTGGGTCCCGCCGCCTTGGCCATGGGGCTGCTGGGTCTGACTCTGGGCTATGTGGTGGCTGGCGCCCTCACCCGCAGATAAGAGACAAATAATCTCAACTCGGCTCTTTTCGCCGTCTAATCGGGAAAACCCCGTCCGCTCAAGGGTTTGGGGCTCGCGCCCTCGGGTGCTTCCCTGACTCCAGGCGGTCAACCCTTAAGTAGAGGAACTATCTGTTTCCCTTTGGTTTTTCATGATATAAACCTCATTCATTCTTTCTCTATCGTGGAATGCCCCTTTCTCGGGTTGGGGGTGAGTTTTGTGAGGAGCCAAATGTCAGAAGCTAGGACAGGGAAGCGATTTCCGCTCGAACTACCCATTAAGATCCACCGCCAAGGGGGCGACGACAGCGCCACCACGGCCGACATGAGTGCGGCCGGCGTGTACATCATGGCCGATACCGACCTTCCTGTGGGCTCGCCCATCGAGTTCGATATTACCCTGCCGGCTAGCGTGCTGGGCACGCCCACCGACGTCGAAGTCCGTTGCTCGGGACGCGTGGTCCGTAAAGAAGCAGGAACGGCAGCTGGAAAGAAGAAGCAGAAAAAAAGCGGCGTGGCCTGCGTGATCGATGAATACAAATTCATACGCAAGAACAAAGGAAGCCGATAATGCTGAAGATCATTCTGGCCGACAACCAAGCTATCTTCCGCACTGGAGCAGCCAAGGTCCTGGCAGTGGAAGATGACCTGCGGATCGTGGCGCAGGCTGAGAACATGGAAAAAATGACCATGGCGCTCGAAAAATTTCACGCCACGGTCATGATCTTCGGCTCCGACCTTCATCCTGACTTGCCGGCGGTAGTGGAGACTGCGCGCAAGTATAAAACCAAGCTAGTCATCATCGCGGAAACCGGACAGGACTCCCGCCATTACCTGACCAACGGCATGAATGGTGTGATCTACCGAAACGTGAGTGGTGAGGCCCTGGTGCAGTGTGTGCGCAAGGTCGCCAAAGGCGAGACTTGGGTGCAGGACACGCAGGAGAGCAAGGAGAGCGCGGAAAACGATCTGGTAGGCGCGCGTGTCCGCGACCGCCTGACCGCCAAGGAGCTCAAAATCGTCGCCTTGATCGTCCAGGGTTACAAGAACAAAGAGATTGCGACTCAGCTGGGGACGACCGAGCAAGTCATCAAGAATTATCTACGCAATGTGTATGACAAAATCGGCGTGTCGGATAGGCTGGAGCTGGCTCTTTTCACCATCCACCATCGCATCCTGGCCGAAGCGGCGGCGACTTCCGTAGCCGCGGGCACGCAGCGGTAACACTACCATCGGCAAGCCGAGAACAAGCCGTTGGTTTGATATGCTTCGACTGAATTCGAAAAACACCCGCTAACCTGCGCCCGGGCCACCGCCCTTCAGGAGCTCATTGACGATGGTCACCAGTTCTTCCGGGTTCACCGGCTTTTCCAGATAGAGATCAGCCAGGGGCTCGGCAGCCTGGAAAGCCTCCGCCACGTAACCGGAAACCACCACCACGGGCATGCGGCCCTGGCTCTTGGCCACCTCTACAATGGAGCGGCCGCTGGCGTCGCCCAGGCGCCAGTCGGTAACCACCGCGTCATAGGAATTCTTCTTGAGCTTGTCGATAGCGTCGCGGGCCGACGTTGACGCTGTCACGGTGTGGCCGGCCGCTTCCAGAATGGCGCACTTCAGCGTAACCACGTGGGGTTCGTCGTCAACGCAAAGAATCCTGGCCATAACAGTTCCCGATCCACTGCGCAAAGGCCGCAAGCTGGGGACTGCGTCAGGCAGTCGCGATCAGCGTGAGCTGTCTTATTCTCCGGCACGCATATTCTGAAGTCAAATCCAGAAAAGCGGGCACTCCGGCCTATTTGCTTGTCGGCGGCGGACCGGCGTCGCCGATTTTCTCAGCCACCGACTTGGCCTGGGTAAAGAGCAGCAGATAGTCCGGGCCACCGGCCTTGGAATCCGTGCCTGACATGTTGAAGCCGCCGAAGGGATGCGCGCCCACAATGGCGCCGGTGCATTTGCGGTTGAAATACAGGTTGCCGACGTGAAACTCCTGCCGCGCGCGCTCCAACTTCTCGCGCGAGGTGGAATAAAGAGCGCCGGTCAGGCCGAATTCGGTGTTGTTAGCGATCTCCAGCGCGTGGTCGTAGTTGCGGGCCTTGATCACGGCCAGCACCGGCCCGAAGATTTCTTCCTGCGCGACGCGCGCTGTGGGCGCGATGTCGGCAATCACCGTGGGTTGAATGAAGTAGCCTTCGCCGGCTTCCTTCGCCGGGCCCCCGCCGTTGATCACACGTCCTTCCTTCTTACCAACGTCAATGTAATTGAGGATTGAGCGCATAGCGCTCTCGTTGATCACCGGACCCATGGCCTTGTTTTCGGTGGGATCGCCCACAGCAATCTTGCTTACGCGGTCTTTGAGCCGCTCCAGGAAGACATCGTAGATTCTTTCGTCCACGATGGCGCGGGAGCACGCCGAGCACTTCTGGCCTTGGAACCCAAATGCGGAGAGTGCCACACCTTCCACCGCGGCGTCCAGGTTAGCGTCGTCGGCCACGATGATCGAGTCCTTGCCGCCCATCTCCAGCACCGTGCGTTTGATCCACTTCTGGCCCGGCCTCGGCACAGCCGCACGCTGGTTGATGTCCAGTCCGACTTCTTTGGAGCCGGTGAAGGCTACAAACCTGGTCTTCGGATGCTCCACCAGCCCGGCACCGAAGCTCGAACCGGATCCGGGGCAGAAGTTCACCACGCCGTCGGGCATCCCGGCTTCTTGCAGCGCTTCGAAGAACTTGAATGCGATTGCGGGCGAGTCGTGTGAAGGCTTCACCACCACAGTGTTGCCGCAAACAATTGCTGCCATGGTCATCCCCGCCATGATGGCGCAGGGAAAATTCCACGGAGGAATCACCGCGCCAACCCCGAGCGGAATATATTGCAGTGTGTCCTTCTCGCCCGGCAGTTGTACCGGCGTCTCCGATCTCGCCAGGCGCAGCGCTTCTCGTGCGTAGAATTCAGCAAAATCGATGGTCTCGCCAATGTCCGCGTCCGCTTCCGCCCAGTTCTTGCCGACTTCATAGATCATCCAGGCCATGTACTCAAACTTGCGCTCGCGCAGGATCGCGGCCACGTTCAGCAGCAGCGACGCGCGCTCTTCCACGGAAGTCTGCTTCCAGGTGGCAAAGGCCGCAGCGGCAGCCTGAATCGCAGGCTCCACATGCTCGCGGCCCGCGCTCTGGAACACGCCCACGACTTGCGACGGTCGCGCCGGGTTGATGGTCTTGATCTTGTCTTGGGTGCGGACGAGTCGGCCGCCGATCACCATGTCGTACTCGCGGCCCAACTCTGCGTCCACTTTGGCCAGCGCTTCCCGCATGCGTCGCGCAGTCTCCGGGTAAGTAAAGTCGGTGAAAGGCTCGTTACGGAACGGGCCATGCGGAACACGCAGAGACGGTTTCGAGGTTTCCAGGGTGGTGGCCATGATGATTTCCTTTTGCGCTCAGGCTTTGAGCCGTGATGTCAGATAACCTCTCATTCTACCGCAACGCAAGCAGCCGGACGGTAGCGGATCATTTCGAAGAAACTGAACTCACTACCGAGTATCAGCGTCTAGCGATTCGCTTGCGAATCGTGGGCCTTTAGGCAGACGTTCATCGCATACAATGAAATGATTCTTGGCCTTAAGGAGTTTGCATGGTCCCGCTCAAGTTCCGTTCCGCGGTCCTGCTGGCAGCACTGGCTTCGCTCGTGCCGTCCCAGAATGCCAGCAAGGATAAGGTCCCGGCCACGAATCAGCGACCCGGTTCGGTCATAACCATCCATGTTCATAAGTCAGGATTGTTCTCAGGGTTCGGTCACAACCACACAGTCACGGCGCCGGTTACCCGAGGCACGATCGATCCGCAAGGTCTGGCCGTGCAAATTGTCGTGCTCGCGCAGGAGATGAAAGTCGTTGATCCTGAAGTTTCCGATAAAGACCGCGCACAGATTCAAACCGATATGTTCGGCCCGAAGGTGCTGGACGCCGCGAAGTTTCCTGAGATTAAGTTTGTTTCAATGCGGATTGAGCCCATGAGCGCTGCGAGGTATCACGTTACCGGCAAGCTGGAGTTGCACGGCGTCAGCCGCGAGCTGGCATTTGAGGTCACTGGCGGAACTGAGCGCTATCGCGGCCAAACCAAGCTTAAGCAGACTGATTTCGGCATCCAGCCGGTTTCGGTTGCTGGGGGAACGATCAAAGTCAAGGACGAGATCGAACTCGAGTTCGACATCCGCGCGGCAGACCTGGCCGTGGGCACGAAATAGAGTAGGCACGCCCTCCGTCTTATCCCCTCGTCACCATGCGATAGAATGTACGCAATGAAGAGTTGCGTTCTGGTTTCTGCCTTTGTCGCCGCGGTTGCCGTCGCTGGCCTGATGTTTTCTCAGTCAGGCAAACCGGCGCCTCCGCGCAAAGCCGTGGTGGTCGAGCTTTTTACCTCAGAGGGCTGCTCGGATTGCCCACCGGCAGACGCCTTGCTGGCGCGACTGCGCCAGCCGTCATCCGCAGACGGTGTTGAAGTCATCACTCTGGGACTGCACGTGGACTACTGGAACCACCAGGGATGGACGGATCGTTTCTCCTCAGCCGCCTACAGCGAGCGGCAACTTCAGTACGTTCAGAGACTTCACCTCCCTGATGCATATACTCCGCAAATGATCGTCGACGGCGTTTTGCAGTTTGTCGGCAACAACCCTCAGCTTGCAGCCCAGGCCCTCCGCGAGGCCGCACGCCGGCCGCAATCGGCCGACGTTCAAGTTGTTGGCGACGACAACAAACTCGAGATCAGCGTGAAGGCCCCGCCGCAAACATCCGGTGAAGTGATTCTTGCGCTCACCGAAGACAATTTAACGAGCAAGATCACTGCCGGAGAGAACAACAAACGCGAGCTGCGTCACGCCGCCGTGGTCCGCGAACTTCGGTCCCTAGGCAAGTTGCGCAACGGTACTTTTACCGCCACCGCACCTCTCAATCTGAAAAAGGACTGGAAGCGCGATGACATGCGCGTCGTTGTGTTTGTGCAGGAACCCAACAAGGGGCCGATCGATGGTGCGGCTTCGTTGCAACTCACGGCAAAATCCGCCGCTGCGAAGTAACAATTCAGCGGGCTCTCCCGAGCATTTGATGGACGAGGCAGCGACTTTGTCATCTCGAGCGAGCCCGAGCCCCGGCAAGCAGTCGAGAGATCCCAACACTGCCTACGGTTTTCAAGCCGATCTAGGAACTTTTAACGAGAATGTTGGCTGAACATGCGCTGTACGGAGAGAATTCCCTGAAGCAGCATGGAGGCAGACACTGGCTCGGATGTCTCGACTTGCTCTCGCGTCACGTTGTGCCGCTTGCGCTGCGCTCGACATGAGAGGGGTGTACAGGATTTCGGTTGTATGCCGAAACTTCACTGTCCCGTTTCGGCTGCGGGATGGTCCAATTTGGCCATCTCCTCGGGAAAATGAGAATTGTTGGGGAACTGCTGGCTGAGCCAGGTCAGTTTCTTGCGGGCTTCAACGCGGTCTTTGTGGCGAAGGTCATCAAAAGCCAGAAGGATGGTGGCAAATGGCTTCAGATAGTGGCCATGATCGGCTGCTTTTCTCAATTCTTTCAGGCCTTCCTCTTGGTCGCCCTTCAACCCGCCCAGGCGAAGCACCCAGCGCACTGGCGCGGGTTTGCCACCGATCAGGTATTTCCCCATTCCCGTGGCGACATAAGCATCGTAATAGTCAGGCGCGCGGGAGAGTAGGCGGTCCGCGTATCCGTTGGCGGTTTTGGTGTAACCCAGCGCGGCCAGGTTTTTCTTGCCGATCAGGGCCGCATCGTCGGCGCGCAGGCCATTGACGATGGCCATGGCAAACAAGCCTTTGGCATCGTTTTTGTCGCGCGCCAGGCGTTGCTGCGCCAGCGTCTCGGCGTGACCGAGCGCGTCGTCAAATTTTTTTCGCAGCGGCGCTTCCCAGGTGTGGGCGCGGCGGGAAGAAAACTTTTCGTCAGACGTAAACAATTCGCTGTTCAGGATGTGCAGCCGGTCGAACTCGCGGAAGAGCACGGCGCAGGCCTCCGCCATCCAGGGCAGAGGATCGTCGGGCGCCAGGGCCTTGGCGTCGTCGGCCTTCTTCAGGGCTTCATCGAATTGCAGGTTGTACATAGCGCGGTAGCTTTGGTCCAGGGCCTCGTCCTCGGTCTGCGCGCGAGCCGGGGCAGCGAAGAAACTGGTAGCAAGAAAGGCCAGGACCACGGCCGGTGCTGCCCCGTAACGAGTCTTGCGGTGCCTTCTGTGCATTGGGATTCCGCTGTTGCCGCTGCATCTTAGCAGGTCGGCCGGGGCGCATGGAAGTACAGACGCAGGTTCGCGCGGAAAGTTTTGCTTAGGACCCAAACTATTTCATCTTAGGACAAAATTGCACACGTCGCCGCTTCAGGCAACGTTCATTCGACGACAACTTTGCCCTTCATCTTGGGATGCAAGGAACAGAAATATGTGTAGGTGCCGGCTTTGGTAAAAGTAAACGTGAACTTGTCGTCGGTATCCAAGGCCTTGGATTTAATGGCCTGATCCTCGCTGACCACGGTGTGCGGGATGTCGTCACGGTTGATCCATGTCACCTGTGTGCCTACAGCGACCGTTAGCATAGCCGGCGCGAACGTAAAGTTGTCGATTTTCACCTCGGCGGCGCTCACTGCGGCGCCTCCCCCGGCGTGGACACCGCCGGGGGTCTTGGCCAATGGGATTTGCAGACCCACCGCAAGAGCCGAACCAATCACCAGAGCGGCGACTACGCCGGCAATTCTCCAAACTCGTTTCATACAATGTCTCCTTCGCAGAAGCTCTTCGTCGCTCAGGTCAAGCTTGAATCGACTACGGCCAATGCTTGCTGTCCCTGGACATGCTTCACATCGGTCACTCCCAACAGACCACGCAGTTGGTTGTCGGGTACCTTCATCGGTCCCGGTGCCGGTGCGGCTCCAGGCTTCGGTTGCGGAAATGCCGTGGACGCAGCTGTGTGGAACATAATGTTGCCTTCGACTTTTTGCATGGTCTGGTGAATGTGCCCGTTCAGCACCGTGACCGAACCGAACTTCTTAAGATAGCCGAGGGCCTGGGCGCTGTCCTCCGTCCCCCAACCCCATTCCGGATAGACGCTCCACAGCGGAATGTGGGCGAACACCACGATGGGCGTGCTCTTAGGAAGATGTTTGACATCTTTCTCCAGCCACTCCAATTGCTCAGCGCCGAGACTGCCCATGCCACCCGCTTTCAGATTCATCACGTTGACCAAGCCGATGAAATGCACGCCTTTCTTCTCGAAGCTCTGCCAGCCCGCACCCTGACTTCCTTTGGCAAAACGCTGGCGGAACTGCGCGCATTCGTCGTTCAAGACGTCGTGTTCGCCGGGAACGTAGAAGATGTCCTTCGGTTTGGCGGACTTCAGGATCTGCTCCACCGCATCAAACTCTTCTGCCTTGGAAAGATGGCTAATATCGCCGGTGTGAAGCATGAACTCCGGCGGCACGGGCAGCGCATTGATTTTGTCCACTGCTGCCTTGAAAGTTGCGGCCACGTCAGGATTCGCCGGCTTGTTGAATCCCAGATGGCTGTCGCTGATCTGCACAAAACTCAAGTCGCCTTTGGCTTCTCTTTCTCCGATAGTGTCAAGGTGGCTCAAACTGTAGGACTTCAGGACCCCGCCGTGTATCACGCACAGGGCGCCGGTGCCGGCCCAAGCCATGCACTTCAGGAATCCGCGGCGATCGATGCCGTCATGGTTGTGGTCGTGCAGGATCTCATCTTTCTTGGTTGAGTGGCTCATTCGTGCCTCCGCGCATCAGCCGCCATTTCAAAGTATCGGCGGCATAATCACGTAACCTGCGGAACAGAGAAATATTCCCGCAAGGGAAATGAATTTTTTGTGATTCTGGCTGGGAGTGGACGCGAGCCGCCGGCGCGCATGGAAAAGGGCCGCCCGTGCGGCCCCTCTGAGTGGGCAACGAGGAGAAGGTAATTCGTTGCTTAACATACAAACTGGTTCTCAAGGCTTTTATTCCCCAAAAGTTGGGGGAAAACTAAGGACGTTAGCCCGACCCGGGGAATAAAATGGGGGCCACCGAGTTTTAATCTGAGGGAGAAGTGAGGCGCCTTCAAGACAGCCCCCACAGCGATTTTGAGAAGCTCGCGTTGCCCCTGCTGGATCCCTTATATAACTTCGCCCGCTGGCTAAGCGGTGACGCGGAGGAAGCCCGGGACCTGGTGCAGGAAACCTTCGCCAAGGCCCTGAAAGGGTTCGGAGGATTTCAGGAAGGCACGAACTTCCGCGCCTGGATCTTCCGGATCCTGCGCAACACCTTCCTGACCAGCAAGAGTGGCCTTGAGCAGCGCAACACTTTGCAGGCGGACGAAGACGGGCTGGAAGACGCGGCGGTGGATCCCCAAACTCCGGAGCTCACCCTACTGCGTCGCGCGGAAACGGAGCTGGTACACAAGGCCATCGCCCAGCTTTCTCCGGCTTTTAAGGAAGTGCTTTTGCTGGCCGACATTGAAGAGATGAAGTACCAGGAGGTTGCTGACGCGCTGAACATCCCCATAGGGACGGTGATGTCGCGCCTGGCCCGGGCCAGAAAGCAGGTGCGCGACTATATTTCTGAGACTGTGGGGGGAAAACCATGAGTTGTCAATGGCGGGAGAAAGTTGCTTTGTACGTGGATGACGAGCTGCCTCCGGCAGAGCGACAAGCGTTCTTCGCCCATTTGGACGCGTGTCCGGAATGCCTGCCGGCTGTTGCAGCACAGATGGAGTTGAAGAAAGCCGTGAGGATGGCTGGGGCAAGGTTTACCGCTCCGCCCGAGTTGCGCGCTGCTGTGTACAGGTCCATCCACTCACCGAAAAGCGTCAGCCCTTGGTGGAAATGGGCTTTTGCGCCAGTGTGTGCGTTGCTGCTGGGGATCGTTGGCTTTGTGCTATTCCCCAGATCGCAAAGCGATCCTATGATGCCCGCGCTGGTGGACCAGCACGTCACTACACTGGCCAGCGAACATCCCGTAGACGTGGAGTCCAACAATTTTCACAACGTCAGGCCATGGTACCAAGGAAAGCTTCCGTTCACCTTCAACATGCCGGAAGTGAAGGATTCTCCCTTCACGCTGATCGGGGGCAAGGTGGTGTACGCGGGGCAGAATCCCGGGGCTGAGCTGCTCTACCAGATGCGCCAGCACAAGATTTCCATCTTTGTCTTTCAAGTCAAGACTACAGGCAGCGCACCCGCCGCCAGCCACGATCTATCTTTCAACGTCAGC
>DATFXI010000060.1:0-20755 GCA_035316085.1 Candidatus Angelobacter sp.
CTGTTTACGCCGGTGGCCACTCCTACGGCGGCAGGCAAGCCACCATGCTGCTTGGCGAAAACGAAGGACTGGCGGCCGGGTTGCTTCTGCTGTCGTATCCTCTTCACCCGCCACGCAAGCCCGCCGAGTTGCGCGTGAAGCATTTTCCGCAGTTGTCCACGCCTGCCTTGTTTGTCCACGGCTCGCGGGACCCTTTTGGGTCGATCGCAGAACTGGACGCGGCCCTGAAACTCATTCCGGCGCGGACTAAGCTCATGGAGGTCGCGGGTGCAGGACACGATTTGACGTCTGCGAAAACGGCAGGCAACCTGCCGCCGGAAATCGTACAAACCTTTCAGGATTTTTTTTCGTAAGCCATCGAGCAGCAGCAGTTCAGGACAAACCCCGCTCCAGCAACTTCCATCCAATCTGCTAGCGTGTGTTTCCGAAAAGTGCCGGACACAAACGCTGCTGCGGTTCATTCCGAAAACGGTGGTGATCGTCCATGGCACTTCCTACCCTGCACCTGAATTGGCGGTCTAAACCTTCTCCAGCCGGGAGCGCCGGCCCTCCTTGCATGGAGGACCTTCTCACTCACGCCGGGCTCGGCCAGGAACATTGGCTGCAAGCCGTGATTGACGCGTTGACGCCCCGGGTTGCCGTTCTGGATTGTGATTTGAGCATTCTGGCGGTCAACCAGACCTGGCGGCATTTCGCCGTCGAAAACGGCGCGGGCCCGGCGGAGGCCGGCGTCGGCGCGAGTTATTTTCACTTCATCAACCAGTCTCCGGACCGCGCGGCTTCGGCCGCAGAACCCGGCTTGCGCAAAATCCTGGAAGGGGAACAAGAAAGCTTCTGTTTCGACTACGTGGCTGTAACCGTTGCCGGACAACGCTGGTTCCAGCTGAAGGCGGCTTCCGTATCGGATGAGGGAAAGAAACTTTTGCTGGCCTGCCACGAAGATGTGACGGAGCGGAAAACGGCGCAGGAAGCCCAGCGGGAAATTGACGAGCGAATCCTTCAGGCGAGGGAAGAAGAGCAGCGGAGACTCGCCAGGGAACTGCATGACAGCACGGTGCAAAAGCTTTTCGCGGTGAATCTGAACCTGGCCGGGCTGAGGACACTTCTCGAAAAAAGTGAAAAGAAAGCGCAGAACTTGCTGGCGGAGACCGAAACCCTGGGTCGCGAGTGCATGCAGGAACTTCGTTCTATCTCTTACCTGCTACGACCCCCAGTGCCCGACGGGCATGAATTCATGCCCGCGCTTTGCTCTTACATTGACGGCTTCTGTAAACGGAGCAATATTCGCATCAACCTGGTGATTCCGTCGCACGCCGGGCGCATGCCTTCGCGAGTGGAAAATGCTCTGTTCCGCGTGGTGCAGGAAAGCCTGAGTAATGTACATCGTCATTCGCGGAGCCCGAGCGCCACGGTCACGCTCTGCAAGACTGACGGGAACGTGGTCCTTGAGATCAAAGACCAGGGCAAGGGCATTCCGGGCCGGGCCGCGTGGGCTGCGGGAGGCGGACTGGCCGGCATTCAGGAACGCCTTCAGGAACTGGGCGGAAGCCTTGAGATCAAGCCGAATCACCCTGGCACGGCGGTGGTGGTGACCATTCCGCTCAAGGAAGACGAAGCCGAAGCGCAAGAGCGACCAGATGACCGTCCGGCAACCGCGGCCTGAGGCGTAACTGTGATCCGTATTCTGCTGGCTGACGATCATGAAGTGGTCCGGCGCGGCTTGGTCTCGCTGCTGGCGACGCGCCCGGACTGGGAAGTCTGCGGTGAAGCCCAGAACGGCCGCGAAGCCGTAACCATGGCCACCAAGCTGAAGCCCAACCTGGCGGTGCTCGACTTGAGCATGCCCGAATTGAACGGCCTGGAAGCCACGCGGCAGATCCGCAAAGAAGTTCCAGAAACCGAAGTCCTCGTGTTTACCATGCACGAGAGTGAGCAGTTCGTTCGCGACCTGCTGGCGGCCGGCGCGCGCGGGTACGTTCTGAAGTCTGACGTGACCACGCAGCTTTTGACGGCGATTGAAACCGTGTCCCACCACAAGCTCTTCTTCACTTCGGAAGTCGCGGAGCGGGTGCTGGAAGGGTTTCTGCGGCTGGGCGAAGTGTCGCCGTCGGAAGTCCCGGGCGCGCTGACGCCGCGCGAGCGCGAAATCGTCCAGCTCCTGGCCGAAGCCCGCAGCAACAAGGAAGTGGCGGCCACGCTGGGCATCAGCGTGAAAACGGTGGAAACGCACCGCGCCTCCATCATGCGCAAGCTGGGCATCACCTCCATCGTGGACCTGGTCCACTACGCTATCCGCAACCACCTGGTTGCTCCCTGATCCTGCTCCTGATTCCGTTTTCCTGCGCGACGCTTTCTGCGGTATATTGACCAAGCTTTTCCCGATGAGGGCACAATGCCGAGAATGGTCCGCTGTGGGCTGATTCAGGCCAGCAACGCGCTGAGCCCGTCTCAGCCGCTCGAAAAAATCAAAAAGGCAATGATCGAGAAGCACTTGAAGCTCATCGAGCAGGCCGCCAGGAAGAAAGTCCAGGTACTGTGCCTGCAAGAGCTGTTCTACGGTCCGTATTTTTGCGCCGAGCAGGACAAACGCTGGTATCAGTTGACCGAGCCCGTGCCTGACGGACCGACGACACGGCTGATGCAGAAAGTGGCAGCGAAACACAAGATGGTGATCGTGGTCCCGGTCTATGAGAAGGAAATGACCGGGCTTTACTACAACACCGCGGCCGTGATCGACGCTGACGGGAAATATCTCGGCAAATATCGCAAGCACCATATCCCGCAAGTGGCGCCGGGCTTTTGGGAAAAGTTCTATTTCACGCCAGGTGATACCGGCTATCTCACTTTCCAGAGCCGGTACGCCCGCGTCGGCGTGTACATCTGCTATGACCGGCATTTTCCTGAAGGCGCACGGGTGCTGGGCATGAACGGCGCGGAGATTGTGTTCAATCCCTCCGCCACTGTGGCCGGCCTGTCCGAATATCTGTGGGAGCTGGAGCAGCCGGCGCACGCGGTGGCCAACGGATACTTTATCGGCGCCATCAACCGGGTGGGCCGGGAAGCGCCCTGGAATATCGGCGAGTTTTACGGCAAGAGCTATTTTTGCAATCCGCGCGGCAAGATCATTGCCCAGGCCAGCCGCAACAAAGATGAGATCGTGGTAGCCGATCTCGATCTCGACATGATCGCCGAAGTGCGCAACACCTGGCAGTTCTTCCGTGACCGAAGGCCGGAAAGCTATGGGCCGCTGGTTTCACAAGCTGGGAAAGCATCCGGAGCGTAACCGATCGGGTGATCGGAAAATGCACAGGCGTCTTGAATCCGAAGACTCCATTTAACCGCTGATTGCCAATTGCTATTTGCTAATTGCTACTAAAAACCATGTCCACCACACCTCGCACCGCAATCTCGAGAGACATCCAATCCAGTTCGCTCTACAACCCAGATCTGGCGCCGGTCACGCCTGAACGCCGCACCTGGACCACCTACAACTACGCCGCGCTGTGGGTCTCGATGTCGGTCAACATTCTGACCTACATGCTGGCGGCCAGCCTGATCCAGGGCGGAATGAACTGGAAGCAGGCCGTGATGACGGTGTTTCTCGGCAACACCATTGTGCTGGCGCCCATGCTTCTGAATTCGCAGCCGGGAGCGCGCTATGGCATTCCTTTTCCCGTGCTGGCGCGGGCCTCGTTCGGCGTGCTGGGCGCGAACGTGGCTGCAGTGCTGCGCGCGCTGGTGGCTTGCGGATGGTTTGGGATTCAAAGCTGGATCGGCGGTGAAGCCATCAACACACTGCTGGGTACGGTGTGGCCGGCGTGGCGGACCTATCCTTACGGAACCGCGATTTGCTTCATGACCTTCTGGGCTATCAATCTGGCAGTCATCCTCAAGGGTATTGAGTACATACGCTTTCTGCAGGGCATGAGCGCGCCGATTCTGCTGGGCGTTGGCCTGCTGCTTCTGATCTGGGCCTGGCAGAGCGCCGGCGGCTTCGGGCCGATGCTGTCGTCGCCGTCGCAGTTTCGCAACACGAGTGAGTTTCTAAAGTTTTTGATTCCGGCGCTGAACGGAACGGTAGGTTTCTGGTCCACCGTCTCGCTGAACATTCCCGATTTCACGCGCTTCGCCAAAGACGAGCGCGGCCAGGCCGTGGGCCAGGCCATCGCACTGCCGCTGACCATGACGCTGTATTCGTTTATCGGCGTGGCCGTGACTTCGGCGACCGTCGTCATTTACGGATCGGCGATCTGGGACCCGGTGCAACTGCTCAGCCGTTTCCACTCGCCGGTTGCGGTGATTATTTCGCTGCTGGCAATTCTGCTGGCGACTCTCAACGTGAACATCGGCGCCAACGTGGTCTCCCCCGCCAATGATTTTTCCAACCTCTGGCCGAAAAAGATTTCGTTCAAGCTCGGCGGCGTGATTACCTGCTTCATCGGGGTGGCCATGATGCCCTGGAAGCTGCTGGCCAACCACAAGACATTCATCTTCGGATGGCTGGGCGGGTACGCTGCGGTCCTGGGCCCGGTAGCCGGGATCATGATCTGCGATTATTTCGTGATTCGCCGCAAACAACTTGTGCCCGACGATCTCTACCTGCGCGGCGGCCCTTACGAGTACTCCGGCGGCTTCAACTGGCGCGCCATTCTCGCGTTGGTTGGCGGCTCGGCCGTCGCCCTGATTGGGCTGGTGATTCCATCGGTCCGGTTGCTTTATGACTATTCGTGGTTTGTGGGCTTCGTTGTGGCATTTCTGATGTACTGGGTGTTGATGTCGGGAAAGTCGACCACGAGCAACAAGATCACGACTTAGCGGGCTGGGGCAGATTCAGGAAGATAACTGATGCCATTCACACTGAATCAAGGAACCAAGATCTACTGGGACGAGGAAGGCAATGGAGATCCAATCCTACTGATCATGGGGTTGGGATACCCTGCCATTGCGTGGTATCGCACGCGTCCGGTTTTGTCGAGAGAGTTCAGGACGATCGCTTTCGATAACCGAGGTGTAGGCCGCAGCGAAAGGCCGCCCGGGCCTTATCCGATTCCGCTGATGGCGTCCGATGCCCTCGCCGTGCTTGACGCGGCGCGCGTGGAGACCGCGCATGTATTCGGCGTATCCATGGGAGGCATGATCGCGCAGGAATTCGCACTGCAGTATCCCGAGCGCGTGCGCTCGCTGATTCTGGGATGCACGGCCGCGGGCGGTCCGACCGCAATCCGCGCCGAGGCGGACGCCACCAAGATGCTGATGGCGCGCGCCAGCATGACCGCGGAGGAAGCCGCGCGTGCCGCCGCACCTTTCATCTACGACGCCGGCACTCCCCAGAGCCGGATTGATGAAGACACGGAAGTGCGCCGGCCCTGGTTTCCCCATCCTGACGCCTACAATGCGCAGCTGCAAGGAATCCTGGCTTGGGAAGCCTACAGCCGGCTTTCAAGTATCTCGTTGCCCACGCTGGTCGTTCACGGGGAGAACGATCGCCTGGTGCCCGCCGGCAACGGCAAACTGATCGCTGAGAAGATTCCCGGAGCCAAGCTGGTCCTGTTGCCTCACGCCGGCCATATCTTTTCGACCGACCAGACGGACGCAGCCCATCGAGCAATTCTCGAATTCCTGAGGAAGGCGGCGAGCGCAGCGTGCTCAGCATGATGCTCAGGACGAACGTGATGTTCGCGCCTACACCAGCTCAAACTTCAGCTCGCCCAGCTTCTCCAAACTGCACGCGATCTTGTCTCCGGCCTTGAGCCATACCTGCTGGTCCTTGGGCTTGCCCCGGATCACGCCTTCGGGCGTGCCGGTATAAATGATGTCGCCGGGTTTGAGGGTGATGACTCTGGAGATGAAGCGGACAAGCTGCTTGCAGTTGAAGATCATGTCGGACGTGTTGGAAGACTGGCGGCTCTCGCCGTTCACACGGCATTCGAGCTTGAGGTTGTCGCCGTTCACCTGGTCGGCGGTGACCATGTACGGGCCCACGGGTCCGAATCCGTCGGGCGTTTTGCCGATCATCCACTGGACGCTGGGTGTCTCATATTGCAGGTCGCGGGCGGTGAAATCGTTGCCGGTAGCGTAACCGGCCACATAGGAAAGCGCGTCGGCCTCGCTGATGTTGTGAGCTTCCTTGCCCATCACAATCACCAATTCCACCTCATAGTCAAACTTCGTCGCCACTTCCACCGGCAGCTTGATGGTGCCGTTGTGGTGGTTCAGCGCGGTGTTGTACTTGTTGAACAGGACAGGCTGGCTGGGAATCGCGGCGCCGGTTTCCAGAGCGTGCTTACGATAGTTGAGACCGATGCAGACTATTTTTTCCGGATGCGTAACGATGGGACCATACTCAATGCCTTCTTCCTTGATGAAGGCGCTGCGCGCCGACCCCGATTTCAGAGCCGCATCTACCAGGGCGTTCAGACTGGGGCCGTCTTCGTTCTGCAGCAGGTCATCGACGGTGGCCGGCGTATGCATGTGCAGAAGTTTGGCCGCTTCCTGCACGTCGAGAATGCCTTTATCGGTCTTTACGCCCAGCCGGTACTGGCCGTTGCGGCGGATGTTCAGCACGGTCAGGCCATGCGCCATGCCCCGCGGGCGCGCGTTCTGCGGCGTGGCTTCGGCATGTCCCATGGTCAAGCCTCCTGTGGCAGCGATGGCGGCAACGGCTCCCGCTCCCTTCAAAACCTTTCTCCGCTCCATGACAGTAGCTCCTTCAGCGCCGAGCTTTCATCTTTTTGCGTGAGGGAAAATATACCAGAGACTTGCGGTGACCGAGCGCAGAAACGTCTGCCTAAAGGCCCGCGAGCATGATCCATCCCAGGACGCTCCGGTTCATCGCTACCGCGATGAACGTCTGCCTAAAGGCCCGCGATTCGCAAGCGAATCGCTAGAGGCTGATACGCGGTAGTGGTCAGTTTTGCACTGAGCATGATCCATCCCAGGACGCTCCGGTTCATCGCTACCGAGATGAACGTCTGCCTAAAGGCCCGCGATTCGCAAGCGAATCGCTAGACGCTGATACGCGGTAGTGGGTCAGTTACACCGAGCATGATCCATCCCAGGACGCTCCGGTTCATCGCTACCGCGATGAACGTCTGCCTAAAGGCCCGCGATTCGCAAGCGAATCGCTAGACGCTGATACGCGGTAGTGGTCAGTTCTTAAACTGACCACCACCGGCCAGGAGTTCTTCCATGCTGCAGTTTGGGCTGCGGCCACGGGCTTCTTGCAGTTGTTTCCAGCTCATCGGTGGCCGGCCGGTCGAGACCTCGGCCATGGTGATGCAGCCGGGCACGGGACAGACCAGCGCGCAAAGGTTGCAGCCGACGCACTCGTCTTCCAGCACGCGCGGCACGTGCTTGGCGGGCAACCCGTTCTTCTCGCGCAGGGCGTCGTTCCGAAGATCATGGGTGGCGCGCTCTTCCACCCGAATGCACTGGTGGGCGCCGTCTTCGCAGGCAATATAGCAAAGATTGCAGCCAATGCATTTCTCCGCATCAATCTTGGCCACGATCTTGTAGTTGAGATCGAGATTGCCCCAGTCATCCACTTGCGGCACAGATTTGCCGACGATGTCCATAGCCGACGAGAAGCCTTTGTCTTCAAGATAATTCTCAAGTCCTTCAATCATGTCGCGCACAATCCTGAAGCCGTAGTGCATGGCGGCAGTGCACACCTGGACCGAGGTCGCGCCCAATAGCATGAACTCAACGGCGTCGCGCCAGTTGCCGATGCCGCCGATACCGGAGAGCGGAATGTCCACGGCCTTGGCGACGGAAGAGACCATGTGCAGCGCGATGGGTTTGACTGCCGGGCCGCAGTAACCGCCGTGACTGCCGCGTCCGGCGACCGCGGGGCGCGGAGCGTACGTATCAAGATCCACGCCAACCAGGCTGTTAAATGTGTTGACCAGCGAGACAGAGTCAGCGCCGCCGTCTTTGGCCGACCGCGCCATGTGGGCAATGTCAGTCACGTTGGGCGTGAGTTTCACGATCACCGGCGTGCGCGCCACTTCCTTTACCCAGCCGGTAATCATGGTGGCATATTCCGGCACCTGGCCGACCGCCGCGCCCATGCCGCGCTCGCTCATGCCGTGCGGGCATCCGAAGTTCAGCTCCAGCATGTCGGCGCCGGAGTCTTCCGTGCGGCGCACAATGTCATGCCAGGTTTCGCGCTTCGATTCGACCATCAGCGATGCGACGACCGTGTGCTTGGGGAAACGCTTCTTGACTTCCGCAATCTCGCGCAGGTTGGTCTCAATGGGACGGTCGCTGATGAGCTCAATGTTGTTCAGGCCCATCATGCGTTCGTTCTTCAAATCAACAGACCCGTAGCGCGAGGCAGTATTAATGATTGGTTCACCGATGGTCTTCCACACAGCGCCACCCCAGCCCAGGTCAAACGCGCGCATGACCTGGTAGGCAGTGTTGGTGGGCGGGCCGGAAGCCAGCCAGAAAGGGTTAGGTGAACGTACTCCACAAAAATTGATACTTAGGTCAGGCATGGAAGCCTCCGGAAAAGCAGTTAGCAATTAGCACTTAGCCATTAGCCCAGCTAAAGCCTGGTCCGCGACTGCGACTTTGGGCTAAAGGTCCGGCTTTAGCTGAGCTAATTGCTAATTGCCATTTGCTAGTTGCCTCTTTTCGCGCCTCGACCCTGTGCATTGCGAGCAAGCGCGTCGTGAATCCCAGCCGCCGCCAGCTTGCCATGCGCCACGGCATCCACAACTTCACCGCCGCCGTTGACGCAATCGCCGCCGGCGAAATAGCGCGGATTGCGCGTCCGCATAGTCGCCGGATCGACAACCATGCAGCCGTTCTTCAACTCCAGGTCCGCTATCTGTCCCAGGAATTCGACCTTTCGCTTCTGACCGAGAGCTTTGACTACCATTTCGACGTCCAGGCGAAACTCGGTTCCAGCGACGGGAACGAACGCATCCTTTGATCTTGTCGCTGGCGCTCCAACCCGACCGCGCGAATCTTTTTGTGCCCGCTGGGTCCGTACGCACTCCAGACCGGCTACGCGCTTGTTGCCATCATCGAGAACGCGGACCGGGAGGCTTTCCCAGACGAAGATCACA
Organism: Candidatus Angelobacter sp.; assembly: GCA_035316085.1. GTDB lineage: Bacteria > Acidobacteriota > Terriglobia > Terriglobales > Acidobacteriaceae > Angelobacter. Next base: position 9,075 of record DATFXI010000060.1, read on the forward strand.
CCGTCCTGTTTGGCCAGCTCGTATTCATAATCGAACGCCGACATCTCCCGGGTGCTCCGCCGGTATACCATGTACACTTCTTCCGCGCCCAGGCGGCGCGCGGCCGTGGCTACGTCAATCGCGGTATTGCCCGCGCCGATCACCGCCACGCGCCGGGTAACGGCGACCTTGTCGAAACGCATACGCTTGGTGTCTTCAATGAAAGAGATGGCATCGCGGCAGCCTTCCAGATCTTCGCCGGGAATGCCGAGGTCGTCGGTTTCGCCCAATCCCACGCCGATGAAGATGGCATCGTACGTACGTTCCAGCTCGGCAATGCTCACGTCGTGTCCCACTGCAACCCCGCTACGGATCTCGACTCCCAAACCGCGCACCATTTCGATTTCCTTCACTACTTCGTCGGCGCGCATCTTGTAGGCGGCAATGCCGTAAGTGTCCAGTCCGCCGGGGTGCGGGTTGGCGTCAAGAATAACCGTCTGGTACCCGAGTTTGCGCAGCTCGAAGGCGCAAGCCAGGCTCGCCGGCCCGGCGCCAATCAGCGCCACACGATGGCCGTTGGACGGACCGGCCTTGAACAACTGCGCGCCGCTCGAGACCACCGGATCCACGGCATAACGCTGCAGCTTGCCAATCGCCACTGGCTTCTTGCCTTCGTGGTTGAGCACGCAGGCGCCCTCGCACAAAACTGATGTCGGACAGACGCGGGCGCAGCTTTGTCCCAGGATGTTGGCGCTCAGAATGGTTTTGGCGGAGCCGCGCAGATTGCCGGTCAGGATCTGGCGAATGAACTGGGGAACGTCGATCCCGGTGGGGCAAGCCTTGATGCAGGGAGCGTCATGGCAGAACAGGCAGCGCGATCCTTCTTCGAGCGCCTGCGCCGGTGTGAGCGGAGGGTTGATGTCCGCGAAGTTCCTTTCGAGCTGTTCGAGCGGAAGCTTGGGAGCTGGATTGTTGAGCACGGACACCTCGCGGGCCGCAATACGCCTCATTGTAGAAGGCGGATGGAAATTTCGCGAGTGTAGCATAGAATGTCGAACTCGGATCGGTACTGCCGTCAGGAGGTTTCATGGCGTTTGACACTCTCATCGTGAACGGCACCGTGGTCACGGCCACCGACACCTACTCAGCCGATGTGGCCATCATGGACGGCAAGGTTGCGGCCATTGCGCAGGCGTTGCCGCGCGACGGCGTCACACGCGTGGTCGATGCCAAAGGGAAATATGTGCTGCCCGGCGGCATTGACGTCCATACCCATCTCGACATGCCGTTCGGCGGGACCACCAGCGCGGACGACTTCGAAACCGGCACGCGCGCCGCGGCCTTCGGGGGGACCACCACGCTGATTGATTTCGCCATCCAGTACAAAGGCCAGCCGCTGCGGGCCGCGTTTGATGCCTGGATGCAGAAAGCTGCGTCAAAAGCCACGACCGATTACGCGTTCCACTGCATCATTACCGACCTGCCGAATGCGCGCCTCGACGAAATGGGCGAGTTGGTGCGTGAAGGCGTGCCCAGCTTCAAGCTGTTCATGGCGTATCCCGGCGTGTTCATGCTGGACGACGCGACGATTTTCAAGGCCATGCGTACGGCGTCGAAGATCGGCGGCATGATCTGCATGCACGCGGAAAACGGCGGCGCGATTGACGTGATCGTGCAGCAGGCGCTGGCCGAAGGCAAGACCGCGCCCAAGTACCATGCGCTTACCCGCCCCACCACTGCGGAGGGAGAAGCTACGGCGCGCGCCATCGCGCTGGCAGAGATGGCAGGATCGCCGGTCTATATCGTCCACCTGAGCTGCAATGATGCTCTTGAAAAAGTCCGCGAGGCCCGCGACCGTGGCGTGCCCGTCTATGCCGAGACTTGCCCGCAGTATCTGTATTTATCCCTGGACGACATGGACAAACCTGGCTTCGAGAGCGCCAAGTACGTCTTCACGCCGCCGCTACGCGAGAAGTGGCACCAGGAAAAACTGTGGACCGGTTTGAAGCAAGACCATCTGCAGGTGGTCTCCACCGACCACTGCCCGTTCTGCTTTAAGGAACAAAAGGAACTGGGAAAGGACGATTTCACCAAGATTCCCAACGGGGGGCCGGGCATCGAGCACCGCATGAGCCTGGTCTATTCCGGCGGTGTGGGCAAAGGCCGCTTCAGCGTGAACCGCTTTGTGGAGCTGGTTTCTACTACGCCGGCGAAGATCTTCGGTCTGTTTCCGCGCAAGGGGACAGTCGCGGTGGGCAGCGACGCCGATCTGGTCATCTTTGATCCCAATCGCGAGCACACCATCAGCGCCGCCACTCACCACATGCGCGTGGATTACTCGATGTTTGAAGGCATCCAGGTGAAAGGCATGCCGGACGTCGTACTTTCCCGCGGCCGGGTGGTTGTTGACGGCGACCAGTTCTTCGGCAAAGCCGGCCAGGGAAACTTCTTGAAGAGGGCGGTATACAGCGGCGTGTGAGGCCAGCTAGTGCTCCGGCGGAACCCCAATGTCCTCATTCCAAATGTCTGGACGGTTCTTGATGAACGACCGCATCATCTCGATGCATTCGCGATCCTGCAGGACGCTCAACTGCACGCCCTTGGCCGCGAAGAGGTCCTCAGCCCCTTTGAAGGTCAGATTCTCACCGATGATTACTTTGGGAATCCGGTAAAGCAGGCTGGTTCCGGTGCACATGATGCACGGGCTGAGGGTGCTCACCAGCACCAGGTTGTGCCAATCCGTCCGGCGGCCCGCATTGCGAATGCAAACGACTTCGGCGTGAGCCGTGGGATCGCCAGTTTGAATTCTCAGGTTGTGCCCGCGGGAGACGATCTTCCCGGTGGAGTCAGCCAGGACTGATCCGATAGGAATGCCGCCCTCAGAGAAGCCCAGCCTTGCTTCAGCAATAGCGGCTCTCAGCAGATCGTATTCATTCATGCGCTTTTTAAAATTGCCAGAAATGTCAAAATTGCCAAAAATCGCCGCAATTGACCTTGGCAACCAGATCCTTCGCCTGCGGCTCAGGATTTCGGCTGAAGGCTCCCGCTCGGCTGTCGCCTCGCTCACGCCTTCATAACGCCTCAATTTGGATTCTTTGGCAATTTTGGCACTTATGGCAGTTTTTAATCCGGCCACCGACACGTCACCACTCGCTGCTCGGTGTAGAAATGCACAGAGTCTTTGCCCAGAGCGTGCAGGTCGCCGAAGAATGAATTCTTCCAACCGGTAAAAGAGAAGAATGCCACGGGGGCGGGAACACCCACGTTGATCCCGACCATTCCTGCGCCTACGTTCTGGGTGAACTCGCGAGCCGCGGCGCCGGAACGGGTGAAGACGGACGCCGCGTTGCCGTACTCGGAATTATCAATCACCGCCAGCGCTTCCTTCAGATCTTTGACGCGGATCACCGAAAGCACGGGGCCAAAGATCTCTTCCTTAGCGATACGCGATCCGGGATTGACGTGATCGAAAATCGTTGGGCCGACAAAATAACCGGCGCCTTTGCTGACGGCATCTTTGCGGCCGTCGCGGGCCAGGGTGGCGCCTTCCTTCTCTCCCAGCTCGATGTAGCCGAGGATGCGCTTCTTGGCCTCGTCAGTGATGACTGGGCCCATCTGCGTCCTGGCCTCGCAGCCGGCGCCCACGTTCAAGTTGTCTGCGGCGCGGACCAGCTCTTTCACCAGGGGATCGGCGGCTTCGCCCACGGCTACGATCACACTCGTAGCAAGACAACGTTCGCCGGCACAGCCGAAGCCGGAGCCCATGATCGCGCCGACGGTGGATTTCATTTCCGCGTCAGGCAGTACAACGGAGTGGTTCTTGGCGCCACCCAGGGCCTGCACGCGTTTGCCGTTGTGGGACGCGGTCTGGTAAATGTAGCGGGCCACGGCACTGGAGCCGACGAACGAAACCGCTTTCACGCGGGGATCAGTCAGCAGCGCGTCCACTGTGCTCTTGGCCCCATGCACCAGGTTGAGCACGCCGGCGGGCAAGCCGGCTTCGTGAAACAGCTCCACCAGGCGGACTGCGGTGCGCGGAACTTTGTCCGACGGCTTCAGAACAAATGTGTTGCCGCAAACGATGGCCATAGGGAACATCCACAGCGGAACCATAAAAGGAAAATTGAAAGGCGTAATGCCCACGCAGACGCCGATGGGATTGCGCGTGGACCATCCATCCACTCCGGTGCCCACTTGTTCCACGGTTTCGCCCATCATGAAGGTGGGCGCGCCGCAAGCGAACTCGATGTTCTCGATGCCGCGCTGAAACGATCCCCGCGCTTCCTCGATGGTCTTGCCATTTTCTTCGGTGATCAGCGCGATGAACTCATCGGCATGCGCTTCCAGGAGCTCGCGGTATTTGAACAGCACTTTCGCACGCTGGATGACGGGAGTCCTGCTCCATGAGGGAAACGCCTTACGCGCGGCCTCGACAGCCGCCGAAATCTCTTCCGGCGTGGTGCGCGGGATTTCGGCGACGGCCTCTCCGGTGGCGGGATTGTATTGAATGTCCTTCGGGCCATGGGAGAGGACCGGCTTTCCGTTGATATAGAGGGGGCAGGATTTCAGCTCGATAGTTGCACTGGTAGCCATGAAAAACCTCGCCAATGTGTGATAAATTGTACACCTTGCGCCGACTACGTTTGGTTAGCACGGAGATCGGGCAACTGCCGGCTAGCCACTGGCATCTCAAGACGCTACCAGCGTCCACTTTGTCAACGCGGTAACCCCAGAACCGGCGGTTTGTTCGACCCTCACCGAGCTAGCGAAAATCGACTGGACCTTTTTTTATGGCGGCACGAGCGCCTGGCCAGGACGGCAAACCAGTCTCTTTGGCCCGCCCGCACGAAAGCGGAGCCAGAGAACCAGAGCGGAGCCATGCGACTGAATCTTCGTTTAGTTTGTTCCCTTGTAGCCGTGCTTGCGCTGGCTTCCCTGCTCTTTTCCTACGTTCAGTTCCGCACGGAAAAACAGGCGTTGCGGCAGGACCTGCGCAAACGCGCCCAGGTTCTGGCTGAGAGCCTTTCGGAAAGCATCGAGCCCGCGCTGGCGAAGGGATCCCGGCGCGACTTGCAGCGCATTGTGGAACGCTTTGGCGACCGCGAGCGCCTGGCCGGAATTGCCGTTTATGACACCGCCGGGACGCCCATCACCATGACTGCCCGGCTGAGCGCGCGTTTCCCCGGGGTCAACTTCATGCCCACCCTGCCCGCCGAGGTCAGAGCGCGCGGGCCGGAAACCGGCGAATTCCGCATCCTCAACGGCACCCGCCTTTACATTTACCCGCTGCAGCTCAGCGTGGGTGACAAGCCTGCGGGAACGCTGAGCGTTGTCCACGACTCGGGTTACATCAACGCGCAAAGCCAGAGCTTCTGGCGAAAGACGTTCCTGCGCGTTTCGGTGGAGATGTTTCTCATCGCGCTCACGGCGCTGGTGATCATCCGCTTGAGCATTTCCGATCCAGTGGCCAAGACCGTGCAATGGATGAAGGCCCTGCGTACCGGGAAGGCTCCGCCGCGGCAAAGTTCGGCAGACGGCGACATCTTCACGCCTTTGCGGCACGAAGTGGCAACTCTGGTGGAGAGCCTGACCGCGGCACGCGAGTCGGCGGAGAAGGAAGCCCGCCTGCGCGAGGCAGGAGACTCCACGTGGACGGCGGAGCGATTGTCCGTGCACGTGCGGAGCAAACTCAACTCCAGCCGGTTGTTCGTGGTCTCGAACCGCGAGCCGTATATGCACGCCAAAGATGGCAAGACGGCCAAAGTCATTGTGCCGGCCAGCGGCCTGGTTACCGCGCTGGAACCCATCCTGCGCGCCTGCGACGGCACATGGATCGCGCACGGCAGTGGTGACGCCGACCGCCAGACTGTGGACAAGCACGACCACATCCAGGTCCCACCTGACGATCCGCGATACACGCTTCGCCGCGTATGGCTCAGCAAAGACGAAGAGGAAGGCTACTACTACGGGTTTGCCAACGAAGGCCTCTGGCCGCTCTGCCATATCGCCCATACCCGGCCGACCTTCCGGGCGCGAGACTGGGAACATTATCGCGATGCCAACAAGAAGTTTGCCAAAGCTGTCCTGGAAGAAATGGACGGCACGGACCATCCTGTGCTGCTCATTCAGGATTATCACTTCGCGCTGTTGCCGCGAATGATCAAGCAGGAGCGGCCGGACGCGCGCGTGGCCATCTTCTGGCACATCCCCTGGCCCAACCCGGAAGCGTTCGGCATTTGTCCCTGGCAGCGCGAATTGTTGGAAGGACTGCTGGGCGCGGACATGATTGGTTTTCACATTCAGTCGCACTGCGACAATTTCCTGGAGACGGCGAACCGTGCGCTGGAATGCCGGGTGGAGTGGGAACACTTCGCGGTCAACCGGGAAACGCACACCACCATGGTGCGTCCGTTCCCCATCAGCGTGGCGGCCACCGAGGATACGCGAGCAACCGACTTCCGTTCCGCCAACGCCGCTCGCGAAGCTCTCTTCAAAGAACTGGGCGTGGAAGCGCTTTACCTGGGCGTCGGCGTGGATCGCGTAGACTACACCAAGGGAATCTTGGAACGCTTTCTGGCGATCGAGCGCTTTTTGGACCGCTATCCCCGCTACCAGGGCAAGTTCAGCTTTGTGCAGATCGGCGCGCCCAGCCGCACTCACATTAAGCGGTATCATGATTTCCTGGCGGAGGTGGATGCCGAAGCCGAGAGAATCAACTGGCGGTTCCGCACCGAGCGCTGGAAGCCGATTCTGTTTCTCAAGCGCCACCATAGCCATGAGGAGATCGGCCGCTTTTACCGCGCGGCGGACGTTTGCCTGGTCACTTCGCTGCACGACGGCATGAACCTGGTAGCCAAAGAATTTGTGGCGTCGCGCTGCGACGAAGACGGCGTTCTGGTGCTGAGCTGTTTCACCGGTGCCTGCCGTGAACTGCGTGACGCCCTGGTGGTGAACCCGTACGACACGGAGCAAATGGCAGCAGAGATCCATGCCGCTCTGGAGATGGACGCCAAAGAGCGGCGAGCCCGCATGCAACGCATGCGCCAGATCGTGAAAGAGCAAAACATTTACCGGTGGGCCGGCAATTTGATCGCCGAACTTTGCCAGGTCCGGCTGGAAGCAAAGGAGCCGATTCGAGAGCGCGCGGTGACCCCTCCCAGCGTTGCTTGACCTGATGACCTTTCACTTGGCATGCGATTACGATGAAACGCTCGCTTCCGGCGGGCAGGTAGGTGCGCCGGCGCGAGAAGCGCTGGCGCGTCTGAAAGCCGGCGGCAGCAAGATCCTTCTTGTCACGGGGCGCGAGCTCGAGGACCTGGTCCAGATTTTTCCTGACATTCCTCTTTTTGACCTTGTGATTGCGGAAAACGGCGCGGTTCTGCACCGTCCTGCCGGCGGCGACACACGCACCCTCACCGGCCCACCTTTGCCTGTCTTCCTTGACAAGCTGCGGCTTCGCGGCGTGGAGCCTCTGCGCGCAGGGCGTGCGGTTGTGGCGACGACGCAGAAGCATTATGCCGCTGTGTGGCAGACCATCGCGGAGATGAACCTGCCGCTCGAGATCATCCTCAACCGCGATTCGCTGATGGTCCTGCCCCTGGGGGTAGACAAGGGCAGCGGCTTCAAGGCGGCTCTCAAAGAGCTGCAGATCCCGGCGCAGAGTGTGGTGGGTATTGGCGACGCGGAAAACGATTCGCCTTTTCTCGAATTGTGCGGGGTTTCCGTGGCCGTGGCCAACGCGCTTCCTGCTATCCGCGAGGCAGCGGATGTGGTTACCGAGCAGCCTAGCGGCGCCGGCGTTGTCGAAGTCATCAGCAAGCTGATGACGGGTGAGCTCCTGCCCGGGCAGAACCGTGATTTAGCACGAAGATAGAGACGGCGATGTATACTCACATGCCGGCGCAATGCCATCGTAGGAGGACCCCACCCCTATGGCCACCCTGAAGGCTGTTAGCAGCACCTCAGAGGACCTGAATCCCTTCCGTATCGCTCTGCGGCAGTTTGAGACCGCGGCGGAAAAACTCAAGCTTGATCCGGGCCTGCGCGAAGTGCTGCGCTCGCCGCGCCGCGCGCTTACGCTTTCCTTGCCCATCCGCATGGATGACGGCACGCTGAAAGTCTTTCAGGGCTTTCGCGTGCAGCACAACAACTCACGCGGGCCATGCAAAGGCGGCATTCGCTATCATCCCAACGTCAGTTTTGACGAAGTGCAGGCGCTGGCTTCCTGGATGACGTGGAAGTGCGCCACGGTCAACATTCCCTTCGGCGGCGCCAAGGGCGGAATCATCTGCGATCCTAAACATCTTTCCAAGCTTGAACTCGAACGCCTGACCCGCCGTTACGCCTACGAAATTTCCGATTTCATTGGTCCGGACCGCGATATCCCCGCGCCCGATGTTTACACCGACTCGCAAGTCATGGCCTGGATCATGGACACGTACAGCATGACGCTGGGCCACAGCGCTCCCGGCGTGGTCACCGGCAAGCCGACGTTCCTGGGCGGGTCGCTGGGCCGCCGTGAAGCCACGGCGCGCGGGTGTGTCTATGTCACGCGCTGCGCGTTTGACGTCAAGAAAATCGACTACAAGAAGGCGACTGCTGCCGTCCAGGGGTTTGGCAACGCCGGCAGCATTGCCGCAGAGTTGTTGCACCGCATCGGGACCAAAGTGATCGCGGTGAGCGATTCCAAGGGCGGCATCTTTAACCCCAAAGGCCTCGACATTCCCAAAGTTCTGGCGCACAAGGCCAAGACCGGCTCTGTGACCCACTTCCCCGGGTCCGATCCCATCGCCGGCGAAGACGTGCTGGAGCTGGAGTGCGACGTGCTCATACCTGCGGCGCTTGAAAACCAGATCACTCTGGCCAACGCGAACCGCGTGAAAGCCAGCATCGTGGCGGAAGCCGCCAATGGTCCGACCACTCCAGGCGCCGACCGTATTCTGTACGAAAAAGGTATCTTCGTGATTCCTGACATTCTGGCGAATGCCGGCGGCGTAACCGTCTCCTATTTCGAGTGGGTGCAGGACCTGCAAGAAATTTTCTGGGACGAGGAAGACGTAAACCGCAAGCTGGAAAAAATCCTGGGCAAAGCTTTCGGCGACGTCTACGACTCGGCACGCGATTACAAAGTAGATATGCGCACCGGGGCTTATATCCTTGCCGTGGACCGCGTGGTCAAAGCCACGGAATCCCGGGGGATCTGGCCGTAAGCAGGACTCTCGAATCCGCCCGCATCAACCAATTCACGCGCAGGCTTTTCTTTGTCCCGCGGCTACAATGAAGAGAGAGCTTTTCCCCTGGAGATTTATGAATCGAGCACAGGTATTCCCCAATCAGGAGCCCGTGGACGTGGACATTGTGGAGTTCTCCGACTCTGGCGAGCGAGGCAACGTCGTCCATGTGCCCAAAGTGGTGAAAAGTGAGAGCGAATGGAGAAAGCAACTCTCACCCAGCGCGTTTAACATTACCCGTGCTGACGGCACCGAGGCAGCATTCACTGGAGAATACTGGGACAACCACGATCACGGTCTCTATCGCTGCATCTGCTGTGGAACGGCGCTGTTCAATTCCGATACAAAGTTTGAGTCGGGTACAGGCTGGCCAAGCTTCTCGCAACCCTTGGCCGCGGAAAACGTGGAAGAGGCCCGCGACACCACCTTCGGGATGGTGCGGACGGCCGTGGCGTGCCGGCGGTGTGACGCTCATCTCGGCCACGTCTTTCCGGATGGCCCGCGCCCGACCGGGCTGCGCTACTGCATCAACTCCGGGTCCTTGAATTTTATAAAATCTTAGGTGAAAGGAATCTCGCATGTTGCGCGCTGCTGCTTGCGCTTGCGCTGTTTTGCCGCTCATAGTGACAGGCCTGACCGCCTGTAAGACCACCAGCGCCGCGGTGAAAGTCCCTGATCCGGCAATCGACGCGCCCCTGTCGAAGGCGAAGGGCTCGGAGACCGCGGTGGTGGCCGGCGGCTGCTTCTGGGGCATTCAAGCCGTATTCGAGCATGTGAAAGGAGTGTCGGCAGTCACCGCCGGCTACGCGGGCGGTTCCGCCCACACGGCGCAATACGAAACCGTCAGCAGCGGCACCACCGGGCACGCCGAATCGGTGAAGATCGTCTACGATCCTTCGCAGATCTCTTACGGCCAACTGCTGAAGGTCTTTTTCGCCGTGGCGCACGATCCCACCCAACTGAACCGGCAGGGCCCGGATGAAGGGAGGCAGTATCGCTCCGTCATCTTTTACGGTAGCGATGATCAAAAGCGCGTGGCCCAGGCTTACATTGACCAGCTGAACAAGGCGAAAGTTTTTTCCCGGCCGATTGTCACCGAGGTCGTCGCGATGAAAGGTTTCTATGCCGCCGAGGGCTATCATCAGGACTACGCGGAGCATCATCCCGATGATCTCTACATCCGGATCAACGACCTGCCTAAGGTCGAGCACCTGAGGCAGCAACTGCCTGAGCTGTATTCAGGGCGCTAGAAGGGGTCGGGACTACCGCACTGCCTCGAACCGTTCTTCCTCCACCGACGCTTCCTGCTTCCTTCCGAACATCTTGCGGAAGCGTTGTTGTGCGCGGTCGAGATAGACGTAGTAAATGGGCGTGATGTAGAGGGTCAGCGTCTGGGAGAAGATCAGTCCGCCGACAACGGCCAGACCCAGCGGGCGACGCGATTCAGCCCCGGCCCCGAACCCCAGGGCAATGGGCAGCGTGCCCATAAGGGCCGCCATGGTGGTCATCATGATGGGACGGAAGCGTATCAGGGCGCCCTGGTAGATGGCTTCAGCCGCGTTCTTGCCGTCCTGGCGCTGCGCATCGAGAGCGAAATCAATCATCATGATGGCATTCTTTTTTACCAGCCCCACCAGCATGATCACTCCCACGAACGCATAGAGACTCAGTTCAGTCCTGAAGAGCATGAGCGTTGCCAGCGCCCCCACGCCGGCTGAAGGCAGTCCTGACAGAATCGTAAGAGGATGGATCAGGCTTTCGTACAGAATCCCCAGCACTATGTAGATGACCAGGATGGCCATGAGCAGTAGCAGTCCCAGGCCGGCAAAGGAAGACTGAAACGCCTGGGCGGTCCCTTGCAACGTGGTGGTGATGGTGGCAGGCAGGATCTGCTTGGCCTGATGATTGACTGTGTTGATGGCGTCGCCCAGCGATACACCCGGTTTCAAGTTAAAGCTGAGGGTAACCGCCGGCGACTGGCCGAGGTGGTTTACCGTGAGCGGGCCGACTTCCTTCCTGAAGCTGGCGACCGAGCTCAAAGGAACCAGCTGGCCGGTCTTGGCGTGAACGTACAACATGCCGAGCGCGGAAGGGTCAAGCTGGAACTGGGGTTGCAGCTCCATGATGACTTTGTACTGGTTGTTGGGCGCGTAGATGGTAGAGATCTGGCGTGAACCATAGGCGCTGTAGAGAGCGTCCTCCACCGTGCGCGGATCAATGTTGAGCGCCGCCAATTTATCGCGGTCAATCTGCACCGTGACCTGGGGATTCTTTACCTGCAAGTCGCTGGTGACATCCTGCAACTGCGGCAGTGCGCGCAAGGCCTGTTCCAGCTGCGGCGCGTACTGGTAGAGTTCGTTGGTGTTGGGACTTTGCAGCGTGAACTGGTACTGGCTCTTGGTGAGCGTGCCGCCAATGCGGATGGGCGGCAGGTTCTGCAGGTAGACATTGATGCCGGGAATCTGCATCAGC
>DATFXI010000061.1:0-5657 GCA_035316085.1 Candidatus Angelobacter sp.
CCTTGGAGATAATTCATGAAGGTTCCTAAAACGCGAATGCTTCTTGGCATAGTCTCTTTCGGCGTGCTGCTTTCCGCTGTGGCGGCCTTGGCTCAGACGTCGGCCCAGACAACGAATGTCGAGTCTGCCGCCCGTTCAGCGCCGGCACTGCAAACCGCGCCCGGTCACTACATCACGCCGACCGCCCTGCGTGGCTCGATCCAGCAGTTCCTGAATCCGGGACTGCCTGCCTATCCCGATTTCATCGCCGGTGAGGCAGTCCGGTCGCAGCTCAGCCCGGACGGCAAGACTCTAGCCATCCTCTGCGCGGGCCAGAACTCGCTCAACAAGACGGACGGCACTACGGACACCGCGAACTCGACACAGTTCATTTTTCTCTTCGATGTGGGCGGGAAAAACAAGCAGTCACCCAATCTCACGCAGGTCATCCAGCAGAAAAATGCGCACGTGGGTCTGGTATTCTCTCCCGACGGCAGCACGCTCTACGCTGCCGGCGGAAGTGACGACGTCGTTTATGTCTACGGTCAGAGCCGCGGCTCCTGGGTTCAGACCGGGACCATCAAGCTGGGGCACCACGCTGGTATCGGTATCGGCGTCAGTCCGAACGCCAGCGGCCTCGGTATCTCCGCCGACGGCACAACTCTGGTAGTCGCCAATAACTACAATGATTCGATCAGCGTCATTGACACCAAGTCGCTCACCGTACGTTATGAACACGACCTGCGGCCGCAATTCGCCAATAATGAAAACGTTGACGGCGGCATCGGTGGAACCTTTCCGTTTGGTGTCGTCGTGAATCGCGGCACCGCATACGTTTCATCGGATCGCGACCGTGAAATTGTCGTTGTCGATATCAGCTCACCGACCAGCGGCCATCTGGTCAAACGTATCAAGCTTGACGGCAATGCTCTCGGTATGACGCTCGATGCTTCCGGCTCACGGCTGTTTGTGGCGCAGGACAACGCCGATCAGGTCGCCGTGATAGACACAGCGAGCAATACCGTCGTTACGAAAATCGATGCGCGTGCCCCCGCAAGCTTGCTGCCCTCCGCTACCCGTTATACGGGCGCCGCAACGTTCGCCGTAACTCTGTCGCGTGACGGCCAGACGCTCTACGCCGTCAATGCGGGAACGAACTCGGTGGCGGTAATCCCTCTGAGTGGCGCAGACGCTTACCACGTCACGGGTCTGATCCCGACTGCCTATGACCCACACGACATTACCTTCAGCGCCGATGGCACCTGGATGTACATCATCAACGGCAAGAGCATCACAGGGCCGAATCCCGAGAACCTCTCCGGCGACGCCACGGCTGCAATGACCACCTTCCCTGGAGGACCCGCTGCGGCAAAGGCGGCGGCCGCGGCTGCAGCGGCTTCGAACGAGTATCACTTTCAGCTCGAGCGCGCCTCATTGGTCAGTGCCCGGGTGCCGGACGCGACCGAACTCGATCGCCTTACCCGGTTAGTTGCGCAGAACAACTTCTATCTTCCCGAGAGCGCAGACGACCGTGAAGTTATGCAATTCCTGCGCAGTCACATCAAACATGTGATCTACATCGTCAAAGAAAACCGCACATTTGACCAGATTTTGGGTGATCTCGGTAATGGCTCGAACGGCCATCCCCTGCTGACCCAGTTCCCCGAGGCGATCACACCAAACTTCCATAAGCTGGCGCGACAGTTCGTAACGCTGGACAACTTCATGGACCCGGGCGACGGCAGCATGGACGGCTGGTCGTGGAGCTTGCAGGGCCGTGTCACCAATACCGAAACCATCACGCAGCAGATCAACTACGCCTTCGTCGACCGCGGCCTCTCCTACGAGTCTGAAGGCACGAACCGCAACGTCCCGGTGAACTTCGCGTCCATCGCTCAGCGTGACGCCGCCGCGGGGCCCGTCGGTACAACGAATTACTCGGACGCCACTGCGAACCAGCCCGGTGGTACCGACGATGTGCTCCCGGGTACAGGAAACCATGCCTCCTCCGACGCGCCGTTCGGCATTCAGAAAGGCTACATATTCGATGCGGTGCTGCAGGCCGGCGGCACAGTCCGGGATTATGGTTTCCTGACACACAATATCGGCAGGATCGTCATTAATGGTTCTCCTGTCAGCGATCCCTTCGCGGCAGGTGAGGTGCAGGTCGCACCGCTCGATCCGAATCTGGCTCCGCTAACCGACGTCTACTTCCGCGGCTACGACCAGAACTATCCTGACCTTTGGCGCTACAACGAATGGAAGCGCGAGTTTGACCAGTTCGTCGCCAACGGCAACTTACCCTCACTTTCGCTCGTGCGTCTCAGCCATGATCATATGGGCGCCTTCAGCACAGCTCTGGCCGGTGTGAATACTCCCGAAACTCAGCAGGCCGACGACGACCTTGCTGTGGCCCGTCTGATTGAGGCCGTATCGCAGAGCCCATACGCAGCCGACACGCTGATCATGATTACAGAGGACGATTCCCAGGATGGTCCCGATCACGTCGATTCACACCGCGCCACGGCGTATGTTGTCGGACCGTACGTCAAACAGGGCGCCGTCGTCAACACCCGCTACAGCCAGGTCAATGTGCTGCGCACCATCGAGGACGTTCTCGGCACGCAACACTTGAACTTGAACACCGCCTTCCAGCCGCCGATGAGCGATGTCTTCAACATCGCGTCTTCAGGCAAATGGAGCTTCACCGCCACTGCATCGACAGTGCTCAAGGTCACCCAGCTTGCCGGAATCGCGGGCGGCCTCGGCGTGCAATACGCGCGCGGCGCTGACGTCAAGCCGAAACATGACTCGACATATTGGGCGAAGGTCACGGCCGGCTTTGATTTCTCCGATGCAGACCGTGTTCCTCCCGACAAATTCAACCGGGTTCTGTGGAAAGGCTTGATGGGCCGACGTCCCTATCCAGGAGTGGCAGGCTCTCACAAAACCGAAGACGTGGATAACTAACCTTGGCTACTTCGGAACGCCGGGGTACGCCGAAAGCAGCCCCGGCAAGATGATACCGGCCGTGGAGAAGGCGACAGTCCATACTTCCGGAAGTCGCCTTCTCCGTCATCTTCCCCGACCAATGAGAACTATTAAGACCGACTGTGGAAAGGAGAGAAGATGGGCTCGAACAGCCTTTATGGCATCTTTGGTGCACGGGCGACGCTGCAGCAATTTTTAGCCGTTATCATCCTCTTGTGCCTCTGAAACTCTATGCCCCATGTTCAAAGCATCGCCTCTGGCACGACCTGGAGCGCGAGTGCTTTTATTGCATGGTCGAGAGAAGTGAGGAACAAAAATCATGAAGCAAACACAGACAAGGACGTCGAATTCCGCACCTGCGAAAACCTACGCAAATCGAGAACCAAAACTCACCGTCAAACAGCGCCGGTTCGTTGGACGCAAAACTAAAAGGGAAAAGTTCAGCCGCAGCGGCAAGGCTTGCGGGCTACGCCCCGAGTGTCCAGTGGCGGGCCGACGCGATCATTGCCGGCAGTCCGAGCGTTCGTGCCGCAATCGAGGCACTTCTTGAAATGGCCGGCATTACGGAGGCACTGTTAGCCCAACGGATCATGGAAGGCCTGACCGCCACCGAAACGAAGATTGCGACCTTTGCGAACCAAGAGACGTTCGCACAAATTTGTTACGACCTTCACAATTCCTTAATCGCGAGCTAGTAGCCTCCCGCCGAACCTTGCTGGGAGGCAGTATGAGCAGATTTATCGCCAGGTCATGCTTGATCGCAATCTTGCTTGGAGTATGCGTGGGATCCTCATCCGCGCGCAATGGTGACCTTGATGACGGACACGATCGTAGGATTCGACATGTCTTCGTGATCGTTCTTGAGAATGAAGGCTTCGACGTCACGTTTGGTCCGAATTCCAAGGCTCCGTTTCTCTCCCAGATTCTGACCTCACAAGGTGTCCTATTGCGCCAGTACTACGGCACCGGCCACGCCAGCCTGGACAACTACATCGCCATGATCAGCGGCCAGGCGGCAACGCCGGAAACACGCAACGACTGCTTCGTTTATGCCGACTTCAACCTCACTGGTATTACGCCCGACGGTCAGGCAACAGGCAGCGGCTGCGTCTATCCGGAATCCATCAAGACGCTTCCCGATCAGCTCAAGGCCGCAGGCAGGACGTGGCGCGCCTATATGGGCGACATGGGAAACGATCCCCAACGCGAGTCGGCGACCTGCGGGCACGCGCCGCTCAACCAAGTTGACAACACCGAATCTGCTGAGGCTCCTTCGCCGGCGGTTCCGCTGGGCGATCAATACGCGGCGCGACACAATCCCTTCGTCTACTTCCATTCCATCATTGACTCCCCGGATTGCGACAGCAATGTGGTGAATCTCAATCTGCTTCCGAAGGACCTCGCGTCGGAATCAACCACTCCGAATTTCGTGTTCATCACGCCCAACCTCTGTGATGACGGCCACGACGCACCCTGCACGAATGGACAGCCGGGCGGACTGGTCTCGGCCGATCTCTTCCTCCAGAAGTGGGTGCCGCTGATCATGGCGTCCAAGGCGTATCGCCGCGACGGGTTGCTCATCATCAACTTCGACGAAGCCGGAGCCAGCATCCTGCCCCAGCCCGGCGGTGGCTTCATCGTCGACTTCGAGGGCGCATTCTGCTGCAACGAACAGCCTGGACCCAACCTCGCCCCTTTTCCCCAGTCCAGTCAGATTGGCCCCTTCACGTTGACCTTCAAGAGCTACGGTGGCGATCGCACCGGCGCCGTACTGCTCTCCCCCTTATTGAAAAAGGGCACCGCTTCCGATATTCCGTTTAATCACTACTCGTTGTTGAAGACCATCGAGGACATCTTCGATCTCGATGAGCATCTCGGCTACGCCGGACAACCCGGTCTCATGGGCTTCTTCGGCTGTGTCAACTCAGATGTGAAGATCAAAGACCACGATCAGTTCCCTGAGTGCAGGAGCCGTTGAGCCATGCGCTTTTTCTAGCCGTGCAGACTGGAGAACTGAAAACTGATCTTGAAGGCATCGTGGCAAAGCGAGTGTCCTCCACGTATCGGCCACGTTTTCGATAGTACCCAATGCTGCGAATCTGAACATCCTTCACGGCCCGACGTTTGATGTTCAGCGGCTCGACACAATGGATACAGTCACAGATACAAATCCCAACAGCCGGCGCACCAATGGAAGTATGGATTGAGATGGCGGGACGACATCTTAGCGGTTCCCTTTTGTGGACTGCGCTACATTTTGTGGGCCGCGGCCGTCACACATTATAAGAAGAATATTCTGCAATGTAGGAGACAATATGTACTTTTCGTCCAAATTTGTCGCATGGAGAGTGTTGGCGGTCGCGCTTGCACTCACTTTGTGGGGCTTCGGATCTCCGGCTTTGCGGGTTGAAGAGGGGCAAGGTTGCCCTCAGAAAACCTGCCCTGCTCCGAAGCCAGTCTGCCCTGCTCCGAAGCCGCCGGAACCAATCTGTTGCCCCGCGCCGGTTTTGCACTGCCCTGCTGCGTGTCCGGCAGAACCCAGTTGTCCGTGTGACCCGAAGGAAATAGCTAAGGCTCAGAAGGAAGCCGAGCACGCTCAGCATGAAGCCGCCGAGGCTTGCCGAAGACAACAGCGAGCTGCCCAGAAGGCTCAGGAGAGAATCAATAGAGCCGCAGAGCGAGGGAAC
>DATFXI010000062.1:0-7376 GCA_035316085.1 Candidatus Angelobacter sp.
GGCGGCAGTCTCCAAGAAAGAGGACGCCGACAACCTGGTCACGGCGCTGAGCAAGAAACAGTATCCGGTGTTCATGACCACCGTTCAGGGCGACCCTCTGTTTCACGTGCAGGTCGGCCCGTTCAACGACCCCAAAGACGCCGAGACCATGCGCGTTCGCCTTGCCGGTGAGGGGTACGATGCCATCGTAAAGAGGTAGCAACTGGCAAATAGCAGTTAGCAACTAGCACAGCTAGGACCTTGTCTTCTGCGATGATCCCTCTGTTTGGCTTTAGCTGGACTAATTGCGATTTGCTACCTGCTAATTGCTGGGTCAATCCGTATCAAACCTCTCCTCCTTAAACGGATCCCCGTACATGTGGTATCCGTTCTGCTCCCAGAAGCCGGGGACATCGCGTTCCAGGAACTCCAGCCCGCGCACCCATTTCACGGACTTCCATGCGTAAAGATGCGGCACGATCAGGCGGAGTGGATAACCGTGGTCGGGCTCCAGGGGTTGGCCGTCATGGTGCGTGGCCAGCAGGACATTGTTGCGATTGAGATCGGCCAGCGGAACGTTAGCGGTGAAGCCCTGCTCGGCGTGCACCAGCACGTAGGCCGCTTCCGGCTTGGGCTGGACTAGCTTCAAGATTTCCTTGAAGGCCAAGCCCTGCCAGTCATTGTCAAAACGGCTCCAGCGGGTGACGCAGTGGAAGTCACTGTGCGTGGTCACGCGCGGAAGCCGGCTGAATTCTTCCCAAGTCAGTTTGACAGGAGTGTTGACGAGACCGCTGACGCGGAAGTCCCAGCGGGCGGGATCGAAGCGGGGCACCGATCCGTAATGCAGCACCGGCCACTTCAAGGTAAGCGACTGCCCGGGAGGCAGACGGCCTTGACGCAACATTTCCCGCTCTTTCTCTTTGCGTTCATTACCTGAGAAGAGGCTCGATTCGTCCATGTGTCGATTCTATGGCATTTCTTTTAGAGATTCCGAGCGCAGCTTACTGGGACTGGGAGTCGAGCAAAACAGCAGAGAGGCACTGGCCCTCTCTGCTGTTTTGAGGTCGACCTACTCGTTGTTCTTGCAGAAATCGATGTTCGGACTCAGATCAAACGGCACGGTGGAGCCGGGCGCGACTTGCACGGCGCGGATCTTGCCGCTGAACTTGCCGAGGCCGTTGGCGTCAATGGGAATAACCGGCGGTGGCGCCTGCGCCAGCACCACCGGGCCGGCCAGGTTCATCTTGACGCAAAGATTCCGCCCGGCCTGGGGCGCAAACTGCACCTCATACTCGAACGTGGCCCCCTGCTGGCTGTGCAGCTGGGTGCGATCCAGGAAGGCGCGCACGATCTTGAACACCGTTCCCTGAACGTGATGGGTCTGGCCGTCGCCTCCGACGTAGGAAAGCTGGGCCGGGCCGGGCAGCAGCGCGTTCGGGGTCTTGAAGGCGGTGATCACTTGTTGTCCATTGGGACTCCAGGCCTGCACTGCGGGCAGCAGCCAGGTGTTTCCTCCCTGGATCGCCTTTGGATTGCGCAGCACGCCGATGATGCTCACCTTCTGCCCCGGCTGGAAGAAATCCGGAGGCTGCGTGGGCATCGCCGGCAGATTTTGCACGGCTTTGATGGGGACTTTGCCGCCGCCGGGCAGATTCACACTAGCGCCTGGAACGTCGGGCAGCATGCACAGGGCGAAGCGGCCATTAGCGTCCGTGAGCGGCGGAGTTGCGGCGCCCGGTTGATTGGCTGCAGCCGGATTCGCGCTTGGCGGATTGGCCGCCGCCTCGCGTATCTTAAGCAACGCGCTGCAATCCACCGGCGCACGCGAGGCTGTGTCGGCTGGCTTTTGTGGCTGGCACTTTGGATCGTTCGGCGGACACGGGAGAGGTTCGCCGATGACTTCCCCGCTCAGCGTGGCGGGAACGCCGCCGGCAATTTGCACCGGCGTGTTGGGCACCGGCTGATCGTCGGGACCGATGACGACACCGGTAAGGAGCCCGCCCTGGAAACCGGCGTCCGGCACCAGGATGACAGAGTTCGGTGGCGCAGTTTGCGGAGTGGTTGGAGCCGGCGGTTTATTGCAGTCGCGCGGCGACACCATGACCTTGAGCAGGTCGCTGACCGAGCTGGAGTGGTCCATGTCACCTTGCCAGATGGCGCGAACTTGCCATTCGCCGGGTGCCGAAGCCGGCAGTGAGTCTTCAAAATTGCTCGCCGCGTCGGTGTGCACCAGGTGAGTCACCGTGGATGCGCCGCCCGGCGCGTTGTAGTCGATGGCAATCACGGTGTTCGCGTGTACAGGATCGAGATGTCCTTTGACGTGGATGGTTCCAGGCAGCACCGCGACAGTGGGACGCGCCTCCGGACACTTGTACTCAGCGGTGAGAGTAAGCGTGGACGGATCCACAGTTTGGATCGCCTCCACCACGCCCGCTACCTGATGCCAGCCGTAGTGGCGGCGGGCCGGGTGGCTCGGCGGTACCATCCGGTTGAGAATTTCCCCCTGCCCAAACGCGGTAACGCGCAAGAAAAAAGTCCTGGCTATGGGTGCGCCGGGTGGAACCACGACTTTCACCGGGACCTTGCGTACTTCTTCCGGGCCCAGCACCAGTTCGGTTTCTCCGCCAGCAACCTGGTAGTTCCAATCCGGCGGCATTTCCGACTTGATTCGCAACTGGAAGTGCCTGGGATATCCAGAATGCGGCGGAGGAGCACCGGTCAAGTTCTGGTGGTCCATCAAGTTGTGGTTGAACAGGTAGAACTCGCGGTCGGGCACGTGGAAATCGTGGGTGACGGGATCCCGCACGGCCTCAAAATGGTCAAAATTCTCCTGCTCACCATCACCATCCTGATTGGAGAGAATGACTTCGCCCGCTACCGCGTCGATCTTGATTTGCACGCAGGTATGGAAATTGAAGTGGCCTTCACTGATCTGCGCCGGGGTCAGCGTGACGTGCGGCGTCCAGTTTACGTACACGTCTCGCGACGCGCCTGGCGCCAGCGTAGGAATCGTCACCGAGCCGACTTCCAGCCAGCCCGTGGCATCACGTACCCCTACTCCCGGCGGATCGGTCACGAGAAAGCGTACGTGGGCGTTGACGGCGGTGGCATCTCCACCATTACGCACATGCGCGTAGATCCGGTTTTCGTGGTTGGCGCAAGGATCGTCTCCGTTGCCGATTACAGTTCCGTCGGGACGGCGGCCGTAGCGCAGGCCGGCCGGGCCAACTGTATCTTCATAGCCGTTGCAGGAGCTGTCCACCCAGATGTCCACCGTCTCGTAAGTGTTCATGGGCGCGGTTAGCCAAGGGTAGATGAAAACATCGGGGTGTCCGGGCGCGACGCCCCGGGTCACGGTGACGCCGTAACCATCGCCAACCCGGCTCAGCACGTGCACGCTGACGTTGTTGGTGGCGTCATACCAGGTGTTGCCGGGATGAAAGAGCGGGAAAGGCCAGCAGTAGTCGGGCTGATCACCCGCTTTGGCCGCGCTGTGGCACGTAGGGATGCGCGGATCGGTATCCGTCGAAATGCAACCGCCCGATACGGTGGTGTCACACGACCATATATTCCTCACCGGCACAGGATGGCCACGGCCATCATTACGGCTTTCCACGATGTCCTGGATCTGAATGCCTTCGTCATACAGGCCAGGGAGAACGTTGTGGGTGTCGGCGCCGACCCGAACCCTCGCGTTGACCATGTAATAGTGATCGCCGCCCAGCGGCAGCTTGATGCCTCGAGGTGCCACGGTGGAACCGGGACTCAGCTTCGATACCGGTTCCAGCACGTACGTCCCGCCTGCAGTCCCCGAACTCGGGCGATCGATGGTGATGGTCTTGGATGCAGGCAGCCACTCCGGGAACGAAACATGTGATTCATCGCTCACCACCGGCGTGCCGCTACGCGAAATCACGCTTTCACCGCAGGGATAGCAACTATCCATCAAGTCATAGCCGCTGGAATATCCGGAGGGATGAGAAAACGCATCATGCCCCTCAAGCTGCAGGGTATGGCCCAGCTCGTGGGCCCAATCGCCCCACCATACACCGGAGGCTTGAGCGTTATGGAGGACCGGATCGCTGACGATGCAATCGGTATCTGACACTTGGTGCACGGTCCGATGCACGTGAGCGGTATTCAACCCGATATCGGAACCCGCAGTCCAGTTGGCGTAGCGGTCATGCGTGCCGCACGGACTGAGCAACGCCATGGCTTTCACGTCCGTGTAGTCGGCACCGGCTACGGCGGCGGCTTCAGCCGCTTCCTGATAGACATCATCCTTCACGCAATAAGCGGCGCTGTCGTCGGGGTTCGGGCACGCATACCAGTAATGCGCCGTGTTGTTGGAGAGCGTCACGTCTTTCCAACTCAACTGCATGTCCAACTGCCCGTACGACAGCTCGCTGAAGAAGGTGTGAATCTCGCCCATGGCCTGGTCCATTTGGGCGTTGGTATACGTGTGTCCTGAGGGCGAATCGGAATAGCGCACGCGAACGATCACCACTTTGTAAGTGCCGGTGACCGGGCCAGAAGCCAGGACCGCAGGCGGCAAGACAAGGAACAGAACGGCAAGACAGACCAACAGCACGCGCATGCGATTGTGCATTGTGCAGCTCCCCCATCAATCTTTAGTTTTGCTGGCTGGGCGTTGCCGACAATACTGCGCTCGGGCAGTGCCCAGGTCAACCGTATTGTTTGGACACAACTGCTTCAGCCTAAGTTCATCTCATTTCGCAAAGTAAAGGTGCGCTTTTCGTTGGTTTTGTTAATGGTCTTGTTCTGGCTTCGGCAAGCGGTTCGAGGCAATCACTCGTAGCGGAGACCCTCAATGGGATCGAGCTGAGACGCTTTGTGCGCCGGATAGTAGCCGAAGAAAATTCCTACCCCCGCGGAAAACAGTCCGGCGATGACCATGATCTGCCCTGAGAGCTGAATGTCCCAGTGCAGCGTGTTTTCGAGCAGGAACGATCCGAGAACCCCGGCCAGGACGCCGAGCGAGCCTCCGAGCAGGCTCATGACCACGGCTTCGGTGAGGAATTGCGTTTGAATGTCTTGTTCCGTGGCCCCAATGGCCAGGCGAATGCCGATCTCGCGCGTGCGTTCGGTGACCGAGATGAGCATGATGTTCATGATCCCAATCCCCCCGACCAGCAAGGACAACGAGGCCGCGCTGGCCAACAGCAGCGTGAAGACATTGGCCGCTGCCAGTTGTGCCCGGATCAGTTCTTCCGGCGTGCGAATGTTGAAGTCGTCATCCTCGCCGGCGCGCAAGTGGTGCCGCTCGCGCATGACGCCGACGATCTGCCGCGTGGCCTCGGGAATGGCGGTGCGGGAGGCGGCGGAGAAGAAAATGTCGTCGAGCCATTCCGCCCCGGTAATTCGTTTCTGAGCCGTGGTGAGGGGCATGACAACGAAGTCATCCTGGTCGAAGCCGGTGGCCGAGAATCCCTTGGGCTGGAGCACGCCTATGACTTTGAAGGGAACCGCTTTGATGTTGATGGTCTTGCCGATGGGGTCTTCTTCGCCAAACAGGTTCGTGGCCGGCGTCCGCCCGAGCACGCAGACGGCGGCGTTGTGGTCCATGTCATCCTGCGTGAAAGCAGCGCCGCTCTCAAAGTCCCATTTGCGGATTTCAAAATACTCGGGACTCACGCCGCGATACTGCGTACCCCAGTTTAAGTTGCCATAAACCGCCTGGATGCGGCCGTCCACGTTCGGGGCAGCGCTCTTGATGCCGGGTACCTGATCCAGGACGGCTTGGGCGTCGCCGATCATCAGGGTCTTGATGCCGCGCGTGCCGATGCGGACGCCGTTACGCGCCCGGCTGCCGGCTTCCACCCAAATCAAATTGTCGCCCACCTTGCTGAGTTGGTCTTCCACGCGGCTGGAGCCGGCTTTGCCCACGCCGACCACGCAGATGAACGACCCGACGCCCATGATGATCCCCAACATGGTCAGCAGGCTGCGGATCCGGTTACGGCTCAGCGCCTTGAACACTTCGCGAAGGATGGTTTCAGGAGACATGCGGCATCACTCGTAACGCAAGGCCTCAATCGGATCCAAGCCGGCCGCTTTCCGCGCCGGGTAGTAGCCAAAGAAAATTCCGATGCCAATGGCCAGCGCCGTGGCTCCGGCAATCGCGCCGGGAGAAACCAATACTGGCCAGCCAGCAGTGGCAGAGATTGCCCACGACGATCCCATCCCAAACAAAATCCCGGCCGCACCGCCAAGCAGGCTCATTACCACGGCTTCAATCAGGAACTGCAGTTGCACGTCGCTCCCCGTCGCGCCGATGGCCATGCGGATGCCGATTTCCCGTGTCCGCTCCGTGACCGAAACCAGCATGATGTTCATGATGCCGATGCCGCCGACCAGCAACGACACACCCGCAATCGAGCCGAGCAACCCGGTCATGACCGCGCTGCTTTCTTTCGCCAGATCCGCCATGTCAGCCAGATTGCGGACCGTGAAATCGTCGGGCTGGCCGGGACGAATGCGGTGGCGGTCGCGCAGGAGCAATTCGATCTGCTCTTTGGCAGCGTAGCTGGCCGAGCGCGACTTCGCCGATACCATGACGAACCGCAGCCACGGTTGCCCGGTGATTTTCTTTTGCAACGTGGTCAGCGGCACCACGATGTTGTCGTCCTGGTCTTCGCTCATGGCCGGCGACTGCCCCTTGGCTTCGAGCACTCCCACCACCAGAAAAGGCAGATTGCCGATGCGGGTGGTCTTGCCGACCGGTTCGGTCGACGCGAACAGGTTCTTGCGCACCGTGTCGCCGATCACCGCCACGTTGGCTGCCGTTGTCACGTCCTCTTGTGTGAAGCTGGCGCCGCTTTGAAAAGGCCAGGCACGGATGTCGAAGTATTCCGGTGTGCTTCCGGTGATGCGCGTGCCCCAGTTGTCATTCTCATAGACCACCTGGGCCGTGGTCTGGGTGCCGGGCGCGGCCTGGGCCACCGCCGGACATTCCTTCAACATCGCGGCGACGTCCTCGGTTACCAGCGTCTTGGTTGCCCCCCAGCCCATTCGCAGGCCGCCGAAGTTGACCGAGCCGGAGCTGACAAACACCATGTTCGAACCCAGGTTCGCCAATTGCTTTTGGATTGTCTGATCCGCGCCCTGGCCAATCCCCACCATGGCAATCACCGCGCCCACGCCGATGATGATCCCCAGCATGGTCAGGATAGACCGCATGCGGTTGCGCGCCAGCGCCCGCATGGCCACGCGTAATGTCGAGGTCAAGTCCATGGGCGGTCTCAGTCCTCTAACACCGGCAGCGTCTTCAACACTTCACTCGCCACGGCGCGGTCCGTGGCGGCTGCGTCCCGCCGGATTTTGCCGTCGCGAAAAACGATGCTGCGTTTTGCGAACTGCGCTATGTCGTGCTCGTG
>DATFXI010000063.1:0-5081 GCA_035316085.1 Candidatus Angelobacter sp.
GCGTCTTTGGGGTCGTTGAACGGGCCGACCTGCACGTGAAACAGAGGGTCGCCCTGAACGGTGGTCATGAACACCGGATACTGTTTCTTGCTCAGCGCCGTGACCAGGTTGTCGGCGTCCTCTTTCTTGGAGACTGCCGCCACTTGCACCGTGTAAGTCCCGCCCGGAGCGGCCTTGATCTCAGTCGCCGGAGCCGGGGAAGCCGCCGGTAAAGCGGAAGAAGATGTAGAGGGCGCAGCAACGTTGCTGGCTGCACCGGCCGGAGAGGGACCGACGACGGCCGGCGGCTCCGTGTTCTTGTTGACAGCGGAAGGCTTGCCGGCGGAGCTGCCGCCAGTGGGCGCAGCGCCTACGATTTCCGTCTTGTCGCCTGCCGCGGTGCTATGTCCCAGCAGATAACCGAGGGTGAAGAAAATAGAACAGACGAGCACCAAACCGAAGAAGATTCCGAGCAGCTTGCCTGTACCCAAAGTGATTTCCGTGTCGTCGGAATCGATCAGTGTTCTATCGCGGACCTCGTCCTTGCTTCGGCCAATTCCCAGTTCAACCATGTTCCTCCCCCGAGTTGGTTAGACCAGTTTAACCCTATTTTCCAGCTGGGCCACTGCCCATTCGCTTTAAGGCTTCCGTAAGGGCGGAAAGGATGTCCACGGGCAAGGGGAAGACGATGGTGGTGTTTTTCTCCACGCCGATCTCGGTCAAGGTCTGGAGGTAACGCAATTGCAGGGTAAGCGGCTCTGCGGCCAGAGTTTTGGCGGCATCCGTGAGGCGCTGGGCAGCGGAGAACTCGCCTTCCGCGTGGATAATTTTGGCCCGCTTCTCGCGCTCCGCCTCAGCTTGCTTGGCCATGGCCCGCTGCATGGAATCGGGCAGATCGACTTGCTTGATCTCGACGTTCGACACTTTCACGCCGTAGGGAGAAGTGTGCTGGTCGAGGATGCTCTGGATGCGGGCGTTCAACTTATCGCGATGCGCCAGCAGCTCGTCGAGGTCAACTTCGCCCAGCACCGAACGCAACGTCGTTTGCGCAAATTGCTGAGTCTGCCAGTAGTAGTTCTGGACGCGCGTGACCGCCTGGTTTGCGCTCAACACTTCCCAATACACCACTGCGTTCACTTTTAGCGTGACGTTGTCGCGAGTGATGATGTCCTGCGGCGGGACTTCGAGTGCCTGTTGGCGCAAGTCCACGCGTACCATGCGGTCGAGCGGTGCGAAGACCAGGATGATACCCGGACCTTTGGCTCGTTCCAGGAGGCGTCCCAGGCGGAAGATCACTCCACGCTCGTACTCGCGCAGAATCTTGATGGAGTTGATCAGGTACAGGCCGAAGACGACGATGACAACAAGAAGAGGAATTCCGATGCCGAACACGTCGGCTAAAACGGGTATTGAGGACACTGTGCGCCTCCAAGCAAAAGAAGAAATTATGTCGCACGGATTCTATGGCATGGAGAAACCGGTATAAAGCGAAAAATTATGCGTGCGCCGGCCCTGCTGCCACCGGCTGCGATACCGGTTCCACCTGTAAGACCAAATCATGAACGCCGCGCACTACGATCCGTTGCCCGATATCCACGTTGACCGGGGCCACGGCGTCCCACAGCGCACCGCGCAGAAGCACTTTGCCTGCGGGCAGGAGCGGCACCGTCACCACGCCGGTTTCGCCGATCAGTCCCGGCACGCCGGTGGTGACCTTGTTACGCCGGGCCCGCATTGCGATCGACATCAAGAACACGGTGATTAATCCTAGCGGAATGCTGATGGCCAGCGCGGCCCACAGTTGTACGCGCATTTCGGGGATCGGCCCGTTTACCAGCAGGAGCATACCCAGAATCATCATGGCAATGCCGCCTGCGGTGAGAGCGCCGTGGCTGTGCAGTTTTGCTTCCAGACCGAACATAACAAACGCCCCGATGAGCAGGATCAGCGCTTCATATCGGACCGGCAACATGTGCAAAGCAAACAGGGCCAAGAGCACGAAGATGAATCCGATCACGCCAGGCACCACGGCACCGGGGTGATTGAATTCCGCGTACAGGGCCAGCAGTCCAATGGAAAATAGAAGGGCGGCAAGGCTTGGATTTAGCAGCCAGGAGAGAGTCCTCTCGCGCAACGACATCTCGAGCTCGCGAACGGGTTTCCCCGCCAGATGCAGTGTGACTTTGGCACCATCAAAACGTGCGATAGTCTTGCCGTCGAGCTGCCGCAACAGATCGGTCTCATCTTTGGCAATGTATTCGATCAGATGTTGCGCCAGGGCTTCATCGGCGCTGAATGATTTGGACTGGCGCACCGCGCTCTCTGCCACTTCCAGGTTGCGGCCTCGCTTGGCAACATACGAGCGGATGAGGGCAGCGGCGTCATTTTCCCACTTCTCCTTCAGCACTGGATCCATGGTGATACCGTCGCCACGCACCGGATGCGCCGAGCCGGTTGTGGTACCGGGAGACATTGCAGCAACGTCGGCAGATTCCAAGATATAAAAACCCGCTGAAGCTGCATGGGAGCCGGAGGGCGTGACGAAAATAATGACGGGCACCGGGGAACCCAGGACTTTCTGAACGATTTCGTTGGTCGAAGTGCCCAATCCGCCCGGCGTATTGAGTTCGATCAACAGCGCCTCGGAGTGGCTCTTCTTGGCCTCCTGGATCGCGTGATCAATAAACTCTTCCTCCACCGGCTGGATGGTGTCATTCACCACGATCTTGAGCACGTCGGCGCGTGCCGGGAGCGAAATCACGCCCAAAGAAAAAGCGATGACGATGGCGATTTTCGAAAACCCATGGAACCGCATAATAGTACCTCAATGCTGCCGCGGAATGGCTGCGGCAATGTCGTGTTTCAGCGCGACTGCGGCGGCGTTGGCCGGATCAAGCGCCAGAGCCCGGTCCAAATTCTGCTGCGCCGCCCCAGGATTATTTTCCGCCAAATCCAGCCGCGCCAGCACTAAATATGCTTCCGCCGACGGCGCCAGGCGCAGCGAAGCCTGCGCCTCTTTGCGTGCCCCGGCGGGGCCCTGGTTGGCTTCCATCACGCGTGCCAGCCCGGCATGCGCGCCGGCGTCGTTAGGATCCAGGGCAACTGCTTCCCCAAATTCTTTTTGAGCTTCGCTCGTCAGCCCCTGCTCCAGGAGTTCGCGCCCACGCTGGACGTGAAAGGCGACGTGGCTGGCGGCGTTTGCCTTCGCCAGCCGCGCTTCGTTGTTGTTCTCAATCTCCAGGGCGAGCTGGCGGAAGGAGGACTCGTCGTAGTTGCGCTTGATTCGCTCCGGTGGGAGTTTGGGCGAAGCTTGTGCACCGGCGCTAGCCGAAACCGCGTCGAGAAAACTCTTGGCTTCAGCGTCCGGATGGAGGGCCAGGAGGACGCGGAGTTCGCGCGCGGCGTCCTGCGGCTGGCTTTCGCGCGCGAGCACCACAGCCAGGTTGAAATGATAGTCAGGATCGCCGGGATCGTTCTCCACGCTCTTTTCAAAGTAATCGCGAGCGCGTTTGTCGCCGAGCCGGGCGGAAACCACGCCTAGATTGTTGTACACCTCAGTCAGCGGCAGACGCGTGGCGAGCGCACGAAACGCGGCAGCGGACTTCTCCAACTGGCCCGCATAGAAGGCCGCCAGTCCCAAGTAAAACTGGGCTTCATTGCCGTTAATGGCGTCCGGCGGGACCTTTGCCAGCCATTCCACTGCGGCAGGGTAATCGCGGGTTATGTAGAACGTTTTTCCCAACTGCAGTGTGGCCAGCGTGTTGCCGGGTTCCAGCCGGACAGCTTCCTGGAAGCGCCGGATTTTTTCCTGATCACTGGCCGCCAGCACGCCGCGCGTGTAGTTCTCTAACGCGTCCAGGCGGGTCGGCGGAAACTGCCCGGTGAACTGCTCTTTGCTCGGGATGTACAAGAGCTTGAGCGAGCTGAGCACGTCCCAAGCCAGCGCCGTCTGCACAGCGATCAGACTGTTGAGCGGCCCGGATTCCGTCATCTCCGGGCTGAGACGCAGATGCTGCAGGTCCATCAAGCGCGCGTGCGCCGTCAAAATGCCGCTCGAGATCTGAAAGTCCCCCATCAAGACGTAGTCGGCATCGAGTTCCTGGGCCACTTGATAAATGGTGGCGCGGGACGGCTTGGCGCTCGCGGGCAAGCCCAGGCGGTCGAAGGCCAGAAGGCGGTCGTCGCGATTGATGATGAATAACGGCGCGGCGTTCAGCCGGCTGCTCAGCACTTCAGGGAATGCTTCGCCAATCCAGTCCGCGCCGGCCGTGCCTGAAAGGTTCTCAAAGGGCATGATCAGCACCATCTGACTGGGACGCTGCTGCGCAGACTGCTCCTGGGCGGTCAGCGGTCCGGTGAGGGTGGCCAGAATCAGCAAAAACGGAACTATGGCGGCGAAGTTCCTCAAGATAATAAGATTATAGGCTGTTCGCCGGATCGGCGTGAAACGTCACTACTTCGATCCTTCGTATAATCGGATTTGGTTTTGAGTGTGCCAAGGAGGGAAGGCGATGAAGAGGCTTGCGCTGTTTGGTTTGGTGATCACCGGATTGTTGATGACGGGATGCGATACGACGCGACCCAGCGAACCGATCGCTGGGGCAGAAGGAAGTAAAGCCACCGCAGCGCCTGCGGCCCAGCCTTCGCCGCAGCCGGACCCCGCCTCGAATGGCGGCTCCTCGCTCGCTGTCAGCACGCCGTACGACGGTGGCGGGAAGACGGTTGCGCAAAACGTGAACCCGGCGCCGTTTCTCGTCGGCAGCCCGGCGCAAACCGCGGGAACAGGCGCTCCGCCTCCGCCGAACCTGCTGACCAGCCGCGCCGATGGCACCATGTACGGGGCCCACGATCAGCCGGCCGCTTCCACCAGCTGGGGAACTCCAGCCACGAACTGGAGCAGCCCCGCTCCGGCGCCCGCCGCCAAGCCACCGAAGAAGAAATAATGCGTGGCAAGCATGTCGGCAGTTATGCGTAGACCGGAGATATGATCGTCGAACCAGCAATTCTCGACTTGGTTCAAGAAGAAGGGGCCCCTCCGCATGAAAACACGCTTCCGTATTGGTTTCTTCAGCTCTTGTTTTCTTCTCGCACTGGTCACGGCG
>DATFXI010000064.1:0-5050 GCA_035316085.1 Candidatus Angelobacter sp.
CCGGACGACCGAATGGGACCTGCGGCTGCACCGGCGCGGTAAAAGGTCCGGACGGAGGCTGAGGGCGCGGAGGCGGTTGCGGCGCGTCGGCCGTGGCCGCACCGCAAAGCGGGCAGACCGTGGACGAGTCAGGCATCGATCCGCCGCACTTGTAGCAGAACATCGCCAGTGTTTCTCCTGGTGGGAGCTACGATGAGGCAAGCTACCTCATCCCTGCTGAAATAGCAACGTCAACTTCACGATCACTTCGCACAAGTCACAGCTTGATGTACCGTCGTCGGCTCAGTGCCTGGCGGGAGTCAGATACGCCAGCATCAGAATGATGACCAGCAGAAACACGACCGCCAACACAACGCTGATCCACCCCATCACAATCCCCGCGGTGGCCAGCCCATCGCCTCCAAGCTGCCCCGCGCTGGCCCGAATGTTCCTCTTGGACATTCTCCCTAGAATGATGGCTGGAATGCCTGCAAGAATCGAGAGGCTGACGATGGACAGAATTCCCAGCACCAGGCTGATCACAGCCTTGTCCTCTGTTTGAGCTGGGACGGGACCGGCCTGCGGCCCGCTCACAACTGTTGCTGAAGGGTTAACTTGTGCCGGGCGGATCGAAGCAACGGTGTTCATTGCCGGCGCACCGCAATTGGAGCAGGCCGGTGCCTCATCAGGCATGGCACCACCGCATTTGTAGCAAAACATTCGGTTTTTTCCTGTTGTCTGTCTCACCGTACTTGATTTTCACCTCAGATGGCAACCGCCAGCAGACGTTCATCGCGTACCGATGAACCAAAGCGGAAAATGTAC
The DNA here is from genome assembly GCA_035316085.1 of Candidatus Angelobacter sp. Classification (GTDB taxonomy): domain Bacteria; phylum Acidobacteriota; class Terriglobia; order Terriglobales; family Acidobacteriaceae; genus Angelobacter. The sequence goes on from DATFXI010000064.1 coordinate 805, forward strand.
CACTACCTATCAGGAGGCAAGCTTTACAGCTTGGCGCGGTGCATGTTAGGCTGTTTAAGTCACTATAAGGACAAGATTTAAGAGATAGGAGTGCAACCAGTCTCAGTGTTAGCGAGAGAGCAAAAAGCCGACGTCATCAGCCGTTTCCGCACGCACCAATCAGATACCGGGAGCCCGGAAGTCCAGATTGCAATCCTTAGCGAGCGGATCGGCGAGCTGACGGAGCACTTCAAAAACCATAAGAAGGACCATGCCTCCCGGCGCGGTCTCCTGATGATGGTCAGCAAGCGCCGCCGCCTGCTGGACTATCTGAAGAAGTACGATACCGAACGTTACAAAGACGTCATCCAGAAACTTGGAATCCGCAAATAACCGATTGGTCGGACGTTTTTCATGGACGCTGCGCGCCTCAGGTAGAGGTGTAGCTTCCCCTCGTTCGTAACAAAGCTTCGTTCAGAAACGCTCTCGCTCGAAAACCACAGACTGCTGGTCCTCCTGGAAATGAGGAACTCATGAAGCAGACAGCCACTGTTCAACTTGCAGGCGGCAAAACTCTCAACCTGGAAACCGGCCATCTGGCCAAACAAGCGCAAGGCTCCGCCATCGTACGCAGCGGCGATAACGTGGTCATTGGCACCGCGTGCTGCAATCCCGAGCCACGTGAAGGCGTGGACTTCTTCCCGCTGACCGTTGACTATCGCGAATACACCTACGCCGGCGGACGCATTCCCGGCGGGTTCATCAAGCGCGAAGGCCGTCCCAGCGAACGCGAAATTCTCACCTGCCGCCAGATTGACCGTCCCATCCGCCCGCTCTTCCCAGAAGGCTTCCGCAATGAGACCCAGGTCATCTCGCTTGTTCTCTCCGCGGACACGGAAAACGATCCTGACGTTCTGGCCATCAACGCCGCTTCCTGCGCCCTCACGCTGTCCGACATTCCGTTCCACGGTCCAGTCGGCGCAGTGCGCGTCGGCATTGTGAACGATCAGTTGGTCGTGAATCCGACCTATGCGGAGATGGCGGAGAGCCTGCTCAATATCATGGTGGTCGGCACAACCGAAGGCATCGTGATGGTGGAGTCGGGCGCCAGGGAAATTTCCGAAGACCGCGTGCTTGAGGCCATTGAGTTTGCTCACGAGCAAATTAAAAAAATCTGTGCTTCCATCAACGACCTGGCGTCGAAAGCCGGCAAGAAAAAAATGGAGGTCAAACCTCCGGAGTTTGATCAGGCTTATTACGACCAGTTGAAGTCGCGAGTCGAAGCCGAACTTACCGACGCGCTCGACACCAGGAAGCATCCCAAGCTTGAGAGCTACGACCTGGTCAAGCAAATTAAGGACCGGTTGGCGGCCGAGTTGCCTGAAGACGATGAAGAAGCTGCTGAGAAGCTTTCTCATTATTATGAGACGCTGCGTGAGCGCATCTTCCGTGACCAGGTCACGCACAAGCGGCGCCGTCCCGATGCCCGCGAATTCGACCAGATTCGTGACATCTGGATCGAGGTAGGCGTTCTGCCTCGTACGCACGGCTCGGCGATCTTCACCCGCGGCGAGACCCAGGCGCTGGTCACCACCACGCTGGGTACGCCTGACGACGCGCAGCGCATCGAGCGTTTTGAAGGCGAGACCAAGAAGCGCTTCATGCTGCACTACAACTTCCCGCCGTTTTCAGTGGGTGAAGTGGGCCGCATGACCGGTGTGGGCCGCCGTGAAGTCGGCCATGGTGCTCTGGCCGAGCGCGCCATCTCTGCGGTGTTGCCCGGCGAAGAGAAATGGCCTTACGCCATGCGCGTGGTTTCCGACATTTTGGAGTCCAACGGATCGTCATCGATGGCTTCCGTTTGCGGAGCGTCGCTCTCGCTGATGGATGCCGGCGTCCCCTTGGCTTCGGCCGTTGCTGGAGTCGCCATGGGTCTGGTGAAGGAAGGGGACTCTTACGCCATCCTCACTGACATCGCTGGCGCCGAAGACCATTACGGCGACATGGACTTCAAAGTTGCCGGAACGCGCAAAGGTATTACCGCGCTGCAAATGGACATCAAGGTGATGGGCATCACCTCCAAGATCATGCACGAGGCGCTGGAGCAGGCACGCCGCGGCCGCCTCTTCATCCTGGAAAAGATGGAGCAGGTGATCAGCAGCGGACGGCAGGATATTTCCTCCTTCGCGCCACGCATTTACACCTTGCAGATTCCTGTGGACAAGATCCGCGATCTCATCGGTCCGGGCGGCAAGATGATCCGCAGCATCATCGACCAGACCGGCGTGAAGATTGACGTGGACGATACCGGCAAAGTCAACGTGGCTTCCAGCGACGGACCATCGGCGCAGAAAGCAATCCAGATGATCAACGACCTCACCGCCGTGCCGGAAATCGGTAAGACTTATCTGGGCAAGGTAGTGCGCATCGCTGAGTTCGGAGCCTTCGTCGAAATCATTCCCGGCACCGACGGTTTGCTGCATATCAGCGAGATCGCGGAGCATCGCGTGCGCAGCGTGGAAGACGAGTTGAAGGAAGGCGACCAGGTCCTGGTGAAGGTCTTGGCTATCGAAGGAAATCGTATCAAGCTTTCCCGCAAGGCCATCCTTAAGGAGCAGCGCGCCAAGATGGCGCCGCGCGTCGATGGCGACGGCGGAACGCCCTCGGAGCATGACGCCGGAGCGCCTGCCCCGGGCGCAGGTTCGTCGGAAGAAACCATCACCTTTGAAGGCGGCGGCGATTTCGAAGAAACCGAATCCGAGCCCAACTTCAACCGGGAAGACGCTAACCGCGAAACTGTTGGCGCCGGCGGTGGTGGACGCCATGACCGTCCACGGCACGGCGGCGGCGGCGGCGGCCGGAGGCATGGACGCGGTGGACGCGGGCGCGGCCCGCGCGGCGATCGTGGTCCACGCGGCGGCGGCGGCGACCGTGGAAACCGCTAGACCGAATCGACTTCGGGCTTGAATTAAGGAGCGGGTCCGCCCGCTCCTTTCGTTATCCCTAGGGCGTTACCATTGAGAGTGCCAATGGAGGACTCTGATGACTCGCCAAACAATCAATTTCAAGCAAAAGTTCACCCTGTTCCATGAACAGTGGAAGCCCAAGGTCATCGCAGAGATGAATGACTATCAGTTCAAGGTCGTGAAGCTAAAGGGCGACTTCATCTGGCACGACCACACTGAGACAGACGAGACCTTCATCGTGATCGAGGGTGACCTGCGGATCGATTTTCGCGACGGCGCCGCCCATGTTCGTGCAGGTGAAATGTTGGTCGTCCCCAAAGGTGTCGAGCACAAGCCTTATGCGGAAAACGAAGTTAAATTGCTGCTGATTGAGCCTAGAGGAGTGCTCAATACCGGAGGTGCGCACAGTGAGCGCACAGCCGAGAACGACGTCTGGATTTGACGCCCCCGAAACCCCCTAATGCCTGCTCCTGCTCCTCAGGCTGTCCCGTGACACTTCTTGTATTTCTTTCCTGAACCGCAAGGACAGGGATCGTTGCGCCCGACTTTAGCCTGGCCGCGCACCACTTGCTGCGGCGCGGAACTGCCATTGCCGCCAGCCATGCGCGCCTGTTCCAACTCCTTCTTCTTGCGCCGCTGGAATTGGGCTTCAATGTCGTCCACGGTCGTGGAGGCGCGGCGCCGCGGAGGCAGCTCGGGCAATACCTCTTGATCGCCATCAGGCTCGGCGGCCGCCGTCGTAGCCGGGGGAGCCGAAGGCGCTTCCATAATCTGCATGTGGAACAGGTAGCGGGCAGTGTCTTCCTGAAAGCGTTGCATCATGCCTTCAAACATGTCAAACGACTCGCGTTTGTACTCCACCAGCGGATCGTGCTGCCCATATCCGCGCAGCCCGATTCCTTCCTTCAAGTGGTCCATGTTGAGCAGATGATCTTTCCATTGCGTGTCCAGCACGCTGAGCATGATCATGCGCTCGTGATAACGCATGGCGTCGCTACCCAGCAGCTTCTCCTTGCCGTCGTAGAGTTCGCGCAGCTTTTCGAATACAGCGTCACCCAATTCCTGGCGGTTGAGCTGGTCGGGATCAATGCCCTGTTTGGCCAAGTCCAGTCCGAAGTTGTCGAACAAATATTTGCGCAGTCCGTCCACATCCCACTGGTCGGCATGAATGTTGCGCGGGGCGAAGCGGTCCATGGCTTCGGAAACCATTCCGGCCACGTAATCTTCGAGAATCAGCTCTTTTTGATCCACACCAGAAAGCAGTTCGCGGCGTAAGCCATAGACGGCTTCACGCTGCTTGT
>DATFXI010000065.1:0-4833 GCA_035316085.1 Candidatus Angelobacter sp.
GCGGCCCATCCCAATAGGCCCCAGCCGGTGATCAACAACAGATATTTCACGAACAGCATCTCTTTTGTCCTCGCATTCCGTTTCCATTCGCTGCCCGTGCTTTGCGCCGGACGGCGTTCGATCCTTCAGATCGGGTGATCGGGTGGCCGGTCCATCGTGACCACGCGGCATCGACCCCTCATCGTTCCGCCGATTGACCGGCCACCGGATCTCCCGATTCCAAGTCTTCTTTTCCGACTACGCCCGCGCCGGCTCCTGGTCAGACGGCGCGGGGTTTCCCGCTCTTACTGTTCTTCATCCGTCGTAGCCACGGCAGCCGCCGAAGCGACCTGCGTTTCCGTCTTCGTGCTGGTTGCCATGACAACTGTGTTCGTGCTCGTCTTGAACAGGCTTGCGGTCAGTTCGTCGCGTTCGCTGCGGACGGAGACCTTGTCGCCGACTTGCACCCGTGCATAGAGCTCCTCGACGTCCTTCTTCTTCATGCGGAAGCAGCCATGCGAAACCGGTTTGCCCACCGAGCTCTGCACGTTGGTGCCGTGGATGCCGTATCCCTTCAGGCTCAATCCGATCCAGCGCGTGCCTATGGGATTGTTTTTGCCAGGCGGAACTTCTTTGCCCTCGTGCCAGTAGCTTGGGTTGGCGGCGTGGTTGATGACGGTGAATTCGCCGTCGGGGCTTGGCGTGTCCTCTGCTCCCACCGCCACCGGATAAACCTTGAGCAGTTCACCGTCCTGAAGCAAAGCGAGCCGGCGATCCGGGACGCTGATGATGATTTGCCGGGTGTGAGAATCCTGCGCCGCTTTCTTGGGGGCCTTCTGCGCCGGGATCTTTGCGGCTTGCCGCTCGGCCGCCAGTTCGTCGCTCGGGCGTTGCTTAGCGGTGGCCGCTGGAATTGCCTCTGGTTTTGGTTCAGCTTGGATCTGGGGGAGGGAGGGACCGCTGTTCTCAGCCGTCTGAGTCAGGCCTGCTGACGCCGGCTCAACGCTGTTGGTTGCCACGCTGTAGCGGCGCAGCATTGCCTGCCGGATTTCCGCCGCCAGATAGATCGCCCCCGTCAACAGGAGCGCTGCTGCCACTGCGCTTTTTGCTGGGATCGCTACGTGACGCCGCATCGTCGATCTCCTTTCTCTCCTCAGCCAGAAGAGAAAGCATTGCGGCAGCCAAAGGCAACATATTGATTAATAATGGTTTACATCAGCGATCGAGAGTGAAAGCTGTGTGTCGCCAAGGACAGTGTGTTGGCTAAGACACTCTAGTCCAGGGGGGTTAAGGCTTTATCAGTTGCCGCGGCCTTGGAGTTCATCCGCCAGCTTGCCGGCCCCGTACATCTTGCGCAGGGCCTCGATGATGGCGGCGCTATGAACAGCGATCGCCCGGCCGGTTTCCTCCTGATAGACGTATGCGCGCCCCAGCCCTTCCAAATTGCGGTCGAAGTTGATGCCTACCAGTTCGGCGTTCTTGTTTACCACCGGCGAACCGGAGCTTCCGCCGACGGAATCGCAGGAGTTGGCGAAGTCGAGCGGCGTAGAAAGGTCGAGTTTGTCGCGTCCCTCTTTGTACCGTGCGGGAAGGGAGAATGGGTCGGCCAAGCCGAAGCTGTAGGCCCGGTCATACAAGCCGTAGAAGGTCGTCCTGTAGGGAGCCTTGGTGCCGTTCATGGGATAGCCGGCCGCGGTGCCATAGGAAAGCCGCAGAGTAAAGGTGCTGTCTGGGTAAGTGGATTTTCCATACACAAGGAACTGCGCTTTGCCCAGCTTTTCTCCAGCGGCTTGTTCCACGCTGCTCACGTTGTCTTCAAACCACTTGAACATCTCGCGGTTTAGAGGATCAATCTTGCGGGCCAACACAATCATAGGATCGGTGGATGACTCCACTGCTGCCGAACCCCCTTCGAGCAAAGCTTTGCGGACGGCGGGGTTCGTGAGCTTGGTTCCGTGAATGACGTCTGCCGCCAATGCCGCGGGCGTCCGGCCACCCAGCACGGTTTTCACCCACACGTCGTCATTACCCAGCTGCGTTACTGACTCAACCAGGCCCGCGCTCATAGCCGCTTCTTCCATTTCGGGATAGATCGGCGCCGGCGAAGTCAGACGGAACCGCAGAGACTCCAGCTGCGATTCATGGAAACCGGGCAGACGCTCGCCGTCAGGCTTCTTGGTTTCAGCCACGTACAAAACGATGGAAGAAGCGAGGAATCCCAGTTGGGAATCAAGCGCTCGGTACGTTTGCTTTTTGGCCATCATTGCGGCCTTGGATTCCGCGGCCGCAATCGTTTCCCACACACCGCCAAACTCCGGTTGCCATTCTGGCCTGGACGCAACTTGCTTGCGGAATCCATCTTCGTCGGCTTGTTTCTTTGCGATGAGCTTGGGGTCCAGCAGAGCCACGTATCCGCCTTGTACCGCTTTGACGCTGTTTTGCAGGCCAAAGATACGTGATCCCGCCTGGCGCGCCTGCTCCGGACCCCGGGCAGAGTAGCGCTGCATGGTTTCAATGCGCTGCTTCAGGAAGGCCAGCTGCATTGGCAAACTCGAGTCGCGGCGCCGCAGAAGCTGCGCCACCGTATCCAGCCGGGAAGTTGAACCGGGATGCCCCGCCATAAACACCAGTTCGCCTTCTGCCGCGCCGTTGGCGCTCCATTTCAGGTAATGGGAGGTTTCCAGCGGCTTTCCGCGGTCATAGACACGAAAAAGCGCGACGTCCAGATCGTAGCGGGGAAAAGAGAAATTGTCGGGATCGCCGCCAAAGAAGGCAATTTGCTCCTCTGGGGCAAACACCAGCCGCACGTCGGTATATTTCTTGTAGCGGTAGAGCCAATACTCGCCCCCGTGGTACAGCGTGACGATGTCAGAGCGCAGCCCAGTCGCCTGCGTGCTCTCCCGCTCAATGCGTGCGATGATCTCTTTGCGCGCAGCCAGCTGCTTCTGCGCATCGCCGATGCCCTTGATCGCGTCCTGCACCCGCGCCGTAACGTTTTCCATGGACGTCAGCACATTGACTTCGAGATCGGGCGACTTCATCTCCTGCTCGGGCGTGGCGGCATAAAAACCATCGCGAAGATAATCCTGCGTTGCAGAGGAGTTGTTCTGCAGCTGGCGGCGGGCCACGTGGTGGTTTGTCAGCAGGAGACCATGAGGGCTGACGAAGGCTCCGGATCCGCCGTCATTCAGGCGGACCGCCGAGAGACGTATATGATCCAGCCATTCCTGGGAAAGCGTGAAGCCATAGCGCTGTTGCAAGCGTTTGTTGGGAGGATTGTCGAAGGTCCAAAGGCCTTCATCAGCGCGAACTGCTGTGGTCAAGAGCAGGTAAGCCAGGCAGAAAGCCAGAAGGCGGCGGCAGGCAGACATAAACACACCTCGGCAAAAGACTCTGGAAAGCGATATTAGAACGCTGCAAGAGGCTAACAGAAATGTTGTGACGCCCGCCAGAGTAAGGCAGCGATGCGAGGACCCGCGCGCTACGGTTTCTCGATCTGACGAATATACATTCCCAGGCCCACCAGCATGATCAAGATGGCGATCAGAGACAGCCCCAGACCTTTGCGGCGGTAGTCACGCTCGGCGAGAGCGGCTTTGCCGCCCTGCTCCGCCTTGGCTGTGAGATCGAGTCCGGCTTGAACGTCTTTACTGACCTGGCTCGGGCTGAGGCTGTGGATGGCGACGCGCGCTTTGGTCAGGGAATCGCGCGCCTGATCCTGCTGGTTGCGGGATTCGCTGACTTCCATGCCTGAGTCTTCAGCTTTCGCGATCAGAGCATCCGCACCCTTGATCGAGCTGTCCAGATGCAAAAGCATTTGAGCCAGCTCGCCGGCCGTCTTGAACCCTGCGCTGCCTTCGGTGTGACAGTCGATGCAGACGGAGTCTTTGCCGGTGCCGAGCATGGTATCTGAGGTGTGAGTAATCTTGTGGTTGCTGTGGCACGTGATGCATCCCGGCAAGGAGCCAGCCTGGAAGGCGGCTTTGTGCGGGCTGGATTCAAACAACTGCGTCTGGAAAACATGGCAGGTGGCGCAGACATTCTGCACCGTATTCACGCCCGGCGGCGCTGCTCCGTGGTTGCCGTGGCAGGTAGCGCAGTTGGGAGCACTCAGATCGCCGCGGACTGTCAACGCTTCGTGGTGCACGCTGGCACTGTACTGTGCGAACTGATCGGTGGGGATCTTGTATGCCTTCATGTGGGCGGCGTCAGCGTGGCAGCGGGCACAGGTTTTGGGGACGTTGAGCGGATGGACGGTGGAGCGCGAATCGCGTGGAGAGCGCAGGTCGTGCACGCTATGGCAATCCACGCAGACGGCCACGTTGGTGTCACCCTTGGCCAACCGCTGGCCGTGGACGCTGGTTTGATACTGACTCAACTGGTCCGTGCGCAGCGACGGATTATGTTGCCGCATGTAATTTGCATCAGAGTGGCACTTGCCGCAGAGCGCCGGAATGTCGGCGCGCTTGATGGCGCCGCGAAAGCCTGCGGCCTTGTTCATCGCGCCGTCTGGATCGTCTTTCGTGGCGTCGCCGCCGTGACAACTCACACAGGTCAACCCCTTCTGCGAGTGGATGTCTTGGGCAAACTGCTCAGCGGTGACTTTGATCGGCGGCTCCATGAGCGAGTGACATTCCACGCAGGAATTCTGCTGTGCCACCGCAACTCCGCCGGCACCGCATAGCAACGCCAAAAGCTGCAACGATTGCGTCAATCGGTCACTTCGCCACATGTCCGTATACCGTCATGGCCACAACATAAGCCGTCGCAAAGATGGTGGCTCCCAGGGCCCAGCGTGCGCCGCGTCTGCCTTCACGGTCGAAGAACGGCAGCAAGAGCCAGAGCAGCCCGGCC
>DATFXI010000066.1:0-3862 GCA_035316085.1 Candidatus Angelobacter sp.
ACTCATCCTGACGGGTCTGCTTGACAGGAGCATCGTGCAGATGTCATTTCTAGTAGCTTTACTGTTTCTTGCCGTAGCCGGCCGGGAAGGAAGGATCGATTGAAAGTAAGAGTTTTTTATCACGGCAAGTGCTTTGACGGCACCGCCTCAGCCGCCGTGTTCACGCGTTTCTATCGCGAGCGTATCCGGCCGGATGCCCAGTTTCAGTTCAGCGGGCTGGTCCATCGCGCTGGCGCCCTTTTTAATGAGCAAGACTTTGACGGCGACGAGAACGTCATCGTGGATTTCAAGTATTCGGCTTCCCCCAAGATTACCTGGTGGTTTGACCATCACCAGAGCGCATTTTTGTCCCAGGAAGATGCCCAACACTACCGGCGCGGTGACAAGAGCCACAAATTCTACGATCCGGAGTACAAGTCATGCACCAAGTTTCTGGCGCACGTGGCCCAGGAGAAATTCGGGTTCAATCCGGCGCCGGTCGAGGAGCTCATCTACTGGGCGGATGTGATTGACGGCGCGCAGTTTCGCTCGCCCCAGCAGGCGGTGGAGATGGCGGAACCCGCCATGAAACTGACTATGGCCATTGAGTCCACGAATGATCCCGAGTTCCTGCCGCGCTTGATTACCAGTCTGGTGGAAGAGCCCTTGAGCAAAGTGATCGAGAAACCGTTTGTCGCGCCGCTGCTCGGCCCGCTTCTCGAGCGTCACCGCCAGTCGATGGACATTCTCCGGCAGCGCTCCGAATGCAAACAGGGCACAATTTACTTCGATATCAGCGACTACGACCTGGAAGGCTACAACAAATTCATTCCTTATTACTTGCATCCGGATGCGGTGTACAGCGTGGGGCTGAGTAGTAGCAGCTTCCGCGTCAAGGTGGCTGTGGGATCGAACCCTTGGGCGCGCCAGACAAATATGGTGAACTTGGCCAAGATCTGCGAACGTTACGGAGGCGGCGGGCATGCGCGCGTGGGCGCCATCTCATTTCCTCCGGACCAGGCAGTGGCCGCGCGCCGGGCGGCGGCTGAGATCGTCGCCGAATTGCGTGACTCCCAAAGCAAGTCGTCCCATCGGCCCTAAGCTGTGTTCGCCAACCCAGCCCAAGTTGAACCAGAATAGATGCTTGCGTAGGCTCACCTCAGGCCGTCTCTGGAAGAACGGCTGGAGTGAGCTGTGGCACAACACCTAAAGCTGGCCGTCTGTGTGGTGCTAGCTGCGTCGCTGAGTTGCGCCGCCCAAAACGACAATCCCAGAACTTCCGGAGCAGCGCATCCCAATCCTCCCAGCGCCTCATCTCCGTCCCGCAACACCAACCCCGGTCCTGAGCAGAGGTTTGTCTTGGATACGGTCAAGATGGCGGTGGCTCTGCGGCAGCCCGATCCGCAAGATCGCCTGCGTGTGCTGGCCAGCGCTGCGGAAGTGGCTTCCACTGTCGATCGCACTCTGGCCAAGAGCCTCTGGAAAGAAGGTGTGCAGATCGAGTCCGAGCTGGTGCGGGCAGGGAACACGCCCGCGGTTTCCATGATGGCCAGTGGTCAGGCCGATTGCGCCACCGCGCAAAACTTTATCGAGAACCTGCCTCAAGACGCGGTGCTGAAGGCCGAGCAAGCGCTGATCGGCGCCGTGACCAGTTGCCCCAAGCAGCTGCTGGATCCGGTCTCCCGCAAGCTCGACGCCGCTCTGGAAAACCACATCGTGGCACCGCGTGCGCTCATGGCGGCTATGGAAGCGCAAGGCCCCAAATCTCCTTGGTCGCAAAATCATTTCGAAAAGATGTTCGCCTCGCTGCCTGACCCCAAAGAGAATGCGGGCGAAGCAGAGAACATTGCCGCCATGTACGCCCGTATGGCCGGCGAGGTTGATCGCGATGCGGCGCGCAAGGCCAGCCTGTCGCTTCTCAACTGGCTCGGAAAACTGGACGACACGCCGCAGCGGACCACGGCTATCACCATCACCACCGGCGCCATGCAGCAGGCTCTGGGCGCGCAAGGCTTTCGCTCTGCCCTGGAGAGTGACGTCGTAGCCAATGCCGTAGTGCGTAGCAACACCGGCAAAGAAGTGAGCTCGCAGCATGCTTCCGGCGAAGGAACCTCGGTCCTGGAAGCCATGGACAACAAAGGTTCTGACCAGACCGACCGGCTGCGCGAAATGCCTCCCAGTGAGCGAGCCCGGGCAGCCGCCGCGCATGGGTTTGCCGAGGGTGTAGGTGGTGACAAGGCCCAAGCCGGGAAATATTTTGATATGGCCTTTGCCGCGGTGGATGAAGCTTGGGACGCGCGCGGCTCGGAGACCAAGGCCGCCGCCTTGGTTCAGGAAGTGAGCGAAGCCGCCGCCCATGTTGACGCAGTGAATGCGTTGGAACGCGCGCAACGCCTCCGGGACTCCACGGCGCAGTCCCTGGCCATGTTGGCCGTGGCTCGCGTGGTGGCCAGTAATAGCATGGGACACTAGTCTTCCGGCCGTGACCTCCGGTGCCGATCAAGGCACTCGTTTCAGCAGCGTTCCCGGCGCATACTCTCTCCGTGGGACTTCCAGTCGTCAAAGCGCGGGGGGAGCTCAGTATGTTTCGTCGCAGACCGATGTTGCTGACTGTCGTGGTTTGTGCGTCCGCGAATCTGCTCGTGGCTCAGCCGAAGAATGAACGGTCTTCTCCCCAATCGCCGCGGCAGGCCATCGTGGAAATGGTCACGGGCGGCGAAGATGCATTCAAAAAGCACCTGACCCTGGAAGTCCAGCGGAAGCTCGACGAGGTGCGGAACAATGCGCCTCAGGGAAGTATGAGTCCGGCGCAGGTCTTGCTGTCCTTGGAGGCGGGAGACAAGAATTTTGAGGCGTTCGATGTGGGTCCAGTCCTTTTTTCACTGAACAATCCCCAGGAGCGCCAGCGCTGGGAAGTGCGCGTTGACGGCGACGACCTGCGCGGAGATGAGGACGAAATGCAACTCTCGCTCCACACGCTTCGCCAAGGAGCAGAAGAAGAGATGCCACTGGGGCTGCGGTTGCAACTCTCGTTGAAGCAGCAGCAAGGAATCTGGCGGTTGAACGCCGTCACCATCGGTGCGCGCCTTGCGGTCGGCGATCCGCAAATTTTCGAGAAGTCCTGGTGGACCTCAACCGCCACGGCGAACGCCGGTTTGGCAGCGCCGCCCGTGGACGATCAACTAAAGCTAAAAATGACGCCGGCGCGATCACTGCGTTTGATCGGACTGGCGGAAGATCTTTACGCGCAAAAGCATCCCGACCAGGGTTTCACTTGCGCGTTGGGTCAGCTAGTCGAGATCGGCCGAGGGCTGGAAGATGGCCAGCCGTACAAATTCATGCCTCCTGAATTTGCCCAGGGCGTGCACAACGGCTACCGGTTCAGCATTCGAAATTGCGCGGGAAAGACCGTGAGATCGTTTCAAGCCACTGCCGAGCCGATAACCGGACAGGGCAAGGCGTATTGCACTGACCAGACCAAAGCTTTGCGCGCCTCTGATGACGGCAACGGTGGGACTTGTCTGGCTTCAGGCAGGATCGTGCAACGCTGAGCAAGAATCGCGCAAGCCTTGCTTCCGCGATCCTCTGCCATCTGCGATGATCATGGCAGCGTGACTTTCTCAAGCCAGTGTGCCAGCTTCACGTTCCATCCCAGTTGCGACGCGATTGCCTGTTGCAGGCGCTCTGCCGCATCCGGCTCTCCATGGACCAGGAATGTTGTCTGCGGTGCGCGCGGGAAAGTCCGAAGCCAGGTGAGAAGCTCATCCGTATCAGCGTGGTCGCTGAATTGTTCCAAGGCAGCAACGTGGGCGCGGATGGGAACTTCCTCGGAATAGATCCGCACGGATTTGGCGCCGCTCTTGATGATGGCCCCGCGCGTGCC
>DATFXI010000067.1:0-29843 GCA_035316085.1 Candidatus Angelobacter sp.
CGGCCGTGTGTACTGAGGATGTTCGTTTCATTGATCTTGGCCAACGTCTGATCGAAGACTAGAGCCCGAACAATTCTCTTAACCTCTTTGTCTGCGCCCGGCTAACCGGAATCTCGGACTGCTTCTTATCGTCCATGCGCAGTTGGTAGGAGCTCTTGAACCAGGGCACGACTTCCTTGATCCGGTTGATGTTCACCACGTAGGACCGGTGCGCACGCCAGAACATGTCGGCATCCAGCCCGGCAAGCAGTTCTTCGAGCGTGCGGCAGTTGGAGTGGCCCTCCAGATGCGTGGACACCACGCTGATGATGCCGTCTTCGATCGAGGCAAAACACACGTCTTTCTGGTCCACGAGGTACAGGCGGCCCGCGGAGCGCAGCAGGACTTTTGATCTCTGTGGACTCCGCGCTTCCAACAGCTTGACCAGCGCGTCAAGTTTTTCGTTACCGGCGGCGCCCGCAGTCTGCAGCTTCTTGCGCGCCTTCTCGATGGCCTGGCCCACGCGTTTCTTGTCGAAAGGTTTCAACAGATAATCAATCGCGTTGACCTCGAATGCCTTCACTGCATACTGGTCAAACGCGGTAGCAAAGACAATCTGCGGCAACGCGATTTTCTTGTCCAGCAGTTTCTTGATCACGCCAAAGCCGTCCAAGCCGGGCATCTGCACATCGAGAAATACAAGATCGGGCGAGTGCTCGCGAATCAGGTTGATGGCTTCCAGGCCATTGTGTCCTTGAGCCACGACATTGACGTCGTCAACCGATTTGAGCAGAAAACTCAGCTCGTCGCGGGCGAGCTGTTCATCATCGACGATGACCGCCGAAAGAGGCATGGGGATAAGTATAGAGGGCAGGCCAGCACAGACTCAAACTCCTCGCCGACCCGAAGCAATTAGTTTCAAACCAACGACGGCAGTTCCTCCGCATAATTGGAACCTCCACCGGGTTTCCTTCCTGCGGAGCTAGCTGTTTCTCTCCACCACAAACTCCGGAATCGCCAGCAACGCGCGCTTGATCTCCGAATCCGGGAACGAGCAGATGGATTTGCGTGCAGCCTCGGCGTGCTTCGCAGCCTCATCATGCGCGTACTGGATGGATCCATAACGATGCAGCATCTCCAGGATCTGCCCATGTTGTACAGTGATAAATGCTCGTTCTTCAAGCACTGCTTCAACCTGCCGCCGCTCCTGTGGAGTACAGCGTTCGAGGGCGTGAATCACCGCCATCGTGACTTTCCCTTCGCGCAGGTCGCTGGCTACGGGCTTGCCTAAGACTTCCTCTGTCGCGGTCAGGTCCAGCACATCGTCCACAATCTGGAATGCCAGGCCCAGGTTGCGTCCGTATTCGCTCAGGCGCGACTCCTGCTCTTCCGTGGCCTTGCCGAGAATTGCGCCGAGGCGGGTTGAAGCCGAGAACAGACATGCTGTCTTGCGAAAGATGAGGTCGAAATGCTCGTCCAGGGTGATGCACTTGCCGAGCTTCTCGGTTTGCAACAATTCGCCTTCAACCATCTGCTGCGTCAGATCAATCAGGACATCCAGGATGCGGAAGTTGCGCTCCTCGACCGCGATCTTGAAGGCTTGCATGTAGAGCCAGTCGCCGGCCAGGACGCACTTCGAATTGCCCCAGCGGACGTTGGCCGCCGGACGGCCGCGGCGGGTCTTGGCTTCGTCAATAATGTCGTCATGCACCAGCGTGGCGGTATGGATGATCTCCACCACCGCGCCCAGCCGTACCGCGCTGCGTTCATCGTGGGGAAACAGCTTGGCGCTGAGCAGCAGCAGCGCCGGCCGCAGGCGCTTGCCGCCTCCGGCGCGCAAGTGCTCGCCGATTTCGGTGATGGCGCGAACGCTGGAAACCGTGTCCCGTCCGAACTCGCGTTCGATGGCGGCCAAGTCATCGCGCAGGAGCTCGAAGACTTCCTTAGCGCCGGATGTGGCTGGTGAACTCAAATCGCCCTCAGTCCCCGGCTCGCTGCTTCCGGCGAGACCAGAGTGGTTAGTTGCTTCGGTAATTGGTGAACTGCATGTCGATCCCGAAATCGCGCCCGCGCAGCAGAGCGATGATCTCCTGCAAGGTATCGCGGTCTTTTCCGCTCACCCTGACGGAATCGCCCTGGATCGAGGCCTGGACTTTTTTCTTCGAATCCTTGATCACACGCACAATCTCTTTCGCTTTTTCCGTAGGGATACCTTGCTGCATGGTAATTTTTTGGCGCACAGTTGAGCCCGCGGCCGGCTCCAAGGCGCCATAGGTCAGCGCCTTGATCGGCACGTGGCGCTTAACCAGCTTCCCCTGCAGGATGTCATTGACCGCCTTCAACTTGTATTCGTCAATTGAACTGAGCACGATCCCTTCCTTGCCTTCCAATTGGATATCAGACCTGGAATCCTTGAGATCAAATCGGGTGTGGATCTCCTTGAGCGCGTTCTGGATCGCGTTAGAAACTTCCTGAAGATCAACTTTACTGACGATATCGAATGAATTTTCCGCCATGCGCCTACTAGCTTACTAAGACTCGCGCACGGATGCACGCTTTTCAAAAGCTCTTCAAATCTCCGCAATTCGAAGTCCCCCTCAGACGCCGTGGACCTGTTCTTCACCCACCTCTTCTGCCGGCTTCCGGCCAAGGTCCCCTTGGTTACCAAGGTACTCTTGCCCGCATCCAACTTGCCTGCCAGGATAGCCGTGTGTGAGAACAATTCTGACTGGTGGTTTCGGGGGAAAACACCCGGTCAGATAAAGTTTGAACCAACCATCAGGCCTCGGTTGTTCCCGAGGCCTGTTTTATTTTTCGGCAGAAAAGCCTTTACATCTGCCCTTCGTCAGCCGAAGGACCGTAGATGGAGGGCACCGGGACGTCGTTCAGGCGCAAATAAACGCCCAACTGAGCACGGTGATGGATGGTGTGGTTCAGAATGAAGCTGCGCAGCACAGCAACCCGCGGCAGGGTAAAGATGGTCTTGCCGCTGGACAGCAAACTCCACGGCTTCATCAGCTGCTCATCGCTGGCGCCGGCGATGGCCTTGCGGGCGGAAACTACATTCTTGTCGAAAGCGCCGAGTATTTCGGCTCGCGATTTGAGCTCCTGGGCCGGTGGCGAATCCTTTACGTCGAACGCATCCTGCGCGACAATGGCTTCCGCCCAGCCATTGATCATGGACAAATGCGTGGCCAATCCCCCCAGGGTGGAGGATTTCTTGTGGGGCTTCCATCCCAGTCTGTTGTCTGGAACCCGTTCCAGGCTTTTACGCGTGTTTTGCATCTCGTGGTCAAATTCCGGCAGTAGTGCTTGATTCAACGGCATGGGTACCTGCTTCCTCCTTTACAACCAGCATGGTATGGCCGCGGAATGAAAAAGATTAAGATTTTTTTGCCTACGTCTCAGAGACACATCGGTGAACGCAGGTTACAACCTGTTGGCACGAAAAGCATCTGGCACCGCTGGCGGGCCATGTCCTCATCCATCTGAGCAAACGTGCATTGCGCGCTTTCCCTATCCCGCATGCAGGCGGACCGCGCCCCTTCTTTGGCCCACAGCAGGTCTGTTTCTACCTGCGTCGTCTGCGAAGAAAAAAGCGTGCACTGCGGGTCGAATGCACTCGCCAAACCGTACTGCCCCGCAGCGGCAGCGGTCGCGGGGGCTGCGTAGCTCACGCAAGTTCCGTATTTCCCCGCATGTGATCCCGGCGGACAAGGTTCGCAGGGCCCCTCTTTGCAGCTTCCCAAGCGCCAGTCACGGTGCGAAACCTGCGCCGGAGGAGGGGACGTCTTGCACGGTTCTTTGTCGCAGTGCTTGGCCGGCGTGCCCGCGCCGGTGACCGGGTACTCATGTGTCTTTTCGATCTGGCTGTGCCCAGCGGGCGAAGGTCCCTTCTGCTCAGGCCAAGGCTTTTCATGATCGCTGGCGACAGGCTGTGCCTTCCCTTCCTTAGCTCCAGTTGCATCATGCGACTCATGGGCTGCATGCCGTGTGTCACGATCGAGGTCGGAATGCCGTGTGGGTTGCGTTCCCGGTTGCGTATCTTGCCTCGAGGTTGGCGAGCTCGCGCTGTGGTTGTGGTGGTTATCGTTAACGCTCCCACCTATGGACGCGGAGCCGCCTCCCGGGGACCCGGCGCTGTGGCTCACGCTTGAGCTGTGCGTGTTCTCTGATGAACTCGTGGAGTATGTGGTCGAAGAACTGGGGCTATAGTGCGGGCTGGAAATACTGCTTGAGCTAGAGCTGGAAGAACGGTCTGGAGTAGGTGCCGGTGCCGGAGAACTGTGGATGGCCCCTGCCCCTCCGTCCCCAGGCTGGGATGGCGTGTGGGAGGAATGTTGTGCCAAAGTAGCTATGGGAACCAGTAGAAGACTTGCCGTCGCCAGCTGAAAAAGCCGCACGGAACACCTCCTGCACAAAGAGACAAAGTTGATTCAGAGGGGTAACTGCAACGTTGGATGCAGGACAGCTCGCGAAGGTTACTCTTTACTAGCTGGCGCCAACGATGCGCATGCTGGGCCGCACCGGGTCTGGACCCTTGCCGCCGCTGGCGGCCACGGTGCAGTTCCGGCCTTTGGCTTTGGCGCGGTAGAGCGCATGGTCGGCCACACGCAAGACTTCAGAAGGCGTTAGGTGGCCCCCGTTGGAAGAGGCCACGCCAATACTGACCGTAACGTTGGTCTGCTTTTTGACAGCGACGATCCGGGTTTTGCCGTTTCTGCCCTTGCGACGGTCCTTGCCACGGACCACGAAAGTGGATTGTTCGATCACCCGCCGCATGCGGTCAAGATATACCGTGACTTCATCCGGCGGCTTGCCGGGAAAAAGCACGGCGAATTCTTCGCCGCCGTAGCGGTAGGCACGTCCGCCGCCGGCGATGTGGGCCAGCCGCGAAGCCACCAGGCGCAGAGCTTGATCGCCGGCTTCGTGGCCGTAAGCGTCATTAAATTTCTTGAAGTGGTCCACGTCGAGCATCGCGACCGTGTAAGCCACCGGCAGCTTCATCATGGCCTCATTGAGTGCACGACGGCTGGGCAATCGGGTGAGCTCATCGTGGTAGGCCATTTTGTACGAAGTTTCCAACAGCGCCACAAGGAGCGTGGCGCCTGCGGCCGCAAAGAAAACGCCGGCGCGGCTGCTGTTCCCACCCAGGCCCAGCGCGATCCACGAGGCGAGCAGGGCCCAGAGCAGGCCGCTTTCCACGGTGTTATAGCGGCGTACTAATTGCCCGGCGATCGTTGCCACAGCCAGAAGGAAACATGCCATGGCCGGTTGCGCAAGATGGCTCCACGCGGAAAGCGTTTCCGGGAAGAACGAGCGCTCGAGCAACTGCGCTGCGGGCGCGAGCTGCGGAAGGCAAAGAATGGCGACACCGATGACCTGCGCCGCGGCGGCGGCCAACCGTCGGCGGCCCGGTGGGGAAATGATGCCGCGTTCTTTGAGGAAGGCCATCGCCAGCAGGTTGAGGGGAAGAAGAATTCCCACAATGCTGCCAACAATGTGGGCTGTCGCAGGCGAAAGCCGGAGCGTAACAACCGCAAGGGCAGCCTGCGCCAGAGCCAGAGCCAGCAGAGCAAAGAAGATCCGGCTGCGACGGAACACTGCGCTCAGGGCCAAGCCTGCTACAAAGACCGCGATCGGAAGAAGCCGCAGGACCCGCGATTCCGGATCGAGAACGACACCAAGCTTGATCAGTACCACCGCGATCAGCAGCAACAAGCTTCCGGGAAACAGAAGGCGATACAGAGTTTTTAGTACGGTGTTCGATTCGAATGACAAAGTCGCCGGCTCCAAGTTCGTGACGCGTGGTCAACAAGCTATTTGTTTACAATAACTTGCTCGTTTCACTGCTCAGCTCGTATGAAAAATATATAAAGCCCTGCGAGAACAGAATAGATACCGTTGGTGTCATGTCCCTCATGGTGCACACACGTCGGTGAACGCTCGTGGCTCGTATCGTGAAAGGCGCACGCAAACGAAAAACTACTGCGAAAACGCAGACCGCCATGTAGAATGGCCCGCGCTCGCGGCTTCAGTTTCCCGACTAGCTGCCGCGGATAGCACCATTCAAAATGCTGACAGCTCAGGAGACAACATCATGAAATACGCAGCCGAGATGTTTGGCACCTTTGTCCTGGTGCTTGCGGGTTTAGGAACAGCCGTGATTGCAGGCGGGCAAGTTGGCAATGTGGGGGTAGCATTCGCCTTCGGACTTTCACTAATGGCCATGGCATTCGCCCTGGGACCGGTTTCCGGCTGCCACATCAACCCGGCTGTAAGTTTCGGCATGTTCCTAAGCAAGCGCATGACGTTGGGAGAAATGATCGGCTATTGGATCGCCCAGGTGATTGGCGCCATTATCGCGGCCGGCGTCGTGCTCTACATCGCCAATGGGGCCCCCGGTGGCTACCATCCTGATCTCACAGGATTTGCCGCCAACGGTTATGGCTACGATCATTCGCCCGGACACTACAGCATGATTGCCGGGTTTGTGGCTGAAATGTTCCTGACCATGCTGCTGGTGCTCACCGTGCTGGGATCAACTGACCCGCGTGTTCCCGCGGGCTTCGCGGGCATCCCGATCGGTTTGATCTTGACGGCGATGATCCTGTGCGGCATTCCCGTGACCAACGGAGGCTTCAACCCGGCGCGCAGCACCGGACCTGCAATCTTCGTACGCGGATGGGCCCTGCAACAACTTTGGCTGTTCTGGCTAGCGCCATTGGCAGGGGCAGTCCTTGCTTCCCGGATCTATGTGGGGACCAAGGGCAAGTAGGGAGATCGCCGTGATCACGGGTGATCGGGTGATCGCACGTGATCGGTTTCTTCCGCTGACGGCGATTCCGCGCGATGACGGAGATTTCGACAATCCATCAGCTAGCGGTAGTATCCCTGCTTGGCTTCTACAATCAGGTCCTTCTGCGCTTTTTTTAAGTCCGGCGATAGCTTGACCTGGAGTGAGCAGAACGTTCCCTTGGGTTTCTTCGCTGACGGATGATAGCTCAAGCTGTAGCGCATGCGCAGGTCATCAATCATCTCCGCAAGCCTGGCTTTCATCTTTTTACCGCTGGCCTCGATGACCAACCCGCCTGTGGTGCGCGCATATTTGTAAACTTCTCCCGGTGGATACACCATGGCGCCAACGATCCGGGCAGTACTGCGATTGGCATCTTCCTGGTCAGAAATCTCACTCCGCTTCAGAAGCGTGCACACAACAACCCCTGTCCTTAAGGCTTGCGTGATTGCCTGTTGCTCCGTGTGCAGGGTCCCGGGCGCTGCGCTTCGTCCCAGCGTGGCGCGGACTTCTTCCGAGGGGATGTTAGGCACATCGTCAGTGAACCAGATGATGACGCGGCGAATGTTTGGATCTGCATTCTTGCCGAGCTGGGCAGCTGCCTGGAAGATTCCTTCGTTGAAAAAAGCCGCTTCCCTGCTTTCCATCCGGCTGGCCTTGGCGATGGCTGCAACAACCAAAGCGCGGTCCTTGGTCGGCCCCTGGAGTAATGTGACCTTAGATGAATAGACCATCACAGAAACTTCGTCTTCAGATCCCAGATGTTCGAGTGCCTCCATCGCGCCCGCTGCCAGCGGCTTAAGCACCGGACGTACGCTGTCGGTAAGATCGAACAGAAGCACGATGGACATCGGCAGTTCATCCCGGCTGAAGGAAGTGATCTCCTGGAGCACTTTGTCTTCGAAAATCTGGAAATCCTCGCGCTTCAGGGAGGTCACCGGTTGCCCAGTCTTTTTGTGGATAACTTGCGCGTCCACGACTTCCACGTTCACGGTCTGGCGGAATGTAGGGAGATCAGTTTGTGCCGGCGCGGATTGCGCAGCCAGGATCAAAACGGCTGAACAAAGGATGAACGCGGAGTAACGCATGTGGTACACCCGAATGATTTTCTCACGATTTTTCTTCCGGTGGCCGAACGTGACGGAAGGCCCGCCACAGCAAGAGGTCGTAAATGACCTTCAATGCGCCTCCCACGAACAGCGGCGCCGAGAATGCGATCTTCATGAACACGCCGGCAACCGAGGACGAAGCCGCCCAGCATAAATTGCGCGTCAAGTTGGTGACGCCGCTGGCGAACGTCCGTTCGTGAGGTGCAACCACCGCAGCCACGTACGACTGTCGCGTCGGTACATCCATCTCCACCAGAGCTTCGCGCAAAAGAAACAGCGTTACCGCCCAACGGGCTGAAGGCACGAAAGAGGCGGCGATCAGAAAGAGGCTGGAGGGCAGGTGCGTGAAAACCATGGTCTTGATCAGGCCGATGCGCCTGGCCAGCCAGGCCGCCCCCAGATGGGAAAGAGCGTTCAGAACGTGGACCAAAAAAAACAGGAAGGCCAGCCGATTCTCGGCAATGCCGAAACGGCGAAAGAACCAGTAAGAAACCAGCGCGTCAGTCAGCAGGCCACCGCCCAGGCTATCGAGCGCGAACAGCGATGCCAGTTTTCTCACAGTTACTTTGGCAGCCTGCGAAACCGGGGGCGCTTTTTTCGCTGCAACATCGGAACCGACTTCAACCTGGGGCGTTAGAAAAAGGTAAAGAATGCCGCTCAAGATGCTCAACCCTGCATATCCGGCAAACAACGCGCGATATGCTGTGCCGAGGTCCATCGCCCACCAGCGCTGTGCCATCAGCGGAAAGCCGGCCGCCAGGGCGCCAAGGGCGCCGCCCGCATCCAGCACCATACTGTACCAAGCCAGGCTCCAGGTGCGTCCGCGGTCAGACACCAGTCCAGGGATCGCGGCCTGCTCCAGTGCGAAAGACGCGCTGCGGTCCGTCCCCATGCCGTTCAGCATTCCCAAAAAGGCCGCAGGGACCAGCACGGCAAGTCCGGAGCGAGCGATTAGCGGAATAGCGCCTGCAGCCGTGAGCAGGGAAAGCACAAACAAGCTTTTTTTTCTTCCCAGACGGTCCGCGTGCAACGTGACTAAGGCGGTGGCGGCAGCCGCTCCCGCCAGGCCGGCGGCGATGACTACTCCAATTGCGGTGGACGAAAAGCCTTCGCGGTAAAGGAACACGCCCAGCACTACACCGAGAAGCCCGATGCCAAACGAGCGCAAGCACGCGGCCGCGCAGATCACCGCCAGATTGCGAGTGGCACTCGACATCCGAGTCAACAGTGTAGAAGGAACGTCAGAACCGCGCAGAGGTTTTTTCGACGGAGGAGGTTTGTTTCGACGATGGGCTACGCGCGCTTTCTTGTGACGCCCTTGTCTTCGGCCCTGCCCTGTCGCTCCGATTTCGCCTGGTCGAGAACTTCGCGCACGCGTAGTCCCAGCTCGGGGAACGCGAACGGTTTCTCCAGAACGGGAATGCTCGGATCAAGGTCTTGGACGTCGGCAAACCCGGAGATGAAGACGGCGGCTGTTTCCGGCCGCTTCTTTCGGATCTCACGGATCATCTGGTCACCTCTCTTCCCCGGCATGATGATGTCGGTGATCACCAGATCGATGGCTCCTCGATGCTCGCGGGCAATACGCTCAGACTCGTGTGGGCTGTCTGCTTCCAGGACGGCATACCCCAGTGTCTCCAGGTACACCTTCGTCATGGTGCGAATGCCGGCTTCATCTTCCACCAGAAGAATCGTTTCGTTTCCGCCGACCGGGGCAACCTGCAGAACTTTTGGCTCTTCGCTAAGCATGCCGGAAGCTTGAGGAAGGTATACGCGGAATGTTGCTCCTTGTTCCGGTTCGCTCTCCACGCTGATGTGGCCTCCGGCCGCTTCCACAATCCCGTACACCGTTGACAGGCCAAGCCCGCTACCGCGGCCTGCTTCCTTGGTGGTAAAGAACGGCTCGAAAATGTGCTTCCTGATCTCCTCTGACATGCCGTGGCCCGTGTCGGAAACTTCCAGCATTGCGTACTGCACCGCCGTGCGGGCACTCGTGTCTTCCTCCGACAAGGTCAACGTACTGGTCCGCATGGTCAGAAAGCCGCCTTCGGGCATGGCGTCGCGCGCGTTGATGGCAAGATTCATGATCATCAGTTCGATTTGCGAATGGTCAGCGCGAATGAGCACCGGGTCCTTCTGGAGATTGATGACTAGTTGGACGCGATCGGAGAGCAGCCGTTCCAGCATTCTCTGCATGTCGGAAACAATGCGGTTCAGGTCGAGAAGCCTTGGCGTGAGAGGCTGCTTGCGGCTGAAAGCCAGCAGCTGCCGGGTGAGAGCCGCGGCGCGCTTGGTGGCTTCAAGAAGTTGTTGCGCAATGGCGCGGTTCCGCGCCGGCAACCGCGTATCGTCCAGCAATTGGCCGGCGTAACCGGAAATCAGCATCAGCATGTTGTTAAAGTCGTGGGCCACGCCGCCTGCCAGGCGGCCGATAGCTTCCATCTTCTGCGATTGGCGAAGCTCATCCTCGATCTGGCGTGTGTGGGTAACATCTCGAAAGCTCCATACCCTTCCCACAATATCGTCGCGCACCCTTTGCGGCTGGGAGTAGATCTCAAAAATACGGCCGGTCTTGAGTTTCACGGTGGTGAAGGTCACTGCGTCTTTCTCTGATCGCAGCTTTGCCAGCTCAGCCAGAAACTCCTGCGTATCCTGCAGTTGCGGAGTAACCATGGCCAGCAGGTCAGCACTCCCCAGACCGCGCATCGCCATCTGGGGAATGTTCCACATATCCATGAACTTCTGGTTGCAACTGGTGATACGGCTGTCCTTCCCGATCACCAGAATGCCGTCGGCGGTGGATTCAAGCGTGGAGTGAAGCACGGAGAGAGACTGCTGAAGTTGCGCCTCCGTGTGCCTTCTTTGCTGGTTCTCAATGCGCAGCGCGGCATTGGCCTTGGCCAGCTCCATGGTCCGCTCTTCCACCCGTCTTTCGAAATCGGCGTTGGCCGCGCGCACCGCCCTCTCCGCTTCTCGACGGTAACGGAGATCGCGGGCCGTGAAAACGACGGCCGCCACCTCGGGGTCATCGAGCTGGTTGTTGGCAATAATCTCAAACGGCACCCATTCTCCACCCAGCGTTCTCACGCGTAGCGTCGAAGGGACAGCCTCCCCCGGTTCACTGAGAGTTTTCGAGTATTCCGCCATAACCCGTTCGCGGTCGTCGGGATGAACAAAGTCGAAGATGTTCTTTCCTTTAACCTCAGATACGGGATATGACAGCACGCGCTCCACTTGCGGACTGACGAACTTGATTGCTCCCTCGGCGTCAATCAGGACCACGATTTCTGAAATGCTTTCCACCAGAGACCGCATCTGCTTTTCGCTGGCAGTGATAGCAGCCTCGATGCGTTTGCGCTGGTGGATATTGTGGTGGATGCTCACCACTGCGTTGCGTCCCCAGTAATCGATCGGGCACATACTGACCAGGAACGGTATTTTTTCTCCGGCCTTGTTGAAGTGCGTCTGCTCCACGCTGCGTCCGCACCCCAACTCAGAATAGTTGACGACATGGTTAGTGAGCTCTTTCAGTTCCTTGCCGATCAATTCGGCGCGAGAGTACCCGTAAGTCTTGATGGCGCAGTTGTTCGCATCCAGGATCCGGGAGGTTCGGACATCAAGAATGAGGATGCTGTCGCTAAGAGCATCAATGACGGACCGGCACAGCCTGTGTGCTTCAGCGGCGATCGACCTCGGGGTCTGGGCCACTAACCGTTTCACGGACTGTAGGATGGCGATTGCACCTTAAAAGTCGCCTGCTGCGACAGCGTTGGCCTTCGACCGGCTATCGCCATCAAAACGAAGCATCGGGACCGCGCTTGCCGCAGAACAACTTGCGATTCGCTATAATCAGCCGCTTGCCGCACCGCCTGCACCGGAGTGCCACACACTAAACCATGCCCGCCAAGAAACCATTGTCCGCCAATCTGCAAGCGCGTTCCGCAATCTTGGCGCAACTGGAAGCAGCGCGGCAACTGCGCAACACAGCATGCGCTGCACGAGTGGAGAAGTTGCTCGACTCCTTGCGTGATGTCGGCTTCCGCCATGCCCGTTCCCTGCTGCGCTGGCACGATGCGCTTTTATTCCTGCGCGCTTTTCCGCAAAGCCCCGCGGTAGCCGCAAATGCCGACCGTCTGCTGGGAGAGACTGCGCACCAAGTGGCGCGTCTGCGCCAATCAGACAAGGACCTGGCGGAGTTTGATTCGGAACAGTTTTCCGGCGTCGCCGGGACGCGGCTCACTGACACGTTTACGTACGAGGTTGCCGCCTGGCTGGCGCGACGTTACCCCAGGCAACTAAAAGCAGAATGGGACTTCGACCAACAGGCGCGGTTGCTGGCAGCCGCGTTGTGGCGGTTCATTCCTTTGCTCGATGACGATTCCCTGGTTGAAGCAGATACTCCTTTCGATCATTGGCTGAGCAGCGCGGCCGGCAAAGAGGAACCGTTGACCTGGCTCCTGGAACGCTTCGAAAAGCTCTCTGTCACCAGCACGGAGAAAACCGAACTGTACGACGCTCTGGGGATCGAACTACATTGGGAGCTGGAAGATGGTCCAGCCAGCCGAACGCGCGCGCGGCGTAAGGTGGAGAAGCTTTTCTGCCACCAGATGCCGCTGATCCGCCGCAGTCAAGTGTCGCTGGCGCAAGAGTTCAACTCGCCACCGCTCCCCGTGCGGAAGCTGAGTCTGCCGGAAAGCGAGCAGATTCTGGACATGTGCCGTGAGGCCGTGACCGTCCGCTACCGGGAGCTTTATGGCACCACCCGCGGCGATACGAATCATGTGTACGAAGCCGAAGTTGGCCGTGGCGTCCAGATTTTCCTGTGGGGCCTTCCGCCCCACCGCCGCTTGCCCTTACGCGCCTATCACGCAGGATTCACTCTCAAGAACGGCGTACCTATCAATTACATCGAGGGCATCTCTCTGTTCGAGTGGATGGAAGTCGGTTTCAACACCTTCTATGCTTACCGCGACGGCGAGACAGCATGGATTTACTCTAAGGTGCTCCATTTTCTCCGACAAGTCACCGGAGTCACGTGCGTTTCTGTTTATCCCTATCAGCTGGGCCAGGAGAACGAAGAGGCGATTCAGTCAGGCGCGTTTTGGTTTTATCGCAAACTCGGGTTCCGTCCGGGCCGTCGCGAATTGCTGGCTTTGGCAGAAAAAGAAGAGCGCAGAATGGCTGCCGAGCCGCGGCATCGGACCGCGCCGGGCACGTTGCGCAAGCTGGCCGCCGGCCACGTCTTCTATGAGTCCGGTCCGGCCCGGCACGGCGCTTGGGACACGTTCTCCACACGCAATCTGGGCTTCGCCGTCGGCCGCTGCATGGCGGATAGC
This sequence comes from Candidatus Angelobacter sp., assembly GCA_035316085.1. Classification (GTDB taxonomy): domain Bacteria; phylum Acidobacteriota; class Terriglobia; order Terriglobales; family Acidobacteriaceae; genus Angelobacter. The sequence continues at coordinate 13,221 of DATFXI010000067.1, forward strand.
TTTGGTGGAGATCCTGACCGAATGCGAGCTGCCAGCCGGGCAACGCTGGCAGCGGCCTTGAGTGCTGACGCAACGCACTGGAGCTCGGCGGAGCAGACAGCGTTCGACAACTTCGCCTTCGTGCTTTCCCTTGTGCCTAGCCTTGCCGATTGGCCGGCCGAGGAAAAGCAAGCGTTGCTGGCTGTGATTCGCGCTAAGGCGGCTTCCGAAGAAACAACCTATCTGCACTTGCTGCAGAAGCATCGCCGTCTGCGGGATACGCTCTTGCGGTTAGGTTCTATGCCCAGCGCTGCGCGGCAGGCATAGATTGTGCCCTGAACGCACAGCGACCGTATGACAATCGAGCGGCTCAGGGCATGGCGCCGCCGTCTTCAACTCCGTGAGCTCAGCGTACGATCCAGGTTGAATGCAGCGCTGATTAACGATAGATGCGTGAACGCTTGCGGAAAATTGCCGAGTGCCTCACCCTGCGGGCCAGTTTGCTCCGCGTAAAGTCCCAGATGATTGGCATAGCCCAGCATGCGTTCGAACAGCAGTTGGGCTTCATCCAGTTTTTCTGGAACAAGCTGACCGGCGCGGGTTAACGCTTCCACCAGCCAGAATGAGCACATGTTAAAAGTGCCTTCCTCCCCCGCAAGGCCGTCGATGCGCGTTTGCGGAGGATAGCGGTAAACCAGGCTGTCGCTGACCAAACCGCCTTCACGAGTGTTGCGCATAAGAGCCGAAAGAGTGTTCAGCATCCGGGGATCGTTGGGGGCCATAAAGAAGACCAGAGGCATGATTAACAAGGAGGCATCCAGATCCTCGCTGCCGTAGAACTGAGTAAAAGCACGGCGCTTTGCATTCCAGCCACGGGTCATCACTTCCTCGTAGATGCGATCCCGCTGGCAAATCCATTTCTCACGATTGGCGGGAAAGGCGCGCTTCTCAGCCAGCCTGATGCCGCGGTCCAGCGCCACCCAGTTCATGACTTTCGAATAGACGAAGTGCTCCTCGCGATTCCGCATCTCCCAGATTCCTGCGTCGGGATTTTTCCACTGGTCGCAGATCCACTCAAGACGGTTGCGAAGCCCCACCCACATGTCGTAAGGAATCGGGCTGACATATTTGTTGTAAAGATAATACGAGTCGAGCAACTCACCATAGAGGTCGAGTTGAAATTGTGCAGCAGCGGCGTTGCCGATGCGTACGGGCCCCGAGCCGCGGTACCCTTCCCAGTGATCCAACGTCTGCTCGGGAATCTCATTGTCGCCCTGGATCGTAAAGAGTGGCGGCAGCGGAGCGCGCGTGTTTACGTGTTTCGAGGCGTAGTTGTCAAGCCAGCTAATGAAGCCTGCCGCCTCGTCCCGGAACCCAAGGCGCAGAAACCCGTAAACCGTAAAGGCGGCATCGCGAATCCAGGTGTATCGGTAATCCCAGTTGCGGGCGCCGCCAATGACCTCGGGCAAACTGGTAGTCGGAGCGGCAACGATCGCTCCCGTCGGTTCGAAGGTGAGAAGCTTTAGCGCTAACGCCGACCTCTGTACTTGTTCACGCCAACGTCCGCGATATGTCGAGGCGGAGAGCCAGCCCTGCCAAAAGTTGACCGTCTGCTGCAACAGTTCCTTGGCTTCCTCTTCCGCCGGAGCACAGGGCATCACCTCACCCCCAACGTGACTCCTGAAGAGGAAGGTCTCCGACCTACCTTCGTCGAGTACGAATTCGGCGGTCACGCTGCCCTGCTCCCCCCGCTTCAAAGGTATTGGCGTTGAAAGGCAGAGCGTCAAGCCGTTTGAGCCGAACGTAGCACCGCTTGGGTGTACCACTACTTCGTGGGCCTTTCGTCCGTAATCGCAAGCCGGCTGGCAAATGAGTGACATTTTCACCGTGCCACGAACGCAACGGACTCGACGAAAGAGATGGTGGTGCCATGGCGAGTCCGGAGGGAGCCCCACGGCCATAAAGTCTTCCAACTCCGCGATGCCGTCCGCGAGCAAGAAGCGTGTTACCAGGATATTCGTCGAAGGAAAATAAAATTGTTTGCAGCGCGCGTAGTTTCCGACCGGGGAGATCTGGAACCGACCTCCCTTCCGGTCGTCCAGGAGTGCCCCAAAGATGCTGGGTGAATCAAAATAGGGGTAGCAGTACCAATCAATCGAGCCGTTCATGCCCACCAGGGCCACGGTACGCATGTTGCCGATGATTCCGTAGTTCTCGATGGGCTGGTAGGACATAGCATCTCCTCCGCTGTCACCTGGTGACTATTATAAGAATCTCGGACTGGTGATACGAACTAAGAGGACGCTCGCGCGCGTTTAGCGGCCAGAGACTTGGCCATGAGGTCTTTCAGTATCTGTTCATTGACGTCGGCGAGCTTTTTGATGTAGAGGCATCCCTTCCCGGTGGTGTGTTTGCCGAGCCTGGCGAGCAGCGCCTCAGCGCCACTGAATCCCATCAAGCTGTACAGAACGGTTGCCGACTTCCGTGGCGAGAAAGCGATGATCGGCATGTCACCCTCCCGTCCGCTCGAGTACTTGTAATGCTGCGAGCCCACACCGATGATCGCTGTACCCCACAGTTTGGCTTTTTCGCCCGATAGTTGTTCCATCCATTGGACCAGCGTCTTCGCGTCTCTTTGCTGAGTTGGTTCCGAGATCGTACTGATAAACGCGGACACGCTTGCCGCCGTGGGTTTGGTTTTGCTCTCAGCCATTTCTGCTCCTCGCTTGGCTCACAAGAGACTATCACGACTGAGTTAAGACCGTGGCCCCGGCTAAGGCAGCTTCTTCACCTGTATATTCCGGAACTGAGTACGGGAAAGAAAATCATGGGCCTGAAGTGCGATATAGCCGCTCTGCTGGCGCGAGCTCTGATAGTCGTTCACCAACTGTCCGTTCAACGTGACTCGGATTCTTGCGCCGTTCGCCTCGATTGTGTAGTTGTTCCAGGCGCCGATGCGCACCGCGGTGGAAACCGACGGCGCCTGCAAGTCATAAATAGCGCCGGTAACCTTCAGAGGGTGCCCTTCGGTATTGGTAACCGAATCGTATCCCCGCTGGTCAATCTGTATCTCGTGACCCTTGCTGTCCGCCTCCTGGAGGGCGTTGGCCACGGTTGGAGCCGGGATGCGAATGTACACTCCCGAGTTTTCTTCTCGCCGGCTAATCCGCCAGTCCAGCGAAAGCACAAAGTTTGCAAATTGCTCCTTCAAATACCAATAGAGCCCATACCATCCCTGCGTCTCCATAACATTGCCGTAGTGAATTATGGTTGCCGGGCTGTTCGGCACCTTTATCATCTGCCAATCAGCCGGCGCCAGTGATAGCGGAGTGAATCCCGCTGTTGGACCCGGAATGGCGGCGGATACTACCGCCTGGGCCGTACGTCGTGAAAGAGAGAGCGCTGTCAACGATGGGTTTGCAGATCCGAGAGTTGGAAATGCCGCGGGCCCTGCCACGTATGCGTTCGCCTTTCCATGGAACTTGCCATTGCTGTCAGTGATTGACGCACCCACGGCCCCCATGAACAACGTGCCGGCCTCATGGTGCGTCGTGCCGAGGAAATCCTGCCAAAAGCCTCGTCCGGCTGAATCGGGTTGTGGTTGTGCTGACTGCCATTGACCCGCAGGAGCGTTCCAGTACTCGATGTTCGCTGGGGATTTGGCCAGCTTGAGCGCAAGATCAAAGGCCGACTTGTCCATCGCTGCCCACAACTTGCGGTCATTCTGAGTTGCAACCAGGTTCACATAGGCGCGTCGCATGCCCCATTGGTCGGTCTCCGGGCTGAGATCGATCCAACTCATGGCTGGGTCAATGTTGCCAGCCGTGCGCTGGTCTTCCATTTCTCCAATGCCGCGCAAGGTAATCGCAATCCAGTTTGGATCCTGGTTTGCCAGCAAGCGGTCAATCACATCGATATCCGGAACCATGCTCCACATATTCTTTTCAGGGTTCGGTCCCATGACTGCTGCCGCCGTGATCTGATGGTGGAACCTGCGACCGAGCGCACTGCCCCGCACCAGCAGGGCCACGGTCTCCAGGTCAACCGGCGCGGCCAATCCGAAGCTGCTGCGCTTGATTCGAACCGTGATGTTGCTCCGCAGATGCGCCATCAGGTTGCCGACGCGAGGCGAGCCGAACTGCAGTGATCCGACTCCAAGCGACTCAAGCGCCAGCCGCGTAGCTTCTACTGTGCCGTTGGCGAGAATTACGGCTGTGCCGGCTGGTACCGTAAGAGTCTGGCGCACGCCGTCAACACTCATGTCAATGGAAGTCACCGCGTTTCCTGTCACGTTCAGCCGGTGTACCTGCGTCCGGGGTACCAGGAAGATGCGGCGGCTCAAATCTCCATACCCGCTGTTGACGCTTGCGTCCTGACGCAAGGCGTCCATGATGAAAGGCGCACTGCTGAACTTGTCGAAAGCGAAGAGACCGGACCGTGGTGGCGCACCCTCGACTGCGAGTGGGGCCTCCGACACCTCGGTGATCCCATCCAGCGGCAGCACGCTCTGAATTCCACTCTGGAGTGCATTGAAAAGCGCAGTTTTGGTAATGAAGTCAGTGGTTGTTGCAGTCCCAATTTCAGTCGCCGTGTGCTTATACCCGGCCGCACTCGTCAGATACGTGTTCAGATCGCCGGGCCAATTCGCGAGATCTTCCGTTGTAAGTGGCGGCGACCACCCTCCCCAAAACAGCGAACGCCCGCCGATGCAGTACGCAAGACCGGGAAATGCTTCGTTGCTGATCCAGGGTATGCCCCAGACTACGTTTTGAGTTCCGGTTGCATCGTCGCGGGTGCGCAGGCTCTTCGGGCCTCCAACATTTCCCCCCAGTTGTTGCGGGAGATTTTGAATGTGTGAAGGCAGAAGGAACGCACCGGCATCCAAAACCAGAATCCTCAGGGCTGAAGATGCACCTGCTCGGTACAGTTTTTCCGCGCAATAAGCGCCGTACATCCCAGCCCCGACGACAATCACGTCGAACGGATAGCTACCCGGCCCCTGGGCGGCTGAGACTTCCTGCCAGTTATTGCAGAGATAGCGACCCAGCACGTCATAGCTGAACGTAGTCTGCTGGACGTCTTCCCTTGCTGGATTGGGTCCTGTGATGAGCTCCTGAAGCGGCATAGCGACTCCTTCTGCCGACAGAACAGCAAAACATTTCGACAGATATAAGTGCGCTGGCAGGATTATCTGTTTCAATCTTTCATAAAAACGGGGTGAAAGGATTGTGACTTGGTTTTGAGCATAACCTCACACTCCGATTCGCAATCTTCGCCAAGGCGGGTCTTGCCGGCGGGGAGAAACGATCAGTCCCGGATTAGATTAGAGTTGTCGTAATGCTTGGGGTTTCGTCCCCTTGGAGTAACGGATTGCGTTTCAACCGTTCGCGGCTGCCAGGTCGAACGGCAGCTTGCGCAGGCGGATTCCGATAGCGGCAAAAATGGCGTTGGCCACCGCCGGCGCGATCGGCGGGACGCCAGGCTCTCCCATTCCACCCAGCTCCGCTCCGCTATCCACAATATGCACCTCGATGGCGGGCACCTCTGGCATGCGCACTAGGTCGTAGCCGTCGAAGTTAGTCTGCACAGCGGCACCTTTCTCGATGGTGATCTCTCCCTTAAGCGCGGCCGATAGCCCGAAAACGATAGCGCCCTCGGTCTGCGAACGCACGCCATTCGGATTGATCGCGCGGCCGCAGTCCACCGCCGCCACCACCCGGTCCACATGAACATCCTTATTCTTCACCGTAATTTCGGCCACGTAAGCGATGTAGCTGTCGAAGCTGTTGACGGCGGCCACGCCGCGCCCCCGTCCTTTTTCCATGGGCTTGCCCCACTCCGAGTGCGCAACCGCTGTCTCCAGCACTGTGCGCAGGCGCCGCGCGAAGTCGGGTGCGTCCGGGTTTTTCCCTTCCTGCGCGCGCAGCAGCTTGCGTCGGAACTCGACCGGATCGGCCTTGGCGACCGCGGCCAACTCGTCGATGAAGCATTCGACGGCAAAGCCGTTGAAAGAGGCCGCCACCGAGCGCCACCACATGCGCGGCACTCCGCTGGCCACGGGCGTGTACTCCAGGCAGAAGTTGGGTATGGCGTATGCGTTGCCCGCGGCTCCGATCTCCTGCTGTTCAGGTGGCTGTCTCTGGTTCCACCAGGCGCGGATCGAAGTAGACGAAAGCCGATCGAGCCACGCCACCGGATTGCCCGCGGCGTCGAGGGCCCCGCTCATGCGGTGGCAGACTGCGGGACGGTAGAAGTCGTGCGCGATGTCGTCCTCACGCGACCACACCAGTTGCACCGGCTGGCGCACTACGTCCGCGACCTGCGCCGCCTCCACTCCGAAGTCGGTGTGATAGCGCCGGCCGAAGCCGCCGCCCATCCAGGTGGTGTGTACGACCACGTTCTTGGGCGTCAGGTTCAACAGGCGCGCCACCGTGACCTGAATCCAGTCCGGCGACTGCGTGGGCGCCCACAGCTCGATGCCGTCGAGGGTGCGGTGTGCGGTCAGGTTCATCGGTTCCATGGTGGCGTGGGCGAGGAAAGGAAACTCGTAGACCGCATCCACTCGCCGTGTCGCTGAGGCCAGAACCTCTTTGGCGTGGCCTTGCTCCACGATGCTCTTTCCCTGCCCCGCGGTCGCCTCCAGCAGTTGCTTCCGCAAGGTGGGGGAATTCTCGTTCGCGTGCGGACCGTGGTTCCAGGTGATCTCCAGTGCTTCCCGTCCCTTCAACGCGGCCCATGTGTTCGCCGCGACCACCGCGATGCCTCCTGCCGTGAAGCTCTGCGGCACTGCCGGAACCTCGAACACCTTCAGGACTCCCGGCACCGCCAACGCCTTCTTGGCGTCAAAGCCGGCCGGCTTGCCGCCGAAGGTTGGGCAACGAGCAATCACCGCGTACACCATCCCCGGCAGGCGCGTGTCCAAGCCGAAGCGCGCCGAGCCGTTCACCTTGGAGGGCACGTCGATGCGCAAGACCTCCTTGCCGATGAGCGTGAACTGCGACGGGTCTTTCAGCTTGACGGAAGCTGCGCTGGGCAGCGGCAGCGTCGAAGCTACCTTGAACAACTGCGCGTAAGTGGCCTTGCGCCCCGACGCGGCATGCGTGACTGCGCTGGCGGCGGCCGCGCACTCGCCCGCGGGCACACCCCACTCTCGGGCCGCAGCCACGATCATTACGCTGCGGATTTGCGCTCCTGCCTGCCGCAGCGGCTCGTAACTTTCCATGGTGCTTTCGCTGCCGCCGGTGCCGAGATGCGTGTAGAGCGAGGGATCGGTCTCCGCCTGCACGATGCTGACGTCTTTCAAGTCCATCGCCGCCTCGTCAGCCAGGATCATCGGCAGACCGGTGCTGATGCCCTGGCCCATCTCGGACTTGGCCACGATGAGCGCCAGTTTGCCGTCCGGAGTGAGTCGTACCCAAGCCTGGAAGGGCCCGGGGACTTCCTCGCCGAACAGGCGCGGCAGCTTGATGCCAATGACGATGGCGGCCCCGGCGGCGGCCCCGCCCACTAAGAATGCGCGGCGGCTGACTTTCATCGCCCACCTCCGCCCGCGGCCCGGTGGATGGCCTTGCGGATCCTCTGGTACATCCCGCAGCGACACAAGTTGCCGGCCATCTCGCGGTCGATGTCGTCGTCGGTGGGATGAGGCTTTTTCGCCAGCAGCGCCGCTGCCTGCATGATCTGCCCGGGCTGGCAGTAGCCGCACTGTGGCACTTGCTCTGCGATCCAGGCGCGCTGCAGGGGATGTGAGTTGTCGGGTGAGAGCCCCTCGATGGTCACGACTTTCTTGTTCCCCACGGCGGAAACCGTGGTCTGGCATGAGCGCACGGCTTCGCCATCCACGTGAACCGTGCAGGCCCCGCACAAGCCCATGCCGCATCCGTATTTCGTACCGGTGTAATTCAGGACGTCGCGCAGCACCCACAGCAACGGCATATCCGCCGGGGCTTCGACTTGCTTGACATTGCCATTGACGGAGATTGAATAGCGGGCCATTCGCAGCTCCTTGCTCTTCCGCGATCGCGGCCGGGTAGAGTTGTTCTATAGCACTTTCTCAGGACAGAACGCAATCTTCAGGAGTTTGACGTGGGCCCCGGCACGATGTGAGCTTGAGGCGCTAGAAGGCGTGAGCGAGGCGCAGACGAGCGGAACTTGTGCCGAAGTCCCGAGCGCTCTTTGCGAGGGATCTCTTTGACCAAGTGTCTCGAAGGGGATTTCAGCTACCTCCTACGCGCTACGTGACGTGTTCCAAATGATGCTGACGACCCACCAGCGCGAGTCGTCGTAAAAGAATTGCATGCTGTTGGTGCCGCGCTCGAAAGGCAGCCCGTCCGGACGGCGCAGCGATTCGTACGCGCTCAGTACGTGCGCGACGCGGCCGAAGATCTCGGTCTGGCGGCTGGTCTCGCGCTCCCAGAAGTCTTCGACGGCAAAGATCGGGTCGACGCGCCGGATGTAGTCCTCGAGGGTGAGTGGGCGCGCACGCGGCTTCTCGCCGGCCACGGCAACCACCGGTATCAGACGCGCGCCATCCATGAAGAGCGTGCGGTAACGCTCCCAGTCGCGACGCTTTCCGGCGGGTCCGGAGAGCACCTTATATAACACACGGATGAGCCCATCGAGCGTGGAAACATCGGATTCAAGAGCCGGTTTCATAGCCGGCAATTGTAGTGGATCGTCGAAACCGGCCGAAAGCACGCTTGTTAGTTGAGATGATTCGCCTGCCCGAGGGATTCCGCGAGAGATAAAAGCAATTTCTTACCGACCGCCAAAATTCAGACGAATCTTTGTCGACTGTTCAATCGCCTGCCCGTTGAGTCTGGCCGGCTTGAAGACCCATTGCTTCACCGCTGCAAACGCGGCATCGCGGAAGAGTGGAGGACCGCTGATCAGTTGCAGATCGCTAATTCTGCCGTTCTTGTCGACAGTTACCTGCACCACTACGCTGCCGATCAGCCTTCTTTCCTTGGCAACCAGAGGATAAATGGGCGGCACTGTCTTGATCACCGTGACTGGCTCCAACTCCGATTGCGTCAAAAGTCGAGGGTGTTGAGACTGTGAGACCGGGTTGGCTAAATTCGTAAGTGATCCCGAGGCCGGCAGGCTATCCAGAGAAATGGCCGGGGCGTCGGACGCCGGAGCCGAGTTGTCCCTGGCTCCGGCGGGGTCCCCGACTCGCGCGCTGTTCGCGGGTTGGGGTAGAGAAATTCTGGAGGGCAGCGGCAACAACACTACAGTCTCTTCACGCTTGGGCTGAGCCGCCTCATGCTTCGCGGGTGGGGCAGGCAGAGTGTTCTTCGCGGGAGGTTGCACATTGGCGGAGGCAACGGCGGGCGCGGCGCCCGTGCCAGGTGAACTCGACGTTTCTACCGCCGGCTGCGGGGCAGCAGGGGTTCTACGTAACTTAAACGAGAGCCCGACTGCCACGACCATTACCACCACGGCAGCCGCTCCGATCATAAGAGCTTTGGTGCCTGGCCTGTTTTCGGGCGCGGCATCCGCATCCAGCGTACCGAAAGCGGGTCGGACATCGGTCTTGGATTCCTGCTGTTGGTGGTAGCGGTTCGTCTTTGTCTGTCTGACAAACGTGGCCGGATCCATCTCCCCGGTTAATGTGCTGGCTCGGACGGGCTCGACCTTCGGAATTACGGGAAACTGCCGGGGCCTTGATGCAGGTGCCGCAGGCTTGATCACAGACATTGGTGGAGGTACTGGCGACGCCGTAGCTGAAACCGGTGCCGCGTTCACTGGAGGCGCAGGGAACGGCTCGGGAGAATATGCTTCGACGCGTTGCTTGCGTTCGAGATAAGCTGCTATCTGGTCGGCGATAGTTTTCAGCCCTGCCACATGAGTGATCGTAAAAGCGTGGGTCGTAGGGGCAAATACCGCCAGCACGCCCACCACTCGGCCTTCCTCTTTGATAGGGATCGCAACCATGGAGCGAATGCCCAAAGCGCGAATGGCCGCCTTGTCCACACGGGTATCGGTTTCCGCGTCATCGCAGCGCAATTCTCTTCCGCTCTGAATACACAGGCCGGTGAAAGTTCCCTCTACTCGCAAGGCTGTGCCCACTTCCGGAGCGCTGGACCCGGCACGCGAGCGGCAAATAATTTCGTCCACGTTGCCTTCGCTCAGTGCGATGGCTGTCCCAGAGGCATGGGTGAATGCCTGCGCGCGTCGTGCAATGACTGCCAGCTCGTCGGAGGGCTCTTCCCGAACTTTCTTAACCGCTTGCATCGGAAACCTGCGCGGCCATGGTTGCGGAATCCTGAATGAATTTCCTAAGCGACTTGGCGACGCGCAATCACTCCTGAAATGAACCTAGCCCGTTCAACCGCCGGCAAAGAAACGGTCGCACCACAGCCGAATCCAAGCGAAATACACAGGACGAAGTGCACGCCGAGTGAACTCGAGTCCTACGGCCAAAACCTCTTATTCTTGTCACCCCCGGCAGCAACAGGCGTCTGCACTGCGACCGGACGAACCGTCTCTGGCCCGATTCCTCCTTCAAGAATCCGCGCTGCCACACGCAACGCTTCAATCTCTGCTTGAAGGCCGGAGATCTGGGTCTGCAAGATCGCTATGTGGTTTTCTTTCTCTTTGATCACGTCGTAAATACTTGTCATGGTTATCGATTAGCCTCTTGCGAACTTTTTTGGTTTTGTGATTTCAATTGACGCGCACTGACACCTGGGATCCCCCCATTTCAATGCGCCGACCCTGGCTGTCGTGAGCACTGGGAACGATCGAAACAGTTGCGTTTCCTTTTTTCCGGGCCTGAAAAGACAGAGTGAAGACCGGTCCATCGCCGGAAAAACCCGGGTCTCCCGGGGACTGTTGGGCATTGATTTTGAGAACCCCCGTCAACGGATCATTGCGTTGCACAACGACTACGTGCTGGCCGCCCTTAACCAGGAATCCGCCTTCGGAGACGCCCATGAACTGCAAAAGATTGGCGTCGTAGTCGATCTGTACGGCTAAAGACGCAATGTCCGATCCGCGGGAAAGCACCGCATTTAGCACAATGGAACGGCCGATCGGAACAACTACCGGGTCGGGATCGAACTTGAACTCGGCTTTTGCGTCAGTTGGAATCGCGACGACACCCGCCGCTGGCTGAGTTGCGGAATTCTGTACCGCTAGCCGCGCCGCACCGCGGTGGGCGGTCGCCATGTAGAATCCGCTCGTGCCGCCTACAACTATCAGGATAGCGACAGAAGCACGAAAAAGCCTGCCCAGTACACCTGGAGGGATGAAAAATAGGATTCCGGTTGAGGATCCCTGCAGCCAGTTCACCAGGGTGGCCAGGCTGTGGATGGCAGCCGGCTTCTCCCCTACCTCCTCTTCCTCGTGACCCTGTTGAAACGCCGGCTGCTCCGAGATTGCATCGCCGGTCGAAGGTGGTGAAATGGCGACCGGCATCTGAGACCTAGACCAGTCTGGCTCCGTCATCGGCAATAATTCTGGAGACGGCTCCGCCGTCGTGCTTTCCTCTCCCAAAATGCCTGAGATCTCGCAGGCGGCGGCCTCCGATTCGGCCGGGTACCTTGCCGAAAACGCGCGTGGAACCTCGGCCACGGTTAACACATCCACGATTTGGTTCTCCTGCCTCACCGGGGTAAGCGCCAGCGACCCGTCGACGAGGCCCGTCGAGCGAACGCTGGGATCAGTCTCCGCGTCGTCACACTGCAACCGTTGGCCATCGTCGAAGCACAGGGCGGTTATGCTGTCTTCTGCCAGCAAACCGCGCCCCGGTCCACCCGTAAGAGCTGGTCTCGGCTGGAAGAGAACTTGCGGCCGGAGGGGGGCGGTCTCGCTGCTGCGCGCGTAACATTCAGTCTCGTCGGCAGGGCTTGCGTTCAGAGCCAGGGCTGCAGCCGTGTTTAAGCAAAAAGTAATCAGGACATCGTAGGTAATGCTGATAGTCGCAGCCATCCAGTCCGGGGCCGTTCCCTGTTCGACGTGGGACCTCCAGAGCTGGTACGCGTGATTCAGCTGTGAGGTCTCAAACTCGAGGCAATTCAGTTTTTCAATCAATTCATTTTGTTCTACGGTCAATTCAGTCTGTACCGACCAGTCTGGGTCCGTCATCGCCAATGATTCTGGAGACGGCTCTGCTGTCGTGCTTTCCTCTCCTGAAGTGCCTGAAATCTCGCAGAAAGCGGCCCCCAACTGAGCCAGGTGCTTTGCCGAAAACGCGTGCGGAACATCAGCCAGAATGGTTGAAACCTCTAAGCAAAGTGTTATCAGGGCATCGTAGGTAACCCCAATGGCCGAAGCCATCCAGTCCGGGACCGTCCCCTGCTCGACGTAGGATCTCCAGAGCTGGTACGCGTGATTCAGCTGCGATGTCTCAAACTCAAGGCAATTCAGCTTTTCAATCAATTCATTTTGTTCTAAGGTCAATTCGATTTGTTCTGTCGGCATACTGGGCTCCTGTTTCGATACCAGCTCGTACTGTCTCAGTCATTGCACTTCCACCGGCCGATGGCCTACCAGGTACAGATGGTCCTTAGCCATCCTTTAAGGCTGCTTGGTGTTTTTTTCATAAGGTTGCTTGCTGTTTTTTTCGTAGGGCTGCTTGGTGGTTTTTTCGTAAGGCTGCTTGCTGTTTTGTTCGTCAATGGCCGCCAACATACCGGTCGCCGACTCCTTGGTGAAACGGTCCGTCAGATACCTAACGCCGTGGTAGAGCAGCACGTTAGTTAAAAAGCTGCAGTCCGTACCTTTATTCCTATTCTGCCGGAAAGTGTACGCAATGGCGGATACCGCAGTAGCCGGCTCGGACGAGGCTGGCGACACATCGACACACACGATGTCTACGAATATCGTCGGCTTCGGCGCAGAGTTTCCGGGTGTAAGCGTATAGGAGGCTGAAGACCGTATCGCCTCTTTGAACTGAAATACAAAGGAATTGCCAACGCTCTCTTTGCAGCTGACGGCTAAGTCGACAAGCTGTTTAGTTTGTGAATGAGCGAGGCCAGGGACTATCAGTAACACGCATATGACGATGATTCTCTTCATTTCCATTGCCGGCATCCCACGAAGTGCCTAAGTGTCGTCCCACGTCAGAGGGGCGATTTCTGGAGCAACCCAATGCGGTGCACCCCGTACACCCTATGCAGACCATCCATCTAGAGCTCCCTCAGCGGGTGCGCCATCATCCGGAACCCATAGCTTCCAGACAGCCTCTCCCAATAGTGTTTTGTTGAAAAACCAGACGACCGTCTTTTCTCCTGACGCTATGCGGAGCGTTGCCGGCAACTGGCAGACGAGGTGGGAGAGGTATGTTAGCCCGAAAACGGCCGCTCTGACAATGACTCGTCGGTGTTAAGGTCCAGCGCAACACTAAGGTCCCGCGCAACTAAGTGGCGTTCTGGTTCTCCGCGATCTGCGTCCTGCACTGAGCCGCCTTTGCGGATGTGACCCTGAGCTTGTCGAAGGGGAGAGTCCGCAGAGCCTGCCCCGAGCGAAGTCGAAGGGCGAATTCTGAGCGAGGGCAAGCGCGAGTCGAAGGATCTCTTCGTGAAAGAGCTTTAAAGGGATTTTTGGCTGCCCCCCAGGGATTCGAACCCCGATATGCTGATCCAGAGTCAGCTGTCCTGCCGTTGAACGAGGGGGCAGCAACAAGTGAGAGCCGGCGAGAATCGCCGGCTCTTAGATTCTATGATGGCCCTATAGGCAGGTCAAATCAGGACTGGAGCGGGTAGTCAGGCAATTTTCCGAAGACCGTGTGCCACGGCGCTCGCTGCTCTCAAAGTCTTGGCGGGACCGCAGTATGCCATGCGACTTCCGTTGGTTCAGCTAGCGGGTAGCCTAGATCTTTCCATCCTCTGAAGCCGCCTTGCAAAGGCCTTACGCGAACAATCCCCAATTTTTGCAGCTGCTGTGCCACACGGGCACTGGTCGCCTCGTTGGGTCAAGTGCAGTAGAGAATGATGTCCATGCCGGTCGGAAGACTGGAAGCCTTTTCAGAGATTTCTTCGGGAAGCATGCGGACGGCGCCGGGAAGGACTCGTGGATCAGGCACGGAGTCGAGCGGGTGCCGCAGGTCCACAATCGCCACGCGCTGGCCGCAATCGAGCATGGCTTTCAATTCTTGCGGCGCGATTCTCGACTTGTACAGCTCCCGCAGGAAGCGTCGCCGTTGAACGTACTTGACGGCGACGTTGGCAGCAAGCAGAACCAGGCTGCCTTCAAACACAATGGAGCCGACCGCCGGCACCAGGTGCATGCGTGCCACCGGCACATACCCCACAAGCATGAAAGCCAGCACAAAGAAGGCCGAACCGGCGAGATTGATGACGAAGAATTGCTGCGCACCCACGCCACTCAAACCCGCCACCGCGGGAATCACGTGCGAGACACCGGGCAGCCACTTGGAAAAGAAAAGAGTCCGGCTCGCGCTCTTTTCAAAGAACATCTTCGACTTGCGCACGCAGGTGTCGGGCTCGAAGGAGATGCGGCAGAGCAAGCCGAGCACACGGTCTCCCTTTCTGCGTCCCAGCTCGTACCAAACCGCATCACCGACAACGCAGGCCACCAAGGCTACCCAGAAACCCAAGTCGAAACGCATCTGCCCGGCGCCGGCCAACGCGCCCGCGCCAACCAATACCGGCGAAAGGAATAACGGCAATCCCAGCCGCTCCAGCAGGGCGCACAGCGGCAGGATCAAATAAGGATGACCCGTGAGAGCATGAAGAAACGTTTTCATTCGAAGTTCAGATTTTCACCCTGCCGAGCCATTGGATAAACTGAGTTCTCCTCGCGATTCAATGAAACTGGATGCATTATTATCTTCTTAATGAGGATATCTTGCTGAACACATTTGCTGTCGTCGCGGGGGTTCTCCTGATCGTAACCGTGCTGTGGGAGACCTTTGAAACCCTGGTGCTACCTCGCCGCGTGACGCGCCAGTTTCGGCTGACGCGCCTCTTCTATCGCGCGACCTGGATTCCCTACCGCGCGCTGGCCGGCCTGCGCCGGCAACGCAAGAAGCGGGACACACTGCTGAGTTTCTACGGACCGCTCTCCTTGCTGGGACTGCTGGTCTTCTGGGCCATCTGTCTGATGTTTGGTTTCGCCTTGGTCTCCTACGGGGACGGCGCACGCTTTTCCGGCTCTCTCAGTCCCAGCCGTTTTGCTAACGCACTCTATCTGAGCGGTACCACGCTGTTCACCCTCGGCCTGGGCGATATCGCGCCGGCCTCGCCACTGGCCCGCGTGGTCACCGTGCTCGAAGCCGGCATCGGTTTTGGTTTTCTGGCGCTGGTGATGGGTTATCTGCCTGTGCTCTACCAGTCCTTTTCCCGCCGTGAAGCCACCATTTCCCTGCTCGATGCCCGCGCCGGCTCTCCGCCCACGGCCTTCGAGCTGCTGCGCCGCCACGCGGGCGCAGGAATCCACGGCCTAGATGCCCTGACCGACCTGCTGCACGACTGGGAACGCTGGTCAGCGGAACTGATGGAGAGCCACCTCTCCTATCCTGTGCTGGCCTACTTCCGCTCGCAGCACGATAACCAGTCCTGGATCGGGTCGCTGACCGTCATTCTTGATGTCTGCGCCTTGTCGATGGCCGGTCTGGGCGGCATGTGTCAGTATCAGGCGCGCCTGACCTTCGCCATCGCTCGCCACGCGCTGGTGGACTTGAGTCAAGTCTTCGGCAGGGCTCCCGACCATCACGGCTCGTCGAACCGTTTGTCCGCCGACGATCTGGCGCAGATTCGCAGCCAGCTTCGTGGCTTGGGAATGGAACTCGCCGAAGACGAAGCCGCTACTCAAGAACTGCTGCGCCTCCGCGCTCTTTACGAGCCTTACGCGCTGGCGCTGAGCCGTTATTTGCGCCTGGAGCTGCCACCCTGGATCAAGCGCGAGGCCGTCAAAGATAATTGGCAGACGACGGCGTGGCAAGAGCGGCCACCTCACCTGAGGCACCACGCGACTGTACCGGACGAGCACGCATAGGAATCGCCGAGATCGCACGTAATCGCCGTCATCGCACGTGATCGGAGGACAAGCCTTCGCGGTTTTTCCGCTCCATCTCTCTCCGCTTCTCGGCGTTGCAAAACCCAGGTGGTCGTTCCGGTGATCTCACCTCTCGCGTTACAATCTCTCCATGGTCACAGTTCCAATTGAAGTCGTCCCCTATTCAGAGATTGCGCGCCAGCCCTTGCGCGCCGAGGATTGCATCCTGGGTGTGATTGATATCCAGGAGAGACTTCTGCCGCCCATCCACGAGAAAGAACGGCTGGTGCGGAATTCACAATTGTTGATCCGTCTGGCCAACATTCTTGAGCTGCCGGTGGTGGTCAGCACCCAATACGCCAAGGGCCTGGGTCAAACCGTCCCGGCGATCGCTTCCCTTTTGCCCAAAATCACTCCTGTCGATAAGCTGGAGTTCGGCTGCTTCGGAAACGGCGAATTCTGTTCCGCCATCAGCCTGCTCTCCGGACGGAATACGCTTCTCCTCTGCGGTATGGAAACCCACATCTGCGTGATGCAGACAGCGCTCGGTGCGCTGAATCAGGGACTGCGAGTGCACGTGGCCGCGGACGCCGTAGGTTCGCGCGCCGAGTTGAACTGGAAACTGGGCCTGGAACGGATGCGGGAAGCCGGCTGCGTGATCTCTTCGACCGAGATGATGAT
>DATFXI010000068.1:0-8710 GCA_035316085.1 Candidatus Angelobacter sp.
TGTGCGTGGCGCGCTGGTGAGCCATGCGCGATACTTCTCCAGCAATAGCCATATCGCCGCGAGATGTTCCGGTTCCTCGGATTTGAAATCCAAATTCAGCGTGATCAGCGGCCATTCGCGGCGATTGTTCTCGCGCAGCGCCTGTTCCACGATGGGCCGGATGCGGGTGAAAAAGTAACTCTCCATTGTGGGCTCATCGCCAGAGGATGGACCGCCGTGAGCGAGCACTGACCAGGACTTCCCCGTGCGCTTGTCCGTGTGCCAAAGGAGATCCTGTTCGATGGCGAGCGGGGGGCCGGCGGAGAGGGCACGGTCAATTCGATCGGACCACCACTCGAAGTATGGATAGCAGTTGTGCGCGTCCATCACGCTGCGCGTACCAGGGCTGATGGCAGTTTCTTGCGCCACTGCCCGGGACGGCATCACGAAAAGGAGCAGCGGAATCAAAATCCAGCCCTGAAAGGAAGTTGGTCGCATATGAGTTTTCCGCAGCAACGGCAGCAGACGAGACGCGGCATTGCATCTTGCAGTCATAGTCGGCCTCTCAAATAGGAAAGGCCGGGAGATACTCCATTACTCCCGGCCAGATCAGCGAGATGGTTATCAGAAGGCGAACCGTAAGGCAAACTGCATAACTCTTGGATCACCCGCCAGGGACGTGATCTTGCCGAAGCTTCCAGAGTTCACGTTGTTGGTGGGGATGCCAAATTGCGGAGTGTTGAGCAAGTTGAAGGTCTCCCACCGGAATTCGAGGGAGCGTCCTTCACCGAAGTAGTTGAAGGACCGCGCCACCGCAAAATCAACGTTGGAGTAGCCTGGACCGCGCATGTTGTTTCGCGGACACGTGCCCAACCTGGGCACCAACGCCGGGTTCGACGGATCGGGATTGGGAGCAAGGGGACGCGCAAAGGCTGTGGTATCGAACCATGTTGGGCCGACCCCGCCCAGATCCACGAGTTCGCCCGGGACTGATCCTCTCATACAGTCGGCAAGAGCGTTGGTGAGTCCTCCGCGGTTTTGAACCAGGCTGTTGTTGCTGCTCGAGAAGATCGTGAACGCGCGGCCGGTGTGCACCGCGGCGCCACCGCTAAGCCGCCACCCGCCCAGGATGTGCGCTCCAGGTCCGGACGTCATCATGCTCTTACCCCGCCCAAAGGGCAGATCGTAGGAATAGCCGACCACAAAGCGGTGGCGGAAGTCGAAGTCGCTGTCGCCCCGCTGCTGTGTGAGGTCATGTTCATTCTGCAGGAAACTGTTGGAACCGCTGGCGCTGATTAGATGTTCCTGCACCTGGTCAATGGAGTGTGACCAGGTGTAGGAGACGTTGAACACCAGCCCTTGACTGAAGCGCTTCTGGGTGTTGACTTCGAGGCCGTGGTAAGTGGAGTTGCCGACGTTATCGCGAAATTCGATTGCCCCCAGATTGGCGTAGGGAATGAAGGGAGCCGTGATACCGGGACAAGTCGGAGTCCCCGCGACCGTAGTGCATGCTCTGCCCAAAGAATCAAAATACGTCTGATTCAAGTTGCGGAGGATCGAGAGGTGGGTTCCCTTCGTGCCGACATATTCCACGGTCGTCACCATTTGCCAGGGCAGCTGACGCTGAATGCCGAGATTCCATTGGTCGACTTCGGGCATGACGTTGTCTGGGTTCACGGCGCGGATTCGAACATTTGCGAGGTTGAGGCTGCTGGGATTCAGGGACAGATTGAACCCGGTGGCCAGGCGCATGTTGTTGGCCGTCGCACTGGTTGACGCGGCCGTCACCTGATTGTTGATCACGAACGGAGGATTGAGGAACATTTGGTCCTCGCTGCCAGCGCGTTCAAACAGCATGTAGAACCTGCCGTAACCAGCGCGGACCACAGTGTTGCTTGCCGCCTGCCAGGCAACGCCGATACGCGGAGCAAAGTTGTTCTTGTCAGGTTTCACCAGGCTGCGTCCGATCGTCGAGTCTGCCGGGGTAAACAAGACCCCGGTGGCGTTGACAGCCGTGGGATTAGGGTTGAGCAGATTGGTCATGCGATCGGCGCCGCTGTAAGGCCAAGCCGCATAGTCGTACCGCAGACCGAGGTTCAAAGTGAGCCGCGGCGTAAGCTTCCAATCGTCTTGAACAAACTCAGAGAGCATCCACAACCGCACGTCCGTTACGCCGGGATTGGAAAGTTGCGCCGTCTGTGGATAGCCAAGCAGGAAATCCGCCAGTCCCACGCCGGTCCGGTTTCCGTCGAAGGTAAACTGTCCGCGTAGGGCCGGCACATCGAGGAAGACGTTGCGCATGGGGACGCGGGCATCGATTCCCACCCGGACTTGATGCCTCCCGAATTCGAGGCTAAGCGTGTCCAGCCACTGAAATTCGTTGGTGAATTGGAATTTAGGAAGGAAGTCCGGTGAACCCCAGTTATCAACTCCACCGATAGAGCCGGTTGTGTTGGATTGCGTTCCTCCTGCCGAGTTGATCGCCATACGGGAAATGCCCCCGTTGAACAGCACATTGTCAGCCACGCCCGAAATTCCGAAACTCGAGAGCGTATTTTGTCCGAAAGGATCCTGGACTCCGCGCGACCAGTTGCGGCCCCAACCAATTCGGAACTCGTTCACCATGCGAGGGCTTAAGACGCGGTTCCATCCAATCGCCACGCCCTGACCATTCATGGTGAGACGCCCGTTGGCTGAGGAACTTGTGCCGTCTAGAAGTCCCCCAAAGGTACCGGGAACAAAACGGAAGCGATGGGAATTGTTGTAGCGCACCCACACTGTGTCGTTCTGGTCTGGGCTCCAGTCAAATCGGCCGGTGTAGTTGTTGGTGTCATCCTGCAGAGTTCGAACGTTGACAAAGTTTCCGATGTTGAGAGCGCCGGCGTTCGGTGTGAAGTTGGGGCCAGGCAGGAGCGCCAGAATTTTCGCTGCGATTGGGTCGATACAGGCCTGCGGAATCTGATTTGTGATCAACTGCCCTGAGGCGTTGAAAGCACCTGGCACCTTCGCCCGGCAGTCGCCCACGCGATCAGTGATTGTGGCGTACGCGTTGCCCGCAATGTGGTTAGCAATGGCGGCTGCGCTGGAAAAGTCGCCTGCCCGCTCGCTGGCCGTGGGCACGTTGGCCTGATAGAACCGGCCCTTGCGAATCCGCGTTCCTTCATAATTGAAGAAGAAGAACGCGTGGTTCTTGGCGATTGGACCCCCCAACTGCGCTCCGAACTGGTTTTGCACATGCTTCGGCCGATCGCGTCCTGCGCGATTCGTGAAGTAGTCGTTAGCGTCGAAGATCTTGTTGCGGAGATATTCGTAGGCCAGACCGTGAAAGCCATTCGTCCCGTTCTTTGTAGTCACGGTGATTAACGAACCAGGCATGCGGCCATTCTCCGCCGAGTATGGGTTGGTCGCTACTTTGAACTCTTCGATGGCATCAACAGAAGGACGAACAATCTGCGTGGTCAACTCTTGAACGTTCTCAGAAAAAGAATTGTTGTCGACTCCATCCAACACGAAGTTGTTCTGCAGCGAGCGAACGCCGTGGACGTTGACGGCGCCGGTGCGGCCTGAGGCCGTACCGCCACCCTGCTCCGTGTAACGGTCGCCCTGGACACCTGGCACCAGGCCCAGCAGATCATCCCAGTTGCGCGCGCTCAGCGGCAGCTGGCTGATGACATTTCTTTCGATCACTGTTCCTGGCGACGCGTCCTGCTTCGAAAGCAGCGGGGTCGCCGACCCCACAACAGTCACCTCTTCCGTGACCGTTCCTATCTGGAGCTTGAAATCCTGCCTGGCTTTTTGCGCCGTTTCGAGCGTTACTGTGGCGACTGCCTTGCGGAATCCGGATTTCTCCACGTGTATTTCGTACGTTCCTACTGGCAATGCAGGGAACGTGTAATACCCGGCTTGCGTCGATGCGGAAGTTTCCACACCTGTAGCAACGTTGACTACAGTAACGTGGGCGTCTGGAACAACCGCTCCCGAACCGTCTGTGACCAGACCGGTGAGGCTGGCTCCGCTCACTTGAGCGGATATCGGAAGGGCTGAAAGGAGAAACAGCAGAGTCGCGCAATACACGATGGGCTTCTTCATGGCTTCCTCAACGGCCGCACTGGCCTTTTCCAGTTAGGTGAAAACTAAGCGCACGGGTTAGCCGTGCAAGAGAATGGAGGCAGTACCAACAGTGGCAATGTAAGGTCGTCGGATTAAGCTGCAGTCAAGCTTCGGTGAAAATTCGTTGAAAGTGCTGATGCGTGACTCTTCCAAAATGAAACTGACGGAAACGGGGATTCGCTTCGCGTAAGCGCGACGAAACCCCGTGAGGGCGCGCTCTGGCTGGCACCGCTCCGGCTGGCGAGGAGGCCCTTCTGATATCCTTTCGCCGAGCTACTACACTAATAGACAAGCTGATCCGTTGTTAAAAGGGAGGACAACGTGACTATTAAGACCAAAACTCGGCAAGTAGGCGACGTGACCATCGTGGACCTGAACGGCCGCATAACGCTCGGAGACGGCACAAAGTTGCTGCGTGAAACCGTGCAGCGCCTCCTTGAAGAAGGGCAAAAAAGGATCCTTCTGAACCTCGGCGAGGTCGCGTCTATCGACAGCGCAGGCATTGGCGAATTAGTGGCCGCCTTGCTGTCCGCCCGCAATCGAGGCGGCGAGTTGAAGTTGCTTAACCTGACGAGAAAAGTCCACGACGCGGTGCAGATAACGAAGTTGTACACGGTGTTCGAAATCAGTGACGACGAGCCGGCTGCCATCAGATCGTTCAAGTGAGAAGCGAAAGCGGGTAGTGCTGCAGTTTCGTCAAGAACCGTGTGGCACCGACGTCCTCGCCGGTGGCTTCGCTTCAAAAAACAGGCACAAACGGGGTACCTCCACCCCCAGCACACGAAAACCGCGGGCGCCGGGAGCGCCGGGGTTGTCCCACAAGAGAGTTGCTCATTCGCCCTGCTGCTCCGGATGGCATCGGAAACCAAGAATGCCGGCCGCCTAGTCATCAATCCGCGATTCCCCGCCTAGAAAAAAATGTCCGCTACCGAGCGGCACAAACGTCTTCCAATCAAAAGGAGGATTCACCATGAGCGAGTTTGTATTTCTTTACCGAGGGGGCGAGCCCGGCAGGTCGCCTGAGCAATGGCAGCAGTCGATGCAGAAGTGGAGTGCATGGATGAAGCAACTCACGGACAAAGGCCATATCCAGCACCCTGGTCATCCCCTGGAGCGCAGCGGTAAGCTGGTGAAAGGCAAGCAGAAAGCCGTAACCGACGGACCGTTTGCCGAGGCCAAAGACGTTGTAGGCGGCTACACCCTGGTCGAAGCCCGTGACTTGGACCAAGCGGTGGAGATTTCGAAGGGCTGTCCGATCTTTGACGTAGATGGCGCGGTGGAAGTGCGGCCTGTCATGAAGTTGAGTACGTAATGGAACTCAGCGATCATCTCTTCCGGCGCGAAGCGGGGCGCATGGTAGCCACGTTGACGCGCATCCTCGGGGTCCACAACCTGGCACTGGCAGAGGACGTTGTACAGGACGCCTTCTGCCGGGCGCTGGAAGTGTGGAAGTTCCGAGGTGTGCCCGAGAACCCTTCTGCGTGGCTCATGGCAACGGCCAAGAACCGCGCCATCGATGTCCTGCGGCGGGAGCGCACGGCGCGCACTTTCGCGCCGGAGTTGGGACGGCTGCTGGAGAGCGAATGGACGATCGTCCCCATCGTAGAAGAGCAGTTCGGAGCTACTGCAATCAAAGACGACCAGCTGCGGATGATGTTCTCGTGTTGTAATCCCCGTCTTCCCGAAGAGGCGCAGGTTGCTCTCGTGCTCCACATCCTGTGCGGCTTCAGCGTGGACGAGATCGCAAGCGCATTCGTAAGCAGTCATGCTGCCGTAGAGAAGCGCATCTCGCGAGCCAAGAAGGTGTTGGCGGAGTCGAAGAAGCTGTTCGATATTTCGGGCCCAGACGACTTCAGCCGCCGTCTCATCGCCGTTCAGAGAGCCCTTTACCTGCTTTTCAATGAAGGCTATCACGGCGCATCGCCGGAGTCGGCAGTTCGGGCAGAGCTTTGCCGGGAAGCGATGCGGCTTACCGCGCTGCTCTTCGACAATCCGCTCGGGGCTACGCCGGCGACTTACGCTCTCGCCGCGCTGATGTGTTTCCACGCCGCGCGTCTGCCGGCTCGGGTCGACGCGCTGGGCAATTTGAGCTCGCTGTTCGATCAGGACCGGTCCCGGTGGGATGCACAGCTTGTGGCTGAAGGGCAAAAGCTTCTTGATCTTTCGGCGACGGGCCCGGAGATCACGGAATATCACATCGAGGCCGCCATCGCGTGCGTCCATGCCATGGCGCAGCGCGCCGAAGACACCGATTGGGGACGCATCGTGTCACTCTATGACACGTTAATGCGGATACGTCCATCACCGGTTGTTGCCCTCAATCGGGCCATCGCCGTCGCCCAGCACGAGGGACCTCGCCGCGGACTCGAAGAGATTCGCGCTATCGCTGACCTCGACCGTCTCGCGGCATATCCCTTCTATCACGCGGCGCTCGGCGAATTTGAATTTCGCAGCGGGAGGAACGAAATCGCTCGCGAGCACTTCAGGAAAGCGCTCGCGCTGGCCCGCAGTCCAATGGAGCGCCGATTCCTCGATCAGCGCGTCGGCGCGTGCCAGTAAGAACGAGCGTACTTTTTGCCCGCTGGCAAGCCGGCAACATCCTTTGGCGGTACCGGATCTTGACATCGAGGGTGCGACCAAATCGGCTCTCCCGCATCTAACGGAATTAACTCAAGCGGTAGGATAATCATTAGCCGTAGCCAATCGGGAAATCATGGCCAAACCAATCTTACTGAGCGTAGACGACGATTCCGACGTTTTGCGGGCCATTGAACGCGACCTGCGTTCTCACTACGGCGCCGACTACCGTGTGCTGGCCAGCGACTCTCCGCATGGAGCGCTCGATCTCTTGAAACAGCTCAAGGTGCGCAATGACAATGTCGCTTTGCTGCTGGCCGATCAGCGGATGCCCAAGATGGACGGCATCGGCTTTTTGCAGGAGGCCAGGCAGATCTTCCCTGAAGCCAAGCGCGCTTTGCTGACTGCGTACGCCGATACCAATGCCGCCATCAGCGCCATCAATGACGTCAAGATCAATTATTTTTTTGTGAAGCCATGGGACCCGCCGGAAGAGCACCTTTATCCGCAGCTGGACGACCTGCTCGACGACTGGAAGGCCTCTTACCACCCGGCGTTTGAGGGAATCCGTGTGCTGGGTACGCGCTGGTCGCCGCGTTCCTACGAGTTGCGCGATTTTCTGGCACGCAATCACGTGCCGTATCAATGGGTGGATGTGGAACTCTCCGCCAACGATGCTGAGACCAAGCGCCTTCTCGCGGCGCTGGGACCCGAGGCCGCCAATTTGCCCGTGGTGCTCTTCCCGGACGGCACCAAGCTTCTGGAGAGCGTTCCCGCCCAAGTGGCTCAGAAAGTCGGCTTGCGAACCCACGCGCAGACGAGTTTTTATGATCTGGCGATCGTCGGTGGAGGACCGGCAGGGCTGGCCGCCGCCGTGTACGGCGCCTCCGAAGGCCTGCACACGGTGATCATCGAACGCGAAGCGCCGGGCGGCCAGGCCGGCATGAGTTCGCGCATCGAGAATTATCTTGGATTCCCCACCGGGCTCAGCGGCGGCGATCTGGCCCGGCGCGCGGTGGTGCAGGCGCAGCGTTTCGGAGTGGAGATTCTATCGCCACAGGAGGCCACAGCCTTTCGCACCGAGGGCTCCTATCGCATCGTCAAGCTGGCTGACGGCAACGAGATCTCATGCCATGCGCTGATGATCGCCAGCGGAGTGCAGTGGCGGCGGCTGGAAGCCCCAGGAATCGACAGGCTCCAGGGGGCCGGCGTCTACTACGGCGGTGGGTCCACGGAAGCCATCACCTGCAAAGGCGAAATCGTGTATGTGGTTGGAGGAGCCAACTCCGCCGGCCAGGCGGCCATGAACTTTGCCCGATACGCCGACCGCGTGGTCATTCTGGTGCGCGGCGAATCTCTCTCCAGCACCATGTCACAGTATTTGATCGATCAGATCAAGCGAACGCCGAATATCCAATTGTGGACTCATGCCAGCGTCGGCGAGGTGCACGGCGAAAGCCATTTGGAAGAGCTTTCGGTTCTCTGCTCTGACACGGACCGTATTGAGCGGGTGCCGGCCAGCTCGGTGTTCATTTTCATCGGCGCCCTGCCGCGCACGGACTGGCTGGGGAGCGAGGTGGAACGCGACGAACGAGGATTCATTCTCACCGGCCCCGATCTCTTGTGGCAAGGGGCGCGGCCGAAAGGATGGACCCTGGAGAGGGATCCTTTTCTGCTTGAAACCAACGTTCCCGGCATGTTCGCAGTGGGCGACGTTCGCCATGGCTCGGTGAAGCGCGTGGCGTCTAGTGTCGGAGAAGGCTCCGTGGCAGTACAGTTCATTCACCAGTACCTGAGCAAGGTATAACCGCATGGTCGAAACTTCCGAGCTCCGCCACCTGCCGATCTTCGCAGGCTTGCCGGACGATCAGATCGCCTGGTTTATCAGCCAGACACAGGAGGTCACCCTCCAGCCGGATGAAATCTACGTCCACCAGGGGGACCCGGCAGAAGCGATGTTTGTTCTTCTTGAAGGGCAGCTGGAGGCGCGTGGTGAAATCGCGGGAGAAAACATCGTGGTTTCGAGCAAGGCCGGCGACGTCAC
>DATFXI010000069.1:0-5629 GCA_035316085.1 Candidatus Angelobacter sp.
GGTTTGCCGCAAAGGCGCGGAGATGAATGGCGAGTGGGGCGCGCCGGCCATGTATTCGCTCGACCAGCATAGCCTTGGTGTGCAACTTGGGGGATCGGCTACCGATTTCGTCCTGGTGGTGATGAACCAGAAGGGCGCCGAGCAGATTCTCAATGGGAAGTTCAAGGTCGGGACAGGTGCTGATGCGGTTGCCGGTCCTACCGGCGCTCAGGCAACGCAGTATGACGCCCAGGCCATGAACCAGGACATCCTGACCTATTCACGTTCCAAGGGAGCGTTGGTAGGTGTGTCGCTGCAAGGCGCCAAGATGGATACCGACAACGACGCCAACAAGGCTCTCTACGGCAAAGAAGTCAGCGCCAAGGAGATTGTGACGGGCAGTGACCAGCCTCCGGCTGGGGCCAAGGCGCTCATTGTCTTGTTAGACAAGACGTCACCGGCGCGCAAGTAGGCCGCAAAAAGAAAACCTAAAGCTTCTCGGGCTCGAATCACGACGGGAAGCTGGATTTCTTCGCGTTTCGAAGAGTCAGCGTGGATTGAATGCCTCCACTTACCGCCAGAGTTAAGGAAGAGGTAATCAAGCTGTTAGGGGCAGCCGTGTTCTTTGCCGTGGGGTTCTGTCTCCTGGTGCTCCACAACCGGCTGCTCACCCGGGGCTCCGGGATTGAGATTGCAAGCTTTGTTCGCGCTTTGGTCGGAGGGCTCATCGTAGCCAAGGTGCTGCTTACTGTGAACTTCCTTCCCTTCGTCCACGCTTTTCCGCACAAACCTCTGGTTCAAAACATTGTCTGGAAAAGCTCACTCTACGTGGTGGGATCGGCCGTTTTTCTTTACCTCGAGAGTTTCCTGAAAAGCCTGATCAAGGGTGCGGGCCCTGCTTTGTCTCATTCGCGGGCTTGGAACGAACTGATGTCGCCTCGAACCGGAGCAATCGTGATCTGGCTGTCAGTGCTCATGGTGGGATTCGTGACCGTGCAGGAGCTGGGCCGTGTGATCGGCAAGGACAAGTTGAAACACATGTTTTTTGGCCACAGAGGCGAGACTGGCAAAGAAACACACTTCCGCGACGCCGCCTAGAGCGGCTTCGCCACCCGGGGTGGAGCGATGAGTCCCGTTGCACTCAGCCTGATCGTATTTATTTGCGTCTTTGGCGGCGTGCTCCTGGGCATGTTCCTTCGCAAATCCCTCCCGCAGGATCACCTGAGCGCCGATTCTAAAGGCGCCGTGAACCTGGGGATCGGGATGATCGGGACCATGGCTGCGCTGGTCCTGGGGCTGCTGGTGGCTGCGGCTTGGACCTTTTACTCCTCGCAGAAGGACGAACTGACGTCGATATCGGCCAAGCTCGTGATGTTGGACCGTCTCCTGGCTCATTACGGGCCGGAGTCGCAAGGGGCCCGCGCTGAGCTACGCGGCAGAGTAACGGTCATCCTTGACCGGGTATTTCGGAGCGAACATTCCGGCCGCGCGCCGCAAGCGCCCGGCGCGGGCGCGGAGGTGTTGTATGACCAGATTCAGCAACTCGCGCCGCAAAACGATACGCAACGCTCCATCAAAGGGGCTGCCTTGAATGTTGCCATGGAGATTGGAAGCACCCGCTGGCTCATGTTCGAGCAAGAGAGTTTCCCCATCCCCAAGGGGCTTCTGATCGTTGTCGTTTTCTGGTTTACGGTGGTGTTCGCGAGTTTCGGCCTGCACGCGCCACGCAATTCCACCGTGATGGTCACCTTATTCTTGTGTGCCGTGTCTGTTGCCGGAGCCATCCTTCTGATCCTGGAACTCTACAATCCTTTCGGCGGATTACTTCACATTTCGAGCGCTCCGCTGGAGAACGCCCTGGCACAGTTGGGAAAATAGCGGTGGTCGAAGAACGACTGGAAACGCATCTTCGCCTTCGAGAAGGAGACTCACCACGGTGATTGCCGGAGCTATTGACTGCTCGCTTCCACGCGGCTTGGCGATGCGGGCTGTGGCGGGCGGTAGTGAACGAAAAACCTGTCGCTGGGCCAGAGGAAGTATTCGGGATGCGTCCGGCATACTTCCGCATCTTTGCGGGTGAGGTCTACCGGGCACACGTACTGCAGGTATTGGTTGAAGGCGTCTTGTGCCAGGTGGTAGTCGAGAAGGTTTTGTTTCAGTTCAATCGGCGCAGTATCCGCGTGCTGGGATGCGGCATTGCGATACTCGGAGGCAAGTTTCTTGATGTCCTTGACTGCCGGCCCCTTGAATCCATACGACACGATGGTGCTTTGTTTCCCGAGCTGTATGACCCTGAATTCAACCAGAAGACCTGGATTCTCCCGGTACACCATGAAAGAAAGGAGTCCCGCGACTCCGAAGTCGTCATAGCTTGGGAACATCGCCGCCCTGCCGTCTTCCGGCGGGTGATTGTGAAAGAAGATCATTGGCCTTCCCGCCTTGATCACAGCCCTGAGTTTCTCCGGATCGTGCCGGACGGTGTCCCGCGTGGAATTGAGGCTCACATCATGCAGCTCGCCGTTGTAAACCAGGAGGTGCTCTTCCCCGTCGGCATGCTTCCTGAAATATTCCTGGGCGAGTCTGTCCGCTTCGTCGATCTCGCTGGGCGCCGGAACAAGCACTACGTTTTTCACTCTTTGGAGAACCCGGTCGTAGGTTAATGTGTCCCAATGCCGGTACGCGGCATGCGCTTTCAGGTATTGCTGGTACCGTGACTCTCCCACGGCTTCAAAAACGCAATGTTCTTCGGCAGTTTCCGGATTTGCAGCGTTGCGGTGATATCCCGTCAAATCGTCGTTCATTACGTGGCAGAGTTCATGAAGCGACGATGCCTCAAACAGGATCTCCGGCTGCTTTTCCAGGAAGTCTGCAGTCACGTTGATGATGAACGACTGATTGCGCATCTCCTCGTTGCGGACCACGTCAGTGAACACATCGCCTACCGAGGGGTCATAGCCGGCCGCTGCCGGGTCATTGACCACGCGAAGGTTGATCTTGTAACTGGCGCCTAACCTCCACATGGCTTCAGTAATTTTGTGTTGATACGCGGCCACTTTCTGGTCCAGCCCGCGCTCCGTGATGCAGGCGGGCGAAATCTCAAATCCGGCGTAGCAAGGTGATAGTTGAGCCGCGGCGGAAGCCAGCGACGTCGCCAGCAAGACGGTCAAAGCAAAGAATCGCGCGCTAATTCGCGTCACGATTGGGTCCTGGATTCATATGGACTTTAATTGTTCTTGCAAGAGGAGGAGCTTACAACACGCGGGAACCGTGTCAATCAATGGTTCCCCTGATGCGCAGCGCTGTGTGGGGCGTGCCGTTAGTCAACCCTTACCGGCAGCAGAGCGAAGGACGTGAATAATGGCCTGACATCCTGAGTTCCTGCCGCCGCATCCAGAATAGGGAGGATTAGATCGTTTGTTCAGGTCAGCGCGGCGCGCACGGTTTGGGATACCACTCTTGACCATGTTGCTTTTCGCCCTGACCGCCCTCGCGCAGCAGAAACCTCCGGCGGACGAGGATGAGCACTCTCAAAAGCTGCAGAAGGACGTGCAGAATCCAGTAGCCAATCTGATCAGCGTGCCTTTTCAAAACAACATGAATCCCAATATCACGGCGGACGGGCGTATCCAGAATGTGCTCAACATTCAACCCGTCATTCCCGTGAGCATCAGCAAAGACTGGAACCTGATCCTGCGCATCATCACGCCGCTGATCTATCAGCCGGACTTGAGGCAGAACGATCGCGGGACCTTTGGACTCGGAGACATGAATCCGACGTTCTTCTTTTCTCCATCCAAGCCCGGCAAACTCATTTGGGGCGCCGGACCAGCTTTCGCTCTCCCCACAGCCACAAGTCAGCTTCTCGGGCAGGGTAAGACCAGCCTGGGACCCGGCGTGGTGGCGTTGGTGCAGCCCGGCCCCTGGACGATCGGCGCCGTTACAAGCAACGTCTGGTCGGTTGCCGGGCCTTCGGGTCGTCCGGACGTGAACCAGATGAGCTTGCAATACTTCTTCGTCTACCAACTAGGCCATGGCTGGTATATGAACAGCGGGCCCATCCTTACGGCAAACTGGAATGCCGCGCCCGGCGATAAATGGGTGGTGCCCTTCGGCGGGGGCCTGGGGCGCGTGTTCAAGCTCGGCTTTCAGCCGGTGAACGCCGAGATCAATATTTACGGAAACGCCGTGCGCCCCAACAACCCTCCGTCCGCTCCTTGGCAGTTCCGCTTTCAAATGACGCTCCTGTACCCGCAGTTGTCCAAGGCGGACGAGAAAAAGATGTTGGAGAAGAAGCTCAAACAATTGGACGAGGAACAACAACAAGGGAAGCAGCCCAAGAAATAGCTCGGAACGTGCCGGGCGTGATTGAGCACCCAATTCAGAAGGGAAGAATCCCTCGCACGGTTGCTGCTGCCCTTCACTACAACCTGCAAAAAAGCCGGCACATCTCACTTAACACCGATTCATTCTGTAGAAGCCCGGAGTCTCGCCTCTACCTAAAGAGAAAGGAGACTTATGAAAAATCAATGCCTGGTGAAAATGGTAGCTGCCGCTTTCGCGGTCAGCGCCGCGATTCTTGCGTTGTGGCCGCTTACGGTTGTTGCCCAGGACCCCGAGTTGCAACAGAAGCTGGTGGCGGTCAAGGAGGCATCGGCGAGGAACAAGCAGGCCTTGGCACAGTATGCCTGGACCGAGCAGCAGACCATCAGCTTGAAAGGCGAAGTCAAAAAGCAGACGACGTACGAAGTGCGTTTGGGCCCAGATGGCCAACCGCAAAAAACAGAGGTTGCTGCGATGCCGCAATCGTCAGGCGGCGGGCGCGAAGGCCGGCTGAAAGAACACGTCAAGGAAAAAAAGAAAGAGGAGTTTCAGGAGCTCGGGCAGCAGCTCGCGGCCCTGGCGCACCAATACGCGCAACCTGACCCACAGCGTTTGCAGCAGGCCTTTCAGCAAGGAAATCTAACGCTCGGTTCGGCTGGGGCACCCGATGAAATCCGAATGGTGATCAGGAATTACATCAAGCCCAACGACAACGTAACCCTGGTTTTTAATCAGCAGACCAAAGCGATCCAGAGCGTACAGGTTGCATCGTACCTGACGGACCCGAAGGATGCTGTCGACATTTCCCTCCGGTTTGCCCGGTTGCCCGACGGCACCAACCATGTGGCCAACGCGATGATCACCGCCGTGAGCAAGAAACTCATCGTAGCGATCCAGAACTCGGATTACCAGAAGTTGTGAACGCATGCGGCCCGGGTTCTTGGTGTTGGTCGTCGCCCTGCTCGCCGGCTCTGTGATCGCGCAAGAGGAGTCAACAGCGCCTCCTCCTCAGGCGACACCCACACCACAAGCATCGCCATCTCCCACTCCCAAGCCGGGCGATGCCACGAAAGTCAACTGGCTTTATGGCGCGTACGTTCCCAAAGACGTGCCGCTCAGATCTTTGGACGGCCATGAGCGCGTGAAGCTCTGGGTGAGGGCGACTTTTACCACCTACGGCATTTATGCTAAGACGGCGGTGTTCTCCCTTTCCGACCAGGCGCGGAACCACCCGGCGGCCTGGGGCGGCGGATGGGCTGGCTATGGGAAGCGCGTGGCATCGCGCCAGGGCCAGTTCGTGGTCCAGAATTCGCTGAGTGCGCTGGGCAAC
>DATFXI010000070.1:0-7076 GCA_035316085.1 Candidatus Angelobacter sp.
GAACCGGAGCAGCGTGTACGCGACTTCGGCGTCAAGCTCAAGCTGAACCCGGTGCGCAGCATCCTGGCCGGCAAGCGCGTGGTGCTGATTGACGATTCCATCGTGCGCGGCACCACCAGCCGCAAGATTGTGCGCATGGTGCGCGATGCCGGCGCCGCTGCGGTGCACTTCCGCATCTCCTGCCCTCCCACGATCTCGCCCTGCTATTACGGCGTGGACACTCCGGTAAAGAGCCAGCTCATTGCCGCCAACAAGACGGTCGACGAGATTCGCGACTATATCGGCGCGGATTCTCTGGCGTATCTCTCGCTCGCCGGCCTGAAAGAGGCGTGCGCCGAAGGCGAGAAGACTACTTACTGCACGTCGTGCTACACGGGCGTTTATCCCACGGAGTTTGTGCCGCTCGAGCAGTTGCTGCCGCCCCCGCTGACGACGAAGAAACCGTAACGCTGACGCGCGGTTCTGCGCTGGAAGACTCTAATGCGAATCGCCAAATTGGCCGGCCTTGATCCCAAGCCGGCCCTTGAGTAGGCCGCGGTAGCTTCGGCTCAGCCGCAGACGTGCCCCTCCTTCAAGGCAGACCTCGCTTTCCCCATCCCGAGTGACCTCAATCGACCGGACACGGTTCAAGTTGACGATGGTCGACCGGTGAATGCGGCAAAACATCTCGGGGTCGAGGTCGTGTTCAAGCTCTGCCATGGCGCGCCGCAGCAAGTAACTCTTGGGGCCGACGTGAAGGCACGCGTAGTAATCCGCCGCCTCAATCCAATCAACCTCGGCAGGGCGGACGAAGAATATCTGGCCGGCGCTCTTGATGATGATGCGTTCCATTTTGCGCGGGCTGGTCGCGGAGGCGAGTCTTTCTTTGGCACGGCTGAGGGCGCGTTCGAAACGGGCATTATCGAAGGGCTTCAGCAGATAGTCGAGCGCGCCGGACTCGAACGCGCGCAGGGCGTATTGATCGTGCGCGGTTACGAAGACCGTCGCCGGCGGAAGATCAGGGCCGAGCATTTCAAGCAGATCGAACCCATCATGATCGGGCATCTGGACGTCGAGGAAAACCAGGTCAGGCCTGACGCTGCGGATCGTGGCGAAGGCCTCGGCGCCGGAGCTGCATTCGCCGACGAGCTCGATTTCACGATCGCGCTCGAGGAGTATTGACAAGCTGCGTCGAGCCAGTGGTTCGTCGTCAACGATTACCGTACGTATTCTTGCCAGCTGCTGGACCAATTCACTTCTCCCGGAATGGCAAGCTGATTGATACTTGAACGCCTCCACGATCTTGTTCATGGATGGTCAACGAGAAGTTGTTGCCGTAAAGGCTCTCTAATCTATTCCTGGTGTTGGATAATCCAATGCCCGCGTGTTCTGCTTTTGAAGCCCCGCAGAATACCGGACCGTCGTTGTCAACGGTGAGACTCAACCTGCCGTTACTTCTGCAAGCGCCAACCCGCACGGCGCCTCCCTGGGAGAGCTTTGCGATACCGTGCTCGATGGCGTTCTCCACCAGGGGTTGCAGAATGAGGCTTGGAACGCTCGCCGTGTGAAGCTCAGCTGGAACGTTGACATCCACCGTGAGGCGGTCCGCCAGACGCATCTTCTGAATGTCGAGATATTTCTGCATGAACGCAAGTTCCTCGCCGAGAGGGACCTCATGCCGGCCAGGCTCCGCAACCACGCGGCGAAGCAGATCGCTGAGCGTCGCGATCATACTCACGGCGTCTTCAGTGCGGCCTTCGCGCACGAGTCCGGCGATCGCGTTGAGCGTGTTGAACAAAAAATGCGGTTCAATCTGCCTTCGTAGCGCACTGAGTTGCGCCTTGGAAAGTTGTTCATTCAGGCGAGCGGTCTCTGCTTGCTGTCGCGCCAGGCGCTCGCGGGATGCAAGCGCGTAGCTGATGGCAAGCACCGAAGCGTACAGAAGTACAAAGGAAAACAGCCCATTCCAGAACTTGTGGGACAAGAGAGTCAGGTATCGGCCGGGATCGTGAGAGTAGGCCCAGGGGTTCAGCAGCTTTTCCATCCCGGCGATCCACGCCGCGGTGACGAAACAGATCGCACTTGCCGTGGCGAGATGGATCGGCCACGCCGAGAAAGGCCGCAGGTGCACCGGCGGATATCGGCGTCCCAAGCGCAAGATCCAGGGTGTGGCGAGTGCAAGCGGCAGCCAGGAAAGAAGCAAAGTCCAGAAAAGACGGATCCATGCGTGATGCATCCCTTCGGCGCGCATGGAAACCACGGTTTGGGTTGCGTCGAAGAGCCCGACGCCGAGCCATATCGAGGCAACCCAGAACCACCTCGGTATCCGGACGAACGAGGCTTGGTTCTCCATGCTAGGCATCGTATCCCAGAGAGCGGCGAGCTGTGCGTGAAATGCAGCCAGATTACCGGTTGGCGCAGGATTCAGCCTTGCCGACCCTGGGATGCCGCGCGATACTTGTCGCCATGCTGACCAAGATCAAAGGCATTCTCGTTTTCGCAGTCTTAGCAATCATTGTCGTTTCTGCTGCGGCGTTCCGTTATGCCGCGCCCCCTGGTGGGCCGGAATACACGGCGGACGGTAAGCTCAAGTTTCCCGAGAACTATCGCGAGTGGATCTACCTGAGTTCTGGTTTCGATATGAGTTACAGCCCCGACGCCGCGGGCATGGGACATCACATGTTCGATAACGTCTTCGTGAATCCTGAGGCTTACCAGGCATTCTTGAAGACAGGCACGTGGCCCGACAAAACCGTCATGGTGCTTGAGGGCCGTCGCGCCGAAGGCAAGGGATCCATCAACGAGAAAGGGAACTACCAGAGCGTCGATGTGCACGGCCTGGAAGTTCACGTGAAAGACGAGGCGCGCTTCCCGGGCAAGTGGGCCTTCTTCATGGCCCACGATACCAAGACGGCGGAGATAATCCCCACCACCGCCAATTGCTACAGCTGCCACATCGAGCACGGTGCAGTCGATACCACGTTCGTGCAGTTTTATCCCACGCTCTTGCCGGTCGCGAAGGCCAAAGGCACATTCTCCGCTTCGTACCTGAAGGAGAAGGAACCAGTGAAGGAGAAGGAACCAGAGGCGAAGAAGTAGGCGGCATTTCAACCTTGGCCATCAAGCCAGTCGCAACATCCTGACGGGCCGCAGATCGTTCCAAAACGGAACTAGTGCTTCCTTCTGCGATTGACGCCTCATGCGCCCAAGCGTATAACATGCTGCGAATCGCTTCTGGCAAGACCTCTCTTGCCGCCCCTCTTGAGCGATTAACCCAAGGTCCATACCTGTCACGGTGGCGCGACTCGCAAAGTGGCGCCCGCTGCGGCGGTCATTTCCAATTCTGTAAGGAGGACGGCATGGGCACTAAACCAACCTTCGGCGCATTCAACCAGGGAGAAAGACCTACCATCGCCTGTTTCAATAAGGCGCAGACGCCGCTGGGCGTTGATCTCGACCAGTTGATTGCTGCCATGCAAGCTTACATTGACAACTTCGTCGCTCCGGTCTGGGGCACGCCGGCCACGCTGGTGCGCTCTGAAGACTTTGTGCAAGGCGCGTGGGCCATGGTGTTTCTTGACGACGCAGACCAGGCTAACGCCCTGGCTTATCACGACCTGACCAACGAAGGTTTGCCGCAGTCCAAAGTCTTCGTACGGACCACGCTCGCCAACGGCGACCTGGTAAGTGTGTCGGCTTCCCACGAACTGGTAGAGATGCTGGTGGATCCGGCCATCAACCTCATGAGCACCGGCCCCGATCGCACGCTGGTGTACGCCTATGAAAGCGCCGACCCGGTGGAAGCGCTCAACTTCGAAGTCAATGGCATTGCGATGAGTAATTTCGTCTATCCCGCATACTTTGAAGAGTTCCACCCGCCGCGTTCCGTGCGCTTTGATCAGATGGACGCGGTCAGCAAGCCTTTTGAAATCCTGAAGGGCGGCTACCAGATCATCTTCAAGAACGGCAAATGGAGCCAGATCTTCGGCTCGCCCAAGAAGAAAAAGGACTTTGCTAAAGAGGACCGCCGCCAGCATCGCAGTGAGGAGCGCAAGTTGAAGAAGCTCAAGCGCTCGGCGCGCGGCAACGCCCGCCGCGCGACTGCAGGAAGGGGCTGAAAATTCAGCACCACACGCCTGGACGTGACCGTCGGTAACCGCCGCACTGGGCGGAACGAGGCTATGCTGAGGGGACTGGGGGAGGAGTTTATGAAGAGAGTCCCTGTGGCAATCGTCTGTCTTGCCCTGAGTCTGGCCTTGGCGGCGCCCGCCGCAAACGCGCAGAGGAACAAAAAGAAGCACACCGCAGCGCCGCCCGCACCCGTGGTTTCGCCTCTCGAGCCCACGTTGGCTGACCTGGAGCGCGTGAGCGCAGCTACGCAAAGCGATCTGGCCGATCTCAGCGCGGAAAAACACAGCTTCAGCTGGAAGACAGCCTGGCGCTTCTGGCATCGCGAGAGCTCGCACAGCCAGAAGACGCAAGAAATTGCCGGATCGGTCCAGCGTAATCTGCACGACGCCTTGCCGGGATTGGTCCAGAACGTCCGCGCCTCCAGCAGCTTTTCCGCGACCTTCAAGCTTTATAACGACCTGAGTGTGCTCTGCGGGATGTTGGATTCGCTGGTCGACTCCGTCAAAGCCGAGGGCAAGAAGGGCGATGGCCCGCTCGCCAACGATGCTGCGGCCATGGGCCGGATCCGTCAGGACCTGGCTACCTATGTAGAACAGAAGGCCGCAGCGCTCGATGCCAATGGCACGCCGCCGTACACCTGGATTTCGGTCGCCACGGCCAACGGTCCCGTCAGAAAGATTGTGGTTGACGACAACATCCCGGAAAGGAAGCCGGGGAAAAAGACCACCGTGGCCGTGCAGCAGTAGTTACGCGCTGCCTTCTTCCTAGTAACGGCGCGTGGAGCGCGATCAGCGCGCCACGCGCCCGACAAGTCTGCCGTCCTCACCTCCATAGTTCGTAAAGCGACTCTCCCTGCCCGGGAGAGTGTACTGGAACTCTGCCCCAAACCCACGTGGAAGCAGCTGAGAGACCCTGGCCCGAGCTGCAGAAGCGAAGCTGAATCTCATTTGAATCGCAGGAAAGCGCACAGAACGCGCGGATTGCACGGCATCCAATTGAATTGAGGGATGCCGTTGGTTTCCGGCGTTTGCAGCCGGCCGAGTGGCTTCTAACTGGAATTATGGGCAAACCCATGGCCGGGCAACTGGCTGCGCCACGAGTTCACTGGAAGATTCAAGGAGGACGCAAATGAAGTTCAAATTCGGAGTTGCAATCGCTTTGTTATTGACAGCATCGCTGGCCTTCGCGCAGAAGGTCAACACCGATTACGACCACAGTTTCGACTTTTCCCAGATCCACACCTTTGCCGTGCAGTTTGGTACGGAATGGAACAATCCGTTGCAGCAGCAGCGCGCGAAAGCGGACATCATCTCTCAACTTACGGCCAAGGGATGGACCCAGGCGACGGACCCGGCTTCGGCCGATGCCCTGGTGGTGATTCACGGTGCCGTGCAACAGCAGAAGTCGCTCGACACCTGGTACAGCGGCGGTGGCTGGGGCTGGGGAGGCGGGATGGCGCAAACCACCGAGAACACTGTGAATGTGGGCACGATGGTGGTAGACGTCCTCAACACCCACACCAAGAAGCTGATCTTCCGGGGAACCGCCACTGACCAACTCTCGAACAAGCCGGAGAAAAACACTGAGAAGCTCGACAAAGCATTGGAGAAGATGTTTAAAGACTTCCCACCAAAGCCAAAAAGTTAACTGAAGGCTGCCAGTCTCCCCGAGGAATCTGCCTTCTACTGATCATCGGCTACCGGCAGATTCCTCGCTTCGTTTTATTTGAGTTGCCCGCCTCGCCGCTGCGAAACTCTCCAGAAATCGCCGGTTCATGTTTGTGGCCGCGCTGCCCGGAGGCTTGTTTATTATCATGACAGGCAAAGGGGCCGCCTTATCGAATCAGCCACGACATGACCGCCGTCGCCCAATCCGCCGGAGTACTGAGCTTTGAGCAGGCCTACGCCACGGTTCTCGACTACGCCGCGCGCTCGCAGCCGGAGGTAACGCAAGCCAAGGAGATCGCTCTGTTAAACGCCTTGGGGAGAGTGTTGGCCGAGCCGGTTTTGGCTGACCGCGACTTCCCGCCATTCCCGCGCGCTACCCGTGACGGCTATGCGTTGCGGGCCGCCGATCTCAAGACAGTTCCTGCAACACTGCGCGTCGTCGGCCAGATTGCGGCAGGCACGGCCTTTGCCGGGCGCGTTAGTCCCGGCGAAGCGGCGGAGATCATGACCGGCGCCGCCCTCCCAGAAGGCGCAGATGCCGTGGTCATGGTGGAGTACACGGCGCAAGCTTCGGAAAGCGGTCACGTGGAAGTCCAGCGCGCCGTGAGCGCGGGCGAAAATGTGGTGGCGCGCGGAGCTGAGGCGCGCGCCGGCCAGCACATGCTTGCTTCCGGCACCCCGCTGGCTGCAGCGCAGATCGCGCTGGCTGCCGCTTGTGGCAAGGCCAGAGTCAAAGTTTGGCGAAAGCCGCGCGTGGCCATTCTGGCTACCGGCGACGAGCTGGTGGAAGTCTCCCGTACCCCCAGCCCGTTCCAGATCCGCAACAGCAACACATATTCTCTGGCGGCACAAGTGGAAGCCGCCGGCGGCGAAGCGATGCGCCTGCCGGTGGCGCCCGACGAGCCGCGCAAGCTCGCGTTCCTGATTTACGCCGGTCTGGAAGCGGACATCTTGCTCCTCTCCGGCGGTGTCTCCATGGGCAAGTTCGATCTGGTGGAACAAGCGCTCCAAAAGATGGGCGCCGACTTCCTCTTCACCGGCGCGCGGATTCAGCCAGGACGTCCCGTGGTGTTCGGTGAAGTCAAGTTTTCACGCGAAGGCAACGGCCCGGGGCGAAGCCGTTCCGCCCGTGATCCGGGCGGGTTGGGCGAGGTTCGAAACCGGCGCGGTGCGATTCCGTTTTTTGGCCTGCCCGGGAATCCGGTTTCCACCATGGTCTGCTTTGACTTGTTCGTGCGGCCGGTTTTGCAGGCTCTCAGCGGCGCAGCTCCGGCGCGGCTGCCTTCAGCCAAAGCGCGC
>DATFXI010000071.1:0-3627 GCA_035316085.1 Candidatus Angelobacter sp.
TGGGTGACTCCATTGTCGAGCGCTGCCACCGGCTTTGATTTTCCCGCCCACATCGAAGCTTTTACCCTCAGCCAGCAGGTCCAGGTAGCATTTAAGCGAAACCGATATGGCCCATTTGGAGCGTGGCAGGAGCTGGGTGAGCTTGGTGCGGAAACACCGGCATCACCGTTTTGAGGACTACCAGCTCGAGGATATGCGAAGGGCGGGCTTCGAGCTTCGTGCGCGGCTTGATCGCTAGCCCCTCTCCGCAAACGAGTACCCGAGCCGCCGCTGCTATCTGCTCTTGCGACGCACGTAGCGGAACCGACGATAGTTTGAACTCAGTCGTCTACCGGAAGGCCGATATCGGTCTTCCAACATTTAGCGCCTTGGGCTTCCAGACCACCAGGACAAGGACCGCGGCGAGCACGAACAGCAACAGCGTCGCGAAATTCGGATCGATCAAATGACGGTAGGCATCCATTCGCGAAAGCGTTGTGATTGCCGGTAGTTGGAGGCCACTCGTAAATACTGTGCGGATGGGGTCGAGCACGCCCAAACCAGTATCGGGATCCGTGAGCTCGACCTTGCCGCCCGAGACATCGCGGACCATGGCCATACACCAGGCAATCGCAACAGAAGCCACCGAGATAGACCGGACAGAAAGCGGCGGCAGTTTCCGCAGCACGGACACAACCGCGAGAAAAAGAAATGGGAAAGCCGGCGAGAGGTAGCGGATGCCCGTGTTGAACTGCCATCGCGTATATTGGACGCAACTGAAGAACAGAAACAGCGCGGCGCTGACGCCAAGACACATGACTAACTCCGCACGGGGCAGCAAGCGCCAACGGCGATTCACGAACGGCGCGACGACGGCCAGGAGAAACAACGGACAAGTTGTGAACAGACCAAATCGATAATCGAACGCCAAAGAAGTCGCCAGCGACCACTGCGGCCAGGCAACGCCCTGATAACCTTGATCGCTGTATTCCACAGGCGGCATCCAATGCTGGGGCGGCCGGAATGGGTGGCCGAACGAGCGCCACTGGTAAAACCACAACACGGCGACCGGCCCAAGGGCGCCGGCGGCATAGATGAAAGTCAGCCCCAACACGCCGGGTTTTCCGTGTTCTCGTGAGTACTTGACGATCGCGTACAGCCATAGCGCAGCAAGGATGACCAGTCCGCTGTAGTCCAGCAGTACGGCGGTGCCGCCCGTCACACCGGCAAGAAAGAACCGCCGAGCGGGTGAGGCGCTCGGCCACTCCCAGCGATTCCATAGGATCGCGAAACCGAGCAGGCCGACATGAGCGAGCATAAGGTTGTGGTTGAGAAATCCCGTGCGGAGGAAGACCGGTGTGCCAAACGCGTACAACAGCGCCATGGCGAGCGCCGCTGCAGGCTGTTCGACAACGCTAACGACCAGCAGGTACATGACGACGACGCCTAACGCTGAAATGACGGCCATGGCAAATGACTGCATGACGAAGGACGCGAGACCGAATTTCACATCGAAGCCACGACGCCAGGCCTCCTCATAAAAGCGGCGATCCTTCTCTGTAGGCGCGTCGTAATGCGGCGGCGCGCCGCGGCCATTCTCATGCCTCGTCCGGCGCACGCGCTCGACGACGCGATCTATCACGGGCCTGCTCAGTATGTAAGGAATCGCCCCGATCAGCGATGCGCCTGGGTTGCTTCCGATGTGCCAGCCGTATCCAGGCGTCTCGAAGATGTCGTCATGCAAGTTGGCGTATTCATGGAGCCGGAAGGAAAAGTGATCACCGATAGCGAGCGCCAGGTAGTTTTCCCGGACCATGTTGGTCGCGAAGTGCAACGTGTAAATCAACCAGCAGCTGAAGCCGAGCTTCAGCGCAACAGTACGTCGCGTCATACGGACATCTTATGGTCAGTGGCGCCCATATCGGTGCGGCCCATTAAGAGAAATACTCCACCAAATAGATCCAACACGGTTGTGAGCAGGCGCCAGGAGAGTATTGCCTCGGCGCCGCCGCGGACGCCAACGGACAGAAACAGCGTCTCAAACGCTGCCTCCCCTACACCCAAGCCGCCGGGCGTTAGGGGCAACGCATTCGCGAGCAGTCCGAAGGGCGTCAGCAGCGCGGTTTGCCAACTCATGGACGCAGCGCCGTTGGCAAGCAGGATCATTTGATAGGAGAAGATCACAAGCGCCTGCACCAGCAGCGAAATGCCGAGCGCTCGCACCAGTAGCGGCATGTTCTGCGAATGCGCGTGCACGGTAACAAAGAACCGTTCGCCCAGGCCGCGCAGCCGCACGAAGTTCAGCACTCGCAGTGCGGGCAGCAAAAAGCTTTCGCACCGGCGCACCCCAAAGAAAACAATCAGAACCAGGAAGAGGGATCCGCCCGCAGCCACCGTCAACAGCAGAGCCAACGCTGGATGATGAATGATCACCTGCATCTGAAAAACGGCGAGGAGCAGCGGGGCCAACATGAATGCCATGACGCCAATCACACGGTCGATCAACAGTGTGACGCCGACCTCGGCGAGTTGACCGGGTGGGGCCGCCAGGTAGATCCGCACCAGGTCGCCTCCGCTGGAACCCGGCAAGAAGTTGTTGAAGAACCCGCCGATCAACGATAGCCGGAGGGAAGCGCCCAGGGAGAGCCGCAATCCCACTCCCGAAAGCAGCATTGAGAGTCGCCACGATGTTCCCAAGACAGCGAGAAAGAGCAGCAGCAGCGCTGAGACAGTGAGCGGCAAAGCGTGGACCAGACCCAGCAGCCTGGACCATTCGATTGCGGTGGACCATGTGAGATAGACGATGAGGCCAATGCCAAGCGCCAGGCGGGCAATGCGTAACCACGAACGTATCGCGGGTGGGGCTTGAGCATACTGCTCACGCCCCACGAATAGGGAATCCGCTCCATCCATAGACACGTCTCCTTCAAAGCAGGGCTGTCCAAAATTAGGGCTGCGCAGTAACGCGATCCGCAAGTCCCCTCCTGATGCAGGAAGGGTAGCTGCGCCCATTAAGTAAATGCCGGGCCAAGCCCACCGAAACGGTGTCGGAACGAGGTGCTGGCATGCTCTCTCACGTCTCTCCCACTTTTTTTGGGAAGGACGCCAGCGAGGTTGTGAGAGAACTTCCCTCGTTTTCGAGCCGTCGCTCTAGGCGCCCTTGATCGAGATTACGCTAATCTCATTTAGCGCGTTTGCTATAAGCTCTTCAAATGCCTGAAAAAACTTAACGCCGGCTGAGCTTGATGGTATAAAGCAGCATGGGCAAAAAATACACCGTGGGCGAAGCTGCCAAAGCCCTGCGCGTCATCCTGCGCTATAGCTCCGACCATAGAAAAGGTCGTTTAAAATTCCTATCCGTACAAGGAGAATAGTCATGAAGGTTTTCGCTATCGGATCATTCGCCAAGCCGATCACGGACGAAGAGAGACAGCAGATTATGCGGAAGGAAGTTCCGGACACACTCAAACTTTATCTTGAAGGCAAGATCGAGCAATTCTGGTTCCGCGAGGATAAGCCGGGCGTGATCTTCCTGATGAATACCGAGTCGCTCGATCAGGCTAAGTCGATAATCCACGAGCTGCCGCTTGCCGCGAACGGCTTCCTTGGGTTCGAATTCATTCCAGTCGGGCCGCTTAAACCGCTCGG
>DATFXI010000072.1:0-5128 GCA_035316085.1 Candidatus Angelobacter sp.
CTTCGCAGTTCGCGAGGGGAACATGGCCACGGAGGCCGCACTCTTCCAACGGGGCACAGGCATGTTCTCCAGTGGGCCTGGAAAGACGATCACGGTA
Organism: Candidatus Angelobacter sp.; assembly: GCA_035316085.1. Classification (GTDB taxonomy): domain Bacteria; phylum Acidobacteriota; class Terriglobia; order Terriglobales; family Acidobacteriaceae; genus Angelobacter. The sequence goes on from DATFXI010000072.1 coordinate 98, forward strand.
GCCTTTTTTGGTTGTTGACTTATGTTGGGCACAGTGGTCAGAGAATAACTTGCCTCGCGCACAAATGGAGCATCACGGAAGTAACTTCCACACGTTGGGACGGCACCAAAGTAACCTGCGTATCGAGCACACGAAGCAAGCTGCGGCCGCAGCGTAGACAAGAACTTGGCAAGTGAAATTACCCCGGGAAATAAGAATGTTAAGAAGTCCCGGGCGGTGTCAGCGTAGAGCGCGGTTCACGCCGATGCGGGAAATGCTCTAGCTTGATTCTGCCCGGGGAAGTTCTTCTTTAAGCCGTACACCGCTGATCTTGCGGCGCATCATTTGCGCGGCCAGATTGAGGATCCTCTCGACGGCAACTTCCGGCGGCACGCCCCGGGCGTGGATGTTGGAGATCAGGTTGCGTTGGGCGTCGCTGTGCCCGGAGCGAGGCTGAAACGCCGTGTAAGCGGAAAGGCTCTCGGCCGTGGCCAAACCCGGTCGTTCCCCGACCAGGAGCACCACTACGCGAGGGGCAAGCAGTTCGCCCACCTGGTTCATCAGACCTACGCGGCAGTGGCGCACCACAAAGGGCTGGCCCAGTTTCCAGCCGCGGTGTTCTGCGCGTTGCGCAATCAGCGGCAGCAAGTACGGAACCTGCGCCGAGACCGCGGTCACTGAGAGGCCGTCGCCAATCACGATCTGCAGATCGGCTTCCCGCGGACAACGCGCCTGAACGGTCCGTTCCGCGTCCTGGCTGAAAAGCCGCCCAAGGTCGGGACGAAGCAGGTATTCGTCCTTGGACTTGGGTTGCGTCGTAACCGCAAACAGGTTCCAGTCACGAACAAACTGGGCGCCCAAATCGTTCTCCAGGTCGAGCTCGTTGCGGACCGCGTCGCGCGCCGCAGCGTGGGCAAGACGCAGATCGAGGTGCGTCACCGTGCGATAGCCGGCCCCCGCGCGATCGCTGAGCACGCGAGCTGGCGTGCGGGCGCGAATCTTGTCGAGGAAATCAGAACCGGCGCGTTTGCTTAGATCCTCGGTCATAGCTTTAGCTGGCCTAACTGCCAATTGCCAACTGCTATTTGCTAATTGCTTTCTCCAGTCCCGCAACCAGCTGCTTGCGCAAGCCGTCTTCCAGCCGTGCCGGCCCGTCTCCTTTATATATACCCGTCGCTTGCAGCCATTCCAGAAACTCAGGAGCGGGCTTGAGGCCGAAGAGCCGCCGCGCGGCCAGCGCGTCATGAAAGCTGGTGGACTGGTAGTTGAGCATCACATCGTCGGCGCAGGGGACGCCCATAAAATAGTTGCATCCCGCCGCGGCCAGCAGCAGGAGAAGATTGTCTGCCGAGTTCTGGTCAGCAGCGGCGTGGTTGGTGTAACAAACGTCGCAGCCCATGGGCAGACCCAGCAACTTGCCCATGAAGTGGTCCTCCAGCCCGGCGCGGATGATCTGGCGCTCGTCGTAGAGGTACTCCGGTCCGATGAAGCCGACCACGCTGTTGATCAGAAATGGCTGGTAGGCGCGCGCCACGCCGTAAGCGCGCGCTTCGAGCGTGAGCTGGTCCACGCAGTGATGGGCTTCGGCGGAAAGCGCGCTGCCTTGGCCGGTCTCGAAGTACATCACGTTGGGAGTAGCGGAGAGATTTGAAATTTGAAATTTAAAATTTGAAATTTCAAATCTCTGCTTGTGATGCTCCAACACTCGCTCTCTTCCCTCACGCAGCATACTCAGACTTACACCAAAGCTTTCATTCGCTTTCTGCGTTCCGGCAATGGATTGAAACAGCAAATCGACGGGCGCGCCGCGGTCGAGAGCGGCGAGCTGCGTGGAGATGTGCGCCAGACAGCAGGCTTGCGTGGGAATCTTGTAAGCCTCGATCAGGCGCTGCAGCGCGCCCAGGATGGCGGAGACGGTCTCCACGGAATCTGTCGCCGGGTTCACCCCGATCACGGCGTCGCCGCAGCCATAGAGCAGGCCGTCGAACGAGGAAAGCAAGATGCCGGCAACATCGTCTGCGGGATGGTTGGGTTGCAAGCGGATACCGAGCACGCCGCGCTGCCCGATCGTGTTGCGGCAGCGGGTGACCACGCGAATCTTGGCCGCGGCCAGAATGAGATCTTTGTTGCTCATCAACTTGGCCACAGCCGCGGCAATCTCCGGCGTGATGGCCCAATGCAAACGCTCGAGGTCAGCTTCAGAAGTTTCGTCGCCCAGAATGAACTCGCGAAACTCGCCGACGGTCATGCTCTTGATCGAGGCGAAACTTTTCCGGTCGTGGGTTGCAAGAATCAGGCGGCTGACATCGTCCTCGTCGGGATCAATCAGCGGGCTGGCGACGATGTGGTCGAGCGTGACATCTGCAAGCGTCTGCTTGGCGGCCACGCGCTCCCGCTCGGTTCGCGCTGCGATTCCAGCCAGTTGGTCGCCGGATTTTTCTTCGTTGGCGCAGGCGAACAGCGTGCGCAGATCGGAAAATTTCGAATCCGGGCTCATGGCGCAGCTTCCATTATCCCGCTAGATGGCATGAGCTGAGTATGAAAGGGCCGTTAGGGTTTGCCGGGGACTGGTAAGGGAACACCCCGCCCTAGCGCTGACCGGGGCCCGTGCCGCACAGGTGTGGTGCAGCCCAACTATTCGGACAGTCCCGCCTTGGGTCTTACGGCTGCATAGTGCATGTACCACGGTGCGGTCGCAAGGCCCTACGCAGGTCTACCATGATCAGTCAAGGTTCTCGTGGGCGCCTCGTTTGGCTCAAGCAAGAAGAGCCGGTCTGGCCGAAGGTTAAGAGACAACGATGGCCACCGTAAGCAGTTGGGAACAGAAAAGGGCGTTTCTTGCCGGCCTCGCGGACGGACGGGAAGCTGCATGGACTAAGAGAGGCCCGCGGCAGCTAGCCAAGGACGCGCTTGTCATCCTGGTCCTGGCAACGATTTACTTCATCGTCGGCAAGCTCGGCCTTAGGTTTGCCTCGATTCATCCCAGCGCCACTGCCGTATGGCCTCCTACCGGGATTTCGCTGGTCGCCTTTCTTTTCCTCGGCTACCGGATGTGGCCCGGAATCTTCCTTGGTGCGTTGGCGGTGAATCTAACGACTGCTGGTTCACTGCCGGTCTGCCTGGGAATTGCCGCCGGTAACACCTTGGAAGGACTGTTGGGGGCCTATCTCCTTAACAAGTTTGCCGGAGGCGAGAACGCTTTTTATAGCCCGAAGGGTGTGCTTGCCTTCTTGTTTTATGGGGCCATGGTAAGCACAGCCGTGAGTCCGACCTTCGGAGTCACTAGCCTTTGTCTTGGTGGCGCTGCACCCTGGGCCAACTACGGGCCCATTTGGCTGACGTGGTGGCTGGGCGACGCGGTCGGCGACCTGGTTGTGGCCCCGCTGCTGGTCCTGTGGAGCTACAAGCCCCAGCTCAAATGGAATCGGGTCCGCTTGCTGGAAGTTGTGCTCCTCCTTGCTTATCTATTTGTCTCAGGACTGTTGGTGTTCGAGGGCCTGCTTTCATCTGAGAGCAGGCACTACCCACTTGAGTTTCTTTGCGTGCCGGCGCTGATCTGGGCCGCGTTCCGTTTCCGTCCACGCCGTGCCCAGCTCGCCACCTTTGTTCTGGCGGGAATCGCGATTCACGGCACGCTGCGCGGCTTTGGGCCGTTTGTCGTGAACAGCAGGAATGACTCGCTTCTCCTTGCGCAAGCCTTCACCGGAGTGATGGCGGTTATGACTTTGCTTTTGGCAACGGTGGTCGAGGAGCACATTCGCACGGCAGCACAGATTCACGAGATGGCTGTGACAGATCCTCTGACCGGCTTAGCCAATTATCGAAAGCTGATGGAGACTCTTGCGAACGAGATCAGCCGCTCCGACCGGACCGGAAGATCCTTCGGCGTCGTGTTATTGGATTTGGACGGACTCAAGAGAATCAACGACACGCACGGTCACCTGGTCGGCAGCCGCGCCTTGTGCCGGGTTGCGGCTGCGCTGTGCTCGACCATCAGGACAACCGATACGCCGGCGCGTTACGGAGGCGACGAGTTCGCCCTGATCCTGCCCGAAGCTAACCGGCGCGCGGCAGCTCAGGTCGCGGAGCGAATCTCGAAGGAATTGGCAAACGATCGCGAGTTGCCTAGCATTACAGTAAGCTTTGGCATCGCGGTTTTCCCCTTCAATGGCAGAGATATGGAAGTGCTGTTGCGCTGGGCCGACGCGGCTCTCTATCGGATGAAATCCCAGGCCGGCAGGTCTCGGTCGGCGGCGCACGCGTGAGCCATGCGGAAGTTGCAAGTTCAAATGGCGCTGCTTGCGATTTTTCTTAGTGCCGGAGCTTGCGAAAAGCCTCCCTTCCTGTTATAAAAGATTGACAGATTAAGTGGCCTAAGAAGTCCAGGTGTTGTGCCTGGACGCGAGTTGCACCCAGCCGATGCAGCCCCGATCGTCCCAAGCCAGAGATTCTGAATCAGAATTGGCAGCGGGGTCATCCGATCAGAAAGCCACACAATAGCCCAAGGCGCGGCGCTCAGATTGCGATCCGACCCGGCCCTGCGGGCAGCATTCGGGAACAAAGTTTCCTGAAGGGTTGAAAAACCTCAAGCGATCTTTATCAAAAAGTTTGCGCCTCCTCAAACGGAGGAGGTTGCGATGTGCTGCGAGAAAGATGCTATTTGCATCCGAGGTACGACCTCGGGGATGGCGGTTTGACAAAACGCGGCAAATCGCGGTAATTTTGTAAGGTTCGTCTCTAGAGTCCGGAAGGACTGAAGAGATGCCGGTTTCGGAGTTCGCTCCGAAGCCGATTCGAGGAGCACCGGGTGACTCGGGGCCCCCGGCAAGCCCGGTTTTGGCTTGATGGGGTGATTGAGTTCCGGTGCACCTGAGAGCGCCGCTCAGGCGGAATGCGATCGGGTCTTTGACAAAAAGGTTGAACGTGCCAGTCGTGAGATGAAACGAGGGTTTAAGCCCGAGTGATCTCACAAAATCAGGGCCATGCGATGAATTCCGTCCCGGTTCGCCGGGATTATTAGTCGTATGGCGGTTCCTCTGACTCCGTCGGAGG
>DATFXI010000073.1:0-29902 GCA_035316085.1 Candidatus Angelobacter sp.
CGACGGAACGGCCGAAAGCAGCTGATGTCCAGAAGCGTAACCGGGAGGAATTTCTGTGCGCGTTTCCGCAAGGTCTGGCCGCGCTGGGTTACGAGCGCGACGCCGCCGGCAACGGCGCATTTCTTCTGGGCCGATGGGACGAGGACCTCTCCTTCGGACCCGCAGGCGGGGCGGCGGAATGAAGATTGAAGCCATCACCCTGCGCGAAATCCGCATGCCGCTGGTGCATTTCTTCGAGACCAGCTTCGGCCGCACTACCGAACGCCGCATCCTGCTGGTGACGCTGCATACCGATGGTCCGGAGGGTTGGGGCGAGTGCGTTGCCGGAGAAGATCCTTTTTACAGCGAAGAGTCGGTTGACACCGCCTGGTACGCGACGGAGAAGCATCTAGCGCCGGCGCTGCTGGGGAAGACGATCGCCAAGGGCGCGGACGTTCCCGCAAAGCTCGAGCGGGTGCGCGGACATCGTATGGCCAAGGGCGCGCTGGAAAACGCGGTCTGGGACGCGGAAGCTCAAGAGCGCCGGGAGCCGCTGTGGCGATTGCTTGGCGGCACGCAGGCGGAAATAGCTTGCGGCGTTTCCATCGGCATTCAAAATTCTGTAGAACAATTGCTTGAAAAGATTTCGACCGAGCTGGCCGCGGGCTATCGCCGCATCAAGGTCAAGTGCAAGCCGGGTTGGGACGTATCAGTCTTCGAGCGAATCCGCGGCTGCTGGCCGGAAATTGTATTGAGCTGCGACGCCAACTCCGCCTACCGGCTCGACCAGAGCGAACACCTCAAGCAGTTTGACCGCTTCAACCTGCTGATGATCGAGCAGCCGCTATGGCATGACGATTTTTATTTCCACGCGCAGTTGCAGAAGCAGATTAAGACGGCGATCTGTTTAGACGAAGCCATCCATGGCCGGCGCGATGCGCAGGCAGCGATTGAGCTTGGCGCGTGCCGCATCATTAACGTAAAAGTCGGACGCGTGGGCGGTTTCAGCGAGGCCGTGGCCGTGCACAACGTGGCGCAGCAATCGCGCATTCCAGTGTGGTGCGGCGGCATGCTGGAGACGGGCATCGGCCGCTCGCACAACATCGCGCTTTCCACCCTGCCTAACTTCACGCTGCCCGGCGACGTCTCGGCTTCCAAGCGCTACTGGAAAGAAGACATCATTGAGCCCGCGGTGGAAGTTTCACCGCAGGGGTTCATCCGAGTCCCGCAAGAAGCGGGCCGCGGTTTTAAGCTGAAGATGGATCTGATCGAGAAGCTCACGGTGCGCAAGCAAACTCTGCGCGCAGCGGCGGGGGCAGGCGGCTAGTCTGTTCCAGCACAGGATATCCCGGGAACGAGATTCCAGATGTAGAGACGCCGGCACCTCTACGTCTCGAGCGATGAGACCCTGCTACCTGTGCAACAGTGAGACGCGGCTGTGCCACGTCGCTACGCTGTCATTCTTGTAGTCCCCGCGAATCACGGCAGATCTTCATTCTCGGGAGCATCCCACCTGGAAAGCCCGCGCATCCACTCTGTGGGATGTCCTTGAGGAGAACCAAAAAAGAAGCACAACGCAACAAGCGGCGCTCACGGTGGGGCTGGACTGCCGCAGCATCGCTCATCTTGATAGCTCTGGCCTTAGGCGCTTGGTCGCTAACGCGCTCCCGGACGTTGATGGCTGGACCATCGTCGCCGCCGGTGGAGGCAACGTTTCTACCCACGGCTGCCAATCCGGCTACGCCACCCAGCGACACGCCAGACGGCATGGTCTGGATTCCGGGTGGGGAGTTTTCCATGGGCGCGCGTGATCCGCGGGGAGTGCCTGAAGGCGGGATGCAATCCATGGAAGACGCGCGTCCTATCCATCGCGTGTATGTCGATGGCTTCTGGCTCGACCGGACTGATGTCACCAACGAAGAGTTTGCTCGATTCGTGAAAGCCACCGGCTACGTCACCGTGGCGGAACGGAAGCCCCGCCAGGAAGATTATCCGACCGCGCCGCCGGAAAACCTGGTGGCCGGCTCAGTGGTCTTTACGCCGCCGGACCACCCGGTCTCCCTCGACGATCATTTCCAATGGTGGCGATACGTTCGTGGCGCCAACTGGCGCCATCCGTCGGGTCCAGGCAGCAGCATCAAGGGCAAAGAGAAGTACCCGGTCGTCCACATCGCTTACGAAGACGCGGAAGCTTATGCCAAATGGGCCGGAAAGCGTCTGCCCACGGAAGCAGAGTGGGAGTTCGCAGGGCGCGGCGGGCTCTCCGGTTCGCTCTACTCCTGGGGCAACGATTTTCGTCCCAGCGGCAAGTGGATGGCGAACACCCACCAGGGCCACTTCCCCATGGACGACAAGGGGGAAGACGGGTTTACCGGCATTGCACCGGTGGCGCAGTTCCCGCCGAACGGATATGGGCTGTACGACATGGGCGGCAACGTGTGGCAGTGGACTAGCGATTGGTATCGCCCGGATTACTACCAGCAGTTAGCAGCACAGGGCGGCGTAGCGCGCAATCCGCGTGGACCGGCTGCTTCCTTCGATCCCAGCGAACCGGACCAGCAGAAAAAAGTTCTGCGTGGCGGATCGTTCCTGTGCACCAGCCAGTATTGCAGCCGGTATCTGGTAGGCAGCCGAGGCAAAGGCGAAGCTTCCACCGGCACCAACCATCTCGGCTTTCGTTGCGCGCGCTCGGCGGACGCGGCGCAAGCTGTTGCCACGAGGTAGTACGCCTTCTGATGTGAACGAGCAAGGCTGCCCTGTGACGCTGGGCAACTCCGCATCCAAGACCACTCCGGGATGCCGCCGGCCATCCAAACAGAAAAAAGATTCCGTTTATTCCTTTGAGAGATCGTGAATAGCGGGATGCGCCTCGGAGTAACTCCCCATGATTGCGACAACATTAAGAAAGGTTCCAGGCGTGGCGTTGAGTTGCGCTCTCAGCGTCTTTTCCTGGCAGATCGTGTACGGGCAGCAAGCCGAACCCGGCAGCGCAGCCACACAGCCCGGCCAAGCAGCAGAAGCCGGCAACCCGGCTACGCAGCCTGCTCCCAAAACGGGCGCCGAGTTGCAGGCCCTGGTGGCCCCAATAGCGCTCTATCCTGACGCGCTGGTGGCGCAGGTGCTCACCGCGTCCACCTTCCCCGACCAGGTCGCGGCGGCCGAGTTATGGCTCCAGCAACACAAGGACTGGAAAGGCAAGAAGCTGGAGAAAGAGGCCAACAAGCAGGATTGGGACGAGAGCGTGAAAGCTCTGACCCAATTCGCTTCGGTGCTGGGCAATATGGCGAAGAATATTGCGTGGACGTCAGAGCTGGGCGAGGCGTATCACTTCCAGCACAAGGATGTAATGTTCGCGATCCAGACTTTGCGGGCTAAAGCCAAAGCTGCAGGCACACTGCAAACCACCCCGGAAATCAAAGTTGTGCAACAGTCGCCGACGACCATCGTGATTGAGCCGGCGAACCCGGAAGTGGTCTATGTTCCGGCGTACAACCCGGCGGTGATTTATGGCGCGCCGGTAGTGGTCCCCAACTACACGGCGGGAGACGTGGCGGCGGCCAGCGTCCTCAGCTTCGGCGCCGGCGTTGCGGTTGGCGCGTTGACGAGCAGCGCCTGGCACTCCTGGAATGTTAACTGGGTTGGCGGCGCGGTGGGCTACCACGGCGCGGCTTACTACGGCAACGCTGCGTGGCACGGATACGGAGCGTACGGTTATCACGGTTACGGCACTGCCGCTGGCGCATATCACGGATCTGGCCCATACGGTGGATATCACACCGGCGCAGCGTATCGGACCCCGTACGGGGGAGCAGCCAGCCATACTACGTACGGCCCTGGAGGAGGTGTCCACACCGGCGGGAGCGGCTACAACGCGGCCACCGGCCAGGGCTATCACTATGGCGGCGGTGAGACTGCGGCCGGAGGCACTGCCTACCACGGCAGCACTACCACCGGCCAACACTACGCTGGCGGCACTACGGCCGGCGGCCAGCACTGGAGCTCGAGCGGATGGGGGCACGGCGATTGGTCTTCTCGGGCGGCCAGCGATCGTGGTTGGAGCAGCATGCACGCCGGCGGATTCCATGGCGGCCGCCGCTGACTTCTTAAGCCCAGGAGGAATTCATATGTCGCGTTTGATGAGGAATTGCTTGGCCATGGCGGTTTTGACGCTGGCTGTAGTGCTGGCTTCTTGCGGCAAGGCTGAGAAGGCGGCGGAGAAAGCTGTATCACAGCAGAAGACGTTTGCTTCGTCTGCCGATGCCGGCTCCGCCCTGTTGGAAGCGGCCAAGGCGGGTGATGAGAACACACTCCTGGCCATCTTCGGTCCGGAGGGAAGACAGATTCTCTACTCCGGAGATCCGGTCGAGGACAAGAACAATCGCGAGAAGTTCGTTGCTGCGTATAACGAGATGCATCGCTGGGGCAAGGTCCAGTCCGGCGGCCAGGTGCTTTACGTGGGCGCGAACAATCACCCGTTTCCCATTCCTCTCCACCAGGACGCCACGGGCAAGTGGCGCTTTGACACCGCGGCGGGCAAAGATGAAGTGCTGGCGCGGCGAATCGGCAACGGCGAACTCACGACCATCGCCGTGTTGGGCGATCTTGCCGCCGTGGAGCAGGAGTACTTCCGCCACGCAAGACAATATGCCCCGAAGTTCATGAGTGACGAAGGCAAGCAGAACGGCCTGTATTGGCCGGTGGCCGAGGGCAAGCCTCCGAGTCCTCTGGGCTCGCTGGTCGAGTTGGCCCAGGTTCTGGGTTACAAGCCCGGTGAGAAACCGCAGCCGTTCGAAGGCTACTACTACCGCATCCTCACTCAGCAAGGAGACACCGCTCCCGGCGGCGCCCGGGATTATGTTGTCAACGGCAGGATGACGCGAGGCTTTGCCATCGTCGCTTGGCCTGCCGAATACAGAAATTCCGGCATCATGAGTTTCGTTGTGGGCAAGGATGGCGTGGTCTATCAAAAAGACCTGGGAGAGAAAACCGCAGAGCTGGCACAAGCCATCCAGGAGTATAACCCCGGCGATGGTTGGAGTCCTGCGGCTGGACAGGAGCCGGTTGGGCCACCTCCGGGCGCCAGAACCGCAAAGAAGTAGCCGGCATGCCACTCGTGTCCGGCTCATCATGAACAAAAACGGAGGTCCTCATGGCATCACGTGCTGTTTCTCGTCCTGCGCGCTCGCATCAGGCGGGCAGCTCCGCTCCCCGCAAGCTCACGCTCGTCCCAAGGGTCCCGCGCAGCCGCGATGAACGCTACGCCGCAGGCAAAGCGCTACGCCAGCGCCTGCCTCGGGAACAGCATGGTGAATGGACGCCTTCCCGCAGGCGCCGCGATCCAGTCGAGCTGGTGATCGAATCAAGTAAAGGCCGCATTCCCGATCTCATTCCCATTCGCTATGGCCGCATGATGGTCTCGCCGTTTACTTTCTACCGCGGTACTGCCAATCTCATGGCCGCGGACCTGGCGCCTACGCCGGTGACCGGATTGCATGTGCAGCTCTGTGGAGATGCCCATCTGCTCAACTTCGGCGGCTTCGCCACTCCTGAGCGCCGCCTGCTCCTCGACATCAACGATCTTGATGAGACCCTGCCGGGTCCATGGGAATGGGACTTGAAGCGGCTGGCTGCAAGCTTCGTGTTCGCGGCGCGTTCGAACGGCTTCTCACCGGCCGATCAACGCGAGGCGGCTCTGGCTTGCGTGCGGTCGTATCGCGAGCACATGGCCGAATATGGAGATATGCCGGTCCTCGACGTCTGGTATGCGCGTCTCCAGCTCAGTGACGTCATGACCTCGTTGCATGACAAGGCGACCCGGGGGCGGCTGAAGAAACAAATCAAAAAGGCAGCAACGCGCGCCGTTCCTGAGCATGAGTTTCCCAAACTGGCCGAAGCCCACGGCGCGCGGTTTGCGATCAAGGACGTGCCGCCCCTCATCTACCACCATCCTCACATCAACGACAGCCGCGAGAACCTCGAGCGCGGGCTCGACCAATACCGGAAAAGCCTAACGCCGGAGCGCCAGTTACTGTTGAACCGCTATCAGCTGATGGACTTTGCGCTGAAGGTGGTGGGCGTGGGCAGCGTAGGCACGTTGTGCGCTGTGGCGCTGATGATGGCCGCGGACGACGATCCGCTGTTCTTGCAGATCAAGGAGGCGGGGCCGTCGGTTCTCGAGGCGTCTGTTGGCAAGAGTAGGTATGCAAACCACGGCCAGCGCGTGGTCGAAGGTCAGCGCCTGATGCAAGCCGCAAGCGACCTATTCCTGGGCTGGACCCATGGCCAGGCAGGACGTCACTTTTATATTCGCCAGCTGCGCGACATGAAAATCAAACCCTTAGTCGAGCTGTTCAACCCCACCACCATGTTTGACTACGCCATGATGTGTGGCTGGACGCTGGCGCGCGCCCATGCCCGTTCCGGCGATCCCGCCATGATGGCCGGGTACATGGGCAAGAGCGATGTCTTCGACCAAGCCATCGCCGCTTTCAGCAAAGCCTATGCTGATCAGGCCGAGCAGGATCATGCTGTATTCAAGGGCGCGATTCGCCAGGGTCGCATCGAGGCACAAACGGAGAACTGAGAGTCGGCTTGCTGCGTCCAATGCTCCGGGATGCTGCCGTCCGGCATACCTTAGGGCGGCTCAAGGCTGCAAATCGCGCCGCAAATACAGGTACAACCGGTTTCCGGGACGCAGGTCGTGACTGCTGATCAGCCGGTATTTCGCTCCAAACTTGCTTTCCACGTCAAGGACCTGCGACTCGTGGACGACCAAGATAGGCTCGGTTGGGTCAGCCGACTTCCCCCAAACCGCGTTTTTGTAGTCTCGGAGATACCAGGGCAGCGGCCAGTGCTCCGGCGACATGACCAGGATGCCGATGTCCTTGCCGGCAGGCTGACCGGCAGCAATGGAATCAATCTCATTCACCAGCCCGAGAAAGTCGCGCTGGGTGTGCGCGTACACATAAGCGCGAGTGTCGTCGTCGTAGCGGTAGAAGTTGAGGTCTATGGCTTGGTAGAGCCCCACGCCGGCTGCGATCGCGGCCAGAGCAATCGCGCCGCGGCTGTGCGGAACCAGAGCCTTCCAGCCGTGCGCTGGACGAAGTTGATAGAGCCGCTCCAATCCATAACCCGCCATGATAATGCCGGGAAGAAGGATGTTGAGCGCGCACCAAGGCGTCTTGTAACTCACCAGGCTGTAAGCGGCAAGAATGCCGAGCGACCAGAACGCCGTGAATACCGCAAATCGGCTGCGCGCCCGCCACAACGCGATCACGATGCCCACGGCGCCAAGAATCAAGACGGGGGCTTCCTGCTGCCAGAGCCATTCCAGGTACTTGGTCACGCCGTAAGAGTGGTCAGACTTGCTGGTCTTGAACCAATAGCCGAACGTGCGCACGGAATCGAGCACGCCCTGGGGAAAATTGGTAAAAAACGAGGAGTAGAGCAGCACCCACACGGCCAGAAAGAGCAGTGCAGCTGCAGCATAGATCTCCCATCCGCGCCACACCCGCGTACCGCTGTTGGCCAAGACATCAGGAACTGGTAAGTGCACAGACGACGCCCCGCTCACATCTTTCTCTCTTCTGAGGCGGATCCATGCCCAGGTGCAGGGAAGAGCGATCATCCAGACTGCAACCGTGATGACCCAGGTTTCTTTGGTGGTGCCCAGCAACGCGGCAGAAGCCGCAGCCAGCATCAGATAGCGGGGCTGGGAAGCCCTGCGAAAGCGAAGGACCGCCACCAGCACGCCCAAAGTGAAGAAGACAAAAAGGATTTCGTGAATGAAATATCGCGAAAAGAAAACCATTCCGGGTGAGACTGCCGCTAGCGCCGCCGCGACCAGAGCCCCGAAGCTGCCGAGCTCACGCCGCAGGCAGAGCAGGAGCCAAACCAAGCCTACGCCGAACAAAACAGTGGTCAGGCGGATGGCAAACGTGCTCAAGCCTTGCTTGCCGTAGAACAAGCTGTTGAACGTGGTGATGATCCAGGCGAAGTAGTAGAGCGAGGGCCCGTGATAGTTGCTGGGGTCGTAGCGGTAATAACCGCCGCGAAACAGAGTGGTAAGGAAAGACCCGTTTACCCCTTCGTCGTGGTGCAACGGCTTGAGCGTCAACTCCACCAGGCGCAAGACAGCGGCCCCGGTCAGGATTCCCGCCGCGGCCCACTGCCAGGGGCTCAGCCGGCGCAAGAGACCTGCTACACCGGTAACCGGTTGTGCCTGCGAAGCGCGCGAAGTGCGCGGCCTTTTCTTGTCGATCCTTTTTTCCCGGGAGGCCGGTTTCATCTCTTCCTTGGGACATCACTGGTCGAGCAGGCTTTGCGCGACGTCTATCATTTCCTGTGGCACGCAACGGTTTTTGGCGATGGCATCGGTGATGGGCACGGACGTGATCTCATTTCCTTTGAGGGCCACCATGCGTCCGAAGCTGCCTTGGTGCGCCAGGTCAATGGCGCCGACGCCGTAGCGCGTGGCCAGCATGCGGTCAAAAGCTGTAGGAGTGCCGCCGCGCAGGATATGTCCCAGGACCACCGCGCGGGTCTCAAAGCCGGTGCGGCGTTCGATCTCGGTAGCGAGAACAGCGCCGATCCCTCCGAGCCGAACATGGCCGAACTCATCCGTCTTAGCGGCGTCGGCTTGCAGATAAGGGTCTTTTCCCAGTTTGGCCCCCTCGGCGACGACCACAATACTGAAATAAATCCCGCGGTCGTGGCGCCGCTTCAGGGTCTCGGCCACTTCGTCAAGGTCGACCGGGCGCTCGGGAATCAAAATCACGTCTGCGCCGCCGGCGACGCCGCTGTAGAGCGCGATCCAGCCTGCCTCGCGCCCCATGACTTCCACCACGATCACGCGGTTGTGGGCCTCGGCCGTAGTGTGTAGGCGGTCAATCGCTTCGGTCGCGATGCTGACCGCCGTATCGAAACCGAAACAGATATCGGTACCGCTCACGTCGTTGTCTATGGTCTTGGGAACAGCCACCACTTTCACGCCGCGCTCGAAAAGTTTCTGCGAGACCGACTGCGTGTCATCGCCGCCCAGCGCGATCAGGGCTTCCACACAGCCCTTCTTGAGATTCTCGACGCAGCGGTCGAGTCCGCCTTCCTTTTTATCGGGGTTGGTGCGCGACGTGTGCAGAATCGTGCCGCCGCGCGGCAAGATCCCGGCGACCGCCCTCAGGTCCAGGGGGCGGGTCATGTTTTCTAATACCCCGCGCCAGCCTTCCATAAAGCCCACAAACTCGTCCTTGTAATGAAATATTCCTTTGCGCACAATGGCGCGTATGACTGCGTTCAATCCTGGGCAATCGCCACCGCCGGTCAGGATTCCGATCTTCATGATCCGCCTTTCGAACGTGTCGGTGAGATCTGGTACAGATGATAAGGGCCGATCTCAGCCACCTGGGAATATTGCGACCAGAACTCGGGGTTTACGTTCAGCGACGTAAGTTCCGCCGGGCCGATCAGCACGTACTCCACTTGATACTGTCGAAGAAGCGCAACTGCCTCCGGGGCCCCAGAGTACATGCGCTGGATATCGGCTTGCCGTTGTGACGAGTCGAGCCCGCGCGACCACATCCATCCAGCATAACCCATCAGAGAGCGGCGGCCGGTGAGGAACACGGGCGAATTGAACGCCGGCGCGTGCAGCACAACGGCGCGTGGCCCGGCACGCTCGGAAATCAACTTCCCCATGGCGATGCCGTCGCGGTCAAACTCGCGATACTCGGCCGCGTTGGTGACGACCATCAATACATCCAGAACACCGGCGAGCAACAACGCCACGAGCGCGCCTGCGGCGAGCCAGTGCAGGCTGCGCCGCCGCTGCGCGAATCCTTGCGCCACCACCCAGGCCACCAGCGGTGCTGACGCCACATACCACCAGAATAGGACTTTGATGTTGTCCCAAATCCACGGCGCGACTTTAAAGAGATTGGGCAGAATGAAGCAGAGCAGAAACGGCGCGTAGAACATGAGAACGCGGCGGGGCAGACCAAATCCCGGGGTCCGCCAGAAAAGAGCCATCAAAAGCAATGGAATGAAGAGCCCGGTGTTGGCCAGCCAGAAGAGTACAGGATTGAAAGAGGAGTGGTCCCATCCCGGTTGCCAGCCCAGGTAACTCGAGAGCTTGACACCGCCGCTGCGTCCCAGCCAGAGAAGTTGCGGCAGGGCGACCACGATCGCAATCGTGAAAAAAAGAAGCCACGTCCGCCAGCTTTTGTGAAAGATCAGCGCCAGGCATGCGCCGACGGCCATCACCACGAGGAAGGTGTGCGCGTGAACCAGCGGCATGAGTCCGGCGAAGATTCCCGCAGCCAGCATGCGGCGCGTTTCGTTCTGCGGGGGGACCGAGTCAGATTCCGGGCCGGAATCGTCCGCGACCGCCAGCCACCACTGGCAGAAAATGACAATGGCCAGCGGCATTCCGAACAGAATACTGCGCTGCGGAACAAAGAGCGTTGTGAGCGAATTGCCCCAGCGCAGAATGCCGCCTGCATCCATGATGGTGTAACTGTGCGGCAGGTTGGCAAGCAAGGGCAGAAGCCCATGTTCGCTTTCGTGAAGGTCTTGAAAAATCCCGGTCCACCCCAGGCCGCCGCTGAACAGCACCAGTAGCGGCGCGATGAAGCCGGCGAGCCGGCTGCGGGTGAGCAGCAGGGTCCAGTATTGCAGCATGCCGGCCAACGCCAGCGCGGCAAACATGTTTTCCGCCCACATGGCGCTGATCACATCCGCCCCCGCGCCTTTGACCAGCATGGCGGCAAGGAAATCCGTCATAAAGGGATAGGCAAAACGCACGCCGGCAAACGTCGGGTCTTCCGGCGGCAGGTTGTGGCCCTGGGCAAAGCTATTGATCACTTGCAAGTGCAGGGGAAGGTCGCCCAGGTTGTTGCGTACAGCCGTGAAGATTCCGTCAGGGGTTTCGTACGCGGCCGATGCAAAGACCGCAGACAACAACACGGTCAAGCCGCAGTAGAAAAAAACGTAGGCGAAGGTTCGGCGCATGGGACGGCGCGCGGCCTCGATCGCCCATTGCCAGGCTTCCCTGGTCTGGCCGGTCACCAGCGTCCGGAACTCCTTTTGCGCGAGAAGCAGGAACGGGAGGAGCATAACCAGAACGGTCAGGATGAGCGATCGAGCGCCCACGCCCAGCCACAATGCGCAAAGGAACCCCAAGGTCGCAAACAGAACCATGCCGCTTGCCGCGCCCATTGCCAGGCGGGCTGGAAAAGGCGCGACGCGGTCGTAGAGAAAGGTGAGGAGGCAACCGCTCACCGTGGCGACCGCGAGCAAGAAGCAAGCTGCTAGCATGCGTGGAGCCAGGAATTCTATCGCGTTTTAAGGGGAAGATGGGTGGGGGCCGTAGAGACGCGGCATTGCCGCGTCTGACGTTTGTCGTGACGACAACGTTTTCAGGGCCGGGGGCGTCGAATGCATCCGCCAGGATCGGAGGAATTTGCCGCAGATAACGTTATCTGCGTCGTAAACATTGAGACGTGGCGGTGGCACGTCTCTACGTCCAGTGGCCCTTCAGTGGACTCACTCTCGCCACTTCCAGTCCTTGTACCGTGTCCGCAGTTCCGCCTTCAGCAGCTTGCCGGTGGACGTGTGCGGCAGTTCAGCGACGAAGACGAAATCATCCGGCAATTGCCATTTGGCAAACTTTGCGCTCAAGAATTCGCGCAACTCATTGGCGGTCGCGTTAGCGCCGTTTTTCAGCGCAACTATGGCCAGCGGACGCTCCTGCCATTTGGGATGCGGCGCGGCGATCACGCCGGCTTCGCGCACCGCGGGATGGCCCATCAGCGCGTTCTCCAGGTCCAGCGAGCTGATCCACTCGCCGCCGGATTTCACCAGGTCCTTGCTGCGATCCACCAGCTTGATGCAGCCGTCGGGGTCGATGGTGGCCACATCGCCGGTGCGAAACCAGCCGTCCTCGGTCCAGCGATTCTTCGTTTCTGGAGCGTTGTAGTATTCGCCGGCGACCCACGGTCCGCGAACCTCCAGTTCGCCCATGGCTCTTCCATCCCACGGCTCGATCCCCTTGTCGCTGCGCACACGCAGCTCAAGCAGCGGTGATGGCCAACCCTGTTTGCGGCGTTCGTCGTACTGGTCATCTTCGTTCCACTCGAGCATGTGTGGTTTGAGTCGCATGGTTGTGCCCAGAGGGGAGGTCTCGGTCATGCCCCAGGCATGAAGGAGGGTGAAGCCGTGGCGATCCATACCCCGCATCAGCGATTCAGGCGGTGCGGTGCCGCCGCACAGGATTCGCACCGGCCGTTTCGGCTTCCAGTCTGGGCCGCGACGGTCAAGAAGGGCCAGGAAAGGCAGCCACACCGTAGGCACGCCGCAGCTCAGGGTCACACCTTCCAGATCGAACAGTTCCATCAGGCTTTCGGGATCAAGATGAGGTCCGGGGAGAACAAGCTTGGCTCCCACCATGGCGGCCGCGAAGGGAAGGCCCCAGCCGTTGGCGTGGAACATGGGCGAAACCAGCAGGGCTACGTCATGCTGGGAAAGGCCGCAGCAATCGGGCAGGGCCTGGGCCATCGAGTGCAACACTTCGGAGCGATGGGAATACACCACTCCTTTGGGATTACCGGTTGTGCCAGAGGTATAGCACATGGCCGCGCTGTCGTTTTCACTGAGCTGCGGGTAGGCAAAATCTCCCGAGGCTTTCTTCAGCCACTCACCATAGCTTTCATACTCACCGGCGACGGCATGGCCGCAGTGCTCAACGACAAAAACCCGTTCCAGCTTCACCCGCGAGTTGAATTTTTCGAGCACCGGCAGCAGCACGTCGTCCACGATGAGAAAACGGTCCTGGGCGTGGTTGACGATGAACGCGATCTCATCGGGATGGAGGCGCAGGTTGAGAGTGTGCAGAACGCCGCCGGCTGCAATCGCGCCGAAGTGGACTTCCAGATGCGCGTAGTGGTTCCACATGAGCGTGGCCACGCGGTCGCCCTTCTTGAGCCCGGCCGCATGCAGACACTCCGCCAGCCGGCGTCCCTGCTGCTCGATCGCGCCCCAAGTTGTGCGGTGGACCGAGCGGTTGGGCAAACGGGAAACGACTTCCACCTGGCCGAAGTAACGGCCCGCACGTTCCACGATCGAGGTGAGCGTGAGCGGGGAGTCCATCATGCTATGCGGTGAAGATTTCATGGGCGCTCGAATTCTACCCGCATTCGCGGTTGTTCACCATAAAGGGCACGAAGGAAAGGACACGAAGGCCGCAAAGGTCTTCCGGGTGGATTCCCAGCGTTCGTTTGTTCCTTCGCGTCCTTGGTGATTTCGCGCTTTTTCTAGTGGTACGTGATCCGCATCCTGTCCACGTAAATGCTGTACGGCTGGGCTCTGTTATTGCTGTCGAGTTGGACGGCATTCGTGAATTTGTCGAACGAGCCGCTGTGGAAAGCGTTGTGCGTAATGCCCACCGTATGGCGCACGCCGTCCACGGTCAGCGCGTCATGAGAAACGGTGTGCGTGGCCAGATCATTGTGGAATTCGGAGACGATATGGTGCCAGGTGCCTGGCGTGAACGGCGTGAAGGGAATGGGGGTTGCGTCCCAACGCTTCAGGCCGTAATCGAAAATGCGCCAGATATTCGCGCCGTATTGCGCCTGCCAACCGAAGTTGTACACCCATCCGCCGATGATCTGCTGGCATTCGAACTCGATGGCCTGGGACAAGTTCTCCATCCCTGCCGGGATGTACAAGTCAAACTCGTAGGTCAAAGCGTTGATCTGGTTCCTGATCGGCGCGTGCTCCAGCCACCAGTAGGCATTGCTGTAAGGAGCCGTGGGCGAGATGGAGAACTGCGTAGACGCGCCGTCCTCACTAGGCGTGGCGATGCCCGGGGTAAACGAAGCCTTCGCCGTGGCCCCGGCGGCCAGGGTGTTGGCGCAGTTGCCGCAGGTCAGCCAAGTCCGCGTGTTTTCCAGCTTGTCCAGCACCGTAGCGCCGGCCGGAGGTGGCGCGGGCGCGGGCGCCGGGCTGGGCGAAGCGCCGCTGGCCGTTGGAGCCTTGGGATTAGAGCTGGGGCTGCCGCCGCAAGAAGTTATTGTCAATGTAAACAGAATGGTGAGAACTGAAACCGCAAGGAAACGCAATAGAATCCACTCCAGGGGGAAAACTGGTCTGGCAAAGCTAGCTCAGTCACTCTAGCGGCCAGAGGAGCGGCGTCCATTCGGCGAAAAGCCCCATTTCGCGGGGTAAACAACAAGTAATACGAGTTAATGGCGAGCTAGGGGACGAGTTACGTAGGAAGGACTAGGCGAGACGAGGGTCGCGGAAATCGGAGGAGGAGTTGTCTTGCCGATGACGGCGATGACGGGCGATTACGGAAATTCCTACGCCTGTGGGCCGCCGGCGTTTTGTTCGGCAGACTGGAGGGTTTGCGACACGGTCTTGGCGTAGGTCTTGAGCTTGTCGAGCGACGCGCTCAAGGAAGTAGCTTTGTCGGAGAGCCCACGGGCGCGGGCGACGGCCATCAATTGCTCGGCTTCCATATTCACTCGGTCGAGTGTGGTCAACAGGTAGGTCAGCGCGTCAGCATGCGGCTTCCATAAATAGGCGGAGCCGGCCTTTTGATTGTACTCATCGGCTTCCACGATCATGCGCGAAAGATATGCCACGATAGTCATGGTGACGTTGGCGTAGTTGGCTCGGAAACTTTTCTCGCCTTCGAACTCAGCGCGAAAAGCCTCAACTTCGCCGGGCGAAAGGACCAACTTGGTCTTCTTCACCGGCACAACGTTGGCCGGCTGCGGATCCTTTGCGTTGCGAACGTGTTCCCTAATCTGCTGCCGGGCACTGTGAATCTTGCCTTCCTGTACGGAGTTGTGTACAGCCTGGGAAGGCGGCACAGCCAAAACTTCAGCTTGGACCGGTTGTGAAGACACGGTCGGAACTGGCGGCCGCGGCGGCGGAGTAACACTGGCTGCCAAAGGCTGGGCGGCCACTTCCGCCGAGGCCGCGGGGATCGCCGGCCGCGTGGGTGTAGCCTGCGGCGCAGATTCACCGGCAGGGCGCGCCGGACCTGCTGGCGCCTGCGGACGCACCGGGCGTTTGTCTACCGCCTTCTGGTAGCGCGAGACCTTTCGAAATTCATCCTGCGCGGACTGGTAATCTTCCGCTAGCAACTCGCCGGTTTCGATTTCGCTCAGCTGCTGAACGGTAATGTCGCCCTCCACACGGGAAAGAATGCTTCCGCCTTCCTTCTGCACCTTTTCCGCGAAGGTTTTGATCTGCTTAGTAGCGTCGTGGAAGAGGACATCGAACTTGCGTCCAAATATGTCATTCCACGCCGCGATGTTGGCCAAAGAATCGGGATGGTAAAACGACTTGCCCAGCGATTGCTTCATTTCCCGCACGCGCTGCACAATTCCCGAGTCCATGATCTGGTCAAAATGGCGGAACTCCTCCAGTTCCTGGTACAGGAACTCGAATTCCCGCAACAGGCGTACCTGCTCCTGGGACATGGATTCATGCGGCATCTCGCCCAGGGCGCGGTACAGCTCGCCTTCAAAGGCCAGCGCCGACTGCGAGATGAGTTCGTAGGAGGTGTCGATCTCCGGCCGGTGCCAGGCCGGCGGAGTTCCAGAAGGATGCCGGAACAAATGGGTGATGATGCAATCCGTCTTGTCGCGGTCGCCGGAGCGGACTGATGCTTTGCCGGTAAAGTAGCGCAGGAGCGAGTGCGCAACATCAAAAGAGGGCAGTGTCTTCAGCGCGTCCCGCACCAGCGGCGGCGTGGTCGCCAGGTCCAGGAGGGCCAGCCAATTCTTCAGCACCGTGCTCGCTTCCGGCACACCATCCGGAGCTTCTTGGATTTTCTTGAGTTCGGCGGGAACGGGTACACTCTGCCCCAACCCTTTTTCCAGAAGGCCGAGGTAAAAGGTGTTAACGCTTGTAAGGTCTTGTAACTCCCTTGAGGAGTTCTGTACCACGGGCGACTCCTAGCAACTTCTCTCGACCCTTGGGGAAAGTGAAAGCCGGATGTTGGCGGTAGTTTAAACCAGGCCTGTTAGGAACACAAACCAAGCCTGTTTACGAGAGAGGGGACTGTTTTGTAACGTGTTGATTACAATATGTTTAGATAACAGTACCGGAAGTGCAAGGCCCTCACTTGCCGCCCAGCAGCATCTTGGCGATGGTCTGCAGTTGCATGTTCGATGTGCCTTCGTAAATCTTGCCGATCTTGGCGTCGCGGTAAAACTTCTCAACCGGGTAATCCTTGGTGAAACCGTAGCCGCCGTGGATTTCCACCGCGAGTGACGCCACACGCTCGGCCACCTGCGATGCAAACAGCTTGGTCATGGCAGCCTCTTTTACGAAGTTCATGCCGGTGTCTTTCATTCGCGCCGCGTTGTAGACCATCAGGCGCCCGGCTTCGATCTCAGTGGCCATCTGCGCGAGCTGGAACTGTATGCCCTGGAAGTCTGAGATGCTTTTGCCGAATTGCTTGCGTTCCTGCGAATACTTGAGAGCCGCTTCCCAGGCGCCGCGCGCCAGTCCCAGCATCTGCGCCCCAATGCCGATGCGCCCCTCGTTGAGTGTTTCAATGGCGATCTTGTAGCCTTTGCCGGCTTCGCCCAGCACGTTCTCTTTAGGCACGCGGCAGTCTTCCAGAATGAGCTCGCAGGTGGAAGAAGCGCGGATACCCAGCTTGTCTTCCTTCTTGCCCACACTGAAACCGGGGAAAGCGTTCTCCACGATGAAGGCGGTGATTCCCTTGTAGCCCGCAGCAGGATCGATGGTCGCAAACAAAATGAAGACGCCGGCTTCCTTACCGTTGGTGATCCACAGCTTTCGTCCGTTCAGAATGTAGTCGCTCCCCCGGAGCTGAGCCCGCGCCTGCATAGCGAACGCATCAGAGCCGGAAGCGGCTTCGCTCAGCGCGTAGGCTCCTACAGTGTTCGACGCCATGCGGGGGAGATAGCGCTTCTTCTGGTCGTCGGTGGTCCAGCGCAGCAGGGCGTTGTTGACCAGAGTGTTCTGCACATCCACGATCACGCCGGCAGAAGGATCGATGCGGGAAATTTCTTCGACTGCGAGAATTGCCTCAAAAAAACTGCCGCCCGCGCCGCCAAATTGCTCCGGAACTTCGATCCCCATCAGCCCAAGCTGAAAAAACTGGTCAATCAGCGCGGCTTCGAAGACGCCTCTTTCGTCCATCTCACGCACCTTCGGACGAATGCTCTCCTCAGCAAACTGGCGCACGTTGTCGCGAAACAGCAATTCGTCTTCCGTGAGAACCACCAGAGGCTGGGGAGCGGGTGCAGCGGGAGCGGAAACCTGGGCCATAAAAGAGGTCCTTCTTGGGGTTTGGGCAAACTGAAAATTGTAACACCTAAGAAGCAATCAGCCGTCAGCATTCAGCCCGCGCCCGTCTCTCTTGCCATAACCTCCTTCTGGGCGTAGAGGCAGTTCAGGGCTGACTGCTGAATGCTGACTGCTGAGTGCTTTTTGCTCAACACACTTGACGCGGGGCGTGCGGAGAATTTCAAATGCCTCCATCATGAAAGTTGCCTTTCTAGGACTGGGAATCATGGGACGGCCTATGGCCACGAATCTGGCCAAGGCCGGACACGAGGTCACTGTCTGGAACCGTACTGCTGTGGCGGAGGTCCCCGGGGCGGGGATGGCAGTGTCACCCGCAGAAGCTGTCAAAGGCAAGGAAGCAGTGTGGATCTGCGTGTCTGACACCAAAGCGGTGCAGCAGGTGCTGTTTGGTCCGCAGGGCGCGGTCGAAGGCCTGGCCGGCGGCACCATCGTGGTGGATTCCAGCACCATTGCCCCTTCCGCCAGCCTGCAATTCAAGGAAGACCTTCAGGACCGTGGCTGCGAGTTCATGGACGCGCCGATGACCGGCTCCAAAATCGCCGCCGAAAGCGGGCAGCTGATCTTCATGGTAGGCGGAACACAAGCCAACATCGAGCGCGTGCAGCCGCTGTTTCAAGCCATGGGCAAACAAGTGATTCACATGGGCGATAACGGCAAAGGCCTCGCGGCAAAATTAGCCCAGAACATGAATATCGTCTTCATCTATGAAGGCTTGTGCGAGAGCCTGACGCTGGCAAAAAAGATGGGTGTGAAGCCGGAAAAAATGTTTGAGCTGATCGGCGCTTCGATGATCCGCTCCGGCGTGGCGGAATACAAACAGCCCTTCATCCTCAACCAGGACTACTCGCCGAACTTTCCTCTGCGCCTGATGCACAAAGATATCCACCTGATGATGGATGCCGCACGGGAAAACCAAGTGGAACTTCCTGGCCTCGCCAAGATCGATGAAATCTATGAAGAAGCCAGCCGAGCAGGTCACGACAATCTGGACTACGCAGCAACCATCATGCTGCTGGAAGAGCACGCTGGACTGAGGCAGAAGGCCAGGCCTTTATAGTTCTTGTTTGCTTTATCGCAAATCATCGCGACTCTGGCCGCCTCACCGCACCCGCGGGGCTGATTCTAGCTTTTCCAGGCCGTCGCGGTCCCTTCGCCATCGCGTCTACGGAGGAGTCAGATAAAAATTCAAATCCGTTGCAAAACTATCGTAGACCGTTTCGCTCTTGATTGCGGTAGTCCAACCAGAGCGACTCACTGTGACGGTATATTTTCCTGGAGGTAATGACAGAGAGTAACGCCCGTCACTCCCGGAGGTCGCGGTTTGACCGCCTGCGCTGATTTTGGCGCCGGCGATGACGGTACAGTTGTTTGCCCGCACTCTGCCCGTGAGCTTTCCCTTGCCGCTCTGCAAATGCGGGTTGCGAAAGTAAAGCGTGTAGTGGTTGGCGGAGTCGGTCTTGAACTGCTTAAGCCACGGCGAATAGGTTTGTACCGTAACTGTGTTCGACGATGCATGAACCGTGAGAATACGAAGCCAGCCGTCGCCACCATCAGGGAACGTCTGAAAGTTGGTGAAGATCTGGTTGACCAGATTGCCGTGGTCCGCGATGTCTGAGCGGCGCGCTACCTGCCCGTTGGTGAGATGTCCGCTCACCACCAGGATCAAGTTGGCATGCTTTCGCATCAGCGCCCAAATATCTTCCCCGTTGGCATTGCCGCTTCCCATGTCATGCGGATCGCAGCGGTCCAGCCGGGTGTTGTCCACGTACAGATAGGTATGCGTGATCAGGATGGCATCTTTGTCGGGATTGGCATTCAGGATCGATTCACCCCAAGCCAGGGCCGACTTACGGGGCATGTACTCGAGGGCCAGCACCAGGTATTGCTTGCCGCCCATGGTGACGACGCCGTAAAAGTTCTCATTGCCGCCGGTAAAATGGCCCCGATAGTAGCTGTGGCCGGCATAACGCGCGGGCCCGAACCACTGATTGAAGCCAGTGGCGTTGCGGGATCCAGGATTTACGTTGTTGTAGTCGTGATTGCCGATGGCCGCGAAATACGGAATGCCGGCTTGGTCCAGCAGCCGGTAAGCTGCATCGGCATTCTGCAGTTGCGCGACGGAAGATCCGTTGTCCACGACGTCGCCTTCGCCCAGCACCACGGCGATGTTGAGCGCCTTCTGGTTGGCTACAATCCACTTCATCTGGCTGGCCATCACCTGGGGAAATTGTTTGGCTTCGTTCTGTGTGTCGGGAAGCGCGATGATGGTGAAATCCTGCGCGGCACTGAAGCCGCTGAGCAACAGGACAAAAAGAGGTAGGCGAGAGATTAGTTTTTGCATCATGTTGGCGGTTCCAGCGTCCAGTATCGCCCGCTGGAGAATTCGATTGGCGGATTGTTGAGGGCTAACAGCGATTCATTTTCGCGGGAATCAAAGCGTGGAGGCCGCATGTTTCCCCGTGTTCTATGCTGTGAGCGGTGCGTGGGAACGAGGTGGGGCTTGGATCAGCGCTTGTGGCCTGGCACAAACTGGTATCCCAGACCGCGAACCGTCAACAAGTGCTGAGGGCGGGACGGTTCTTCTTCCAAGTAGCGGCGCAAGCGGACGATGAAGTTGTCAATGGCGCGGGTGTCCGTATCTTCGTGAAGGTCCCAGACGTTTTCCAGAATCTCCTTACGGGAAACGGGCCGCCCGCCGTTGCGGATCAGGTAACGGAGCAGTTCTGATTCCATGAGCGTCAGCTGGAACACCTGATCGCGGGCGCGCACCTGAAGTCTCTGGAAGTCAACAATCGTGCCGTCGAACTGAAAAGTGTCTGCGCCGGAGGATGTCGAGTCCGGTCCTGCAGGCTGGGGTGACGGCTGGCCTTGCAGCCAGCTCTTGCGTCGAAGCAGGCTGGCGATGCGCGCGATGAGAATGTCGAGATTGAAGGGCTTAGGCAAATAGTCATCGGCCCCGCACTCGAAACCGCGAAGCACGTCTTCAGGGCGTCCCCGAGCCGTGAGCATGAGCAAAGGAATAAAGTTGCGAGCACGGCGCAGCTCAGAGGCAACGACAAAGCCGTCTTTGCCGGGAAGCATCACGTCCAGCACCACAAGGTCGAAGGGCTCGCGTTTCCGGAGCAGTCGCTGCAAACCGTCCTCCCCGCTGTCCGTGACGACCACGTCGTGGCCTTCAGCCTCCAAGTTGAAACGCAGCCCCTGGGCTATGTGGCTCTCGTCTTCCACCACCAGAATACGGCTCATACGTGGTACACCCTGGGCAAGCGGATAGTGAAAGTGCTGCCTTGGCCTTCGCCGGCGCTTTCGGCAAAAACCTCGCCCCCATGGCGGCGCACGATGGAACGAACGATGAACAATCCCAAGCCGGTGCCCTTGACCTGGTCCGCGCCGGGGGCACGATAAAAGCGCTTGAAGATGCGCTTCAGCTCCGCGCGCGGTATGCCTACCCCGTTGTCGCGTACGCGAAGCAGCACGGTGTCAAGGTCCGGCGTCAGGATGTCTACCATCACCTCGCGCCGCGGACCGGAGTATTTCACGGCGTTCTCCAGAAGATTGGCAACGGATGTTCGCAGTTCTTCCGGATTGCCCATCATCGTGATTTGTCCGGGAGGTTCTGTCCCAAAGCACAGTTCGGCCTGAGAAAGCCCGTGCCGCAAGCGGGCCAGGTCCATGCTCTCGCGAACAATCGCGGAGAAGTTTACGTCTTGCCAATTCTTGCGCGCGCTGCGCTGGCGGACTTCGCCGGCCTTCAGCACCTGTTCCACGGTGCCCAGCAGACGGTCCGTATCTTCGAGCATCAGACGGTAGAAGTCGCGACGCTGATCGTCGTCGATCTTGCGCCGCTCGAGTGTTTGCAGATAGAGGCGGATGGAAGTAATCGGCGTCTTCAGCTCGTGAGTCACGGCGTTGAGAAAACTATCCTGCTGCTCATTTCTGCGGATTTCGCGGACCAGGAAGATCGTGTTCAACACCAGTCCGGCGATGATAAGCGGGAAGAAGATGATCCCAAGCACCAGTGGAGCTACGCTGCGCCAGTGGACCACGATCCAGCTGATGTTCAGAAAAATTGCCAAGCCAACCAGGCAGCTGCCCAGGGTGATGAAAAACGCGGTCGCTTTGGCCCGGCTGGTGATGCGCATGATCTCAAAGAAATTGTAGTGGAGAGGGAAGCGGAGCAGAAGAGGAAGGCCGGTGGACGAGCATCGCCGGCACTACACGTGCTAAGCGACCCGTGGCCGACAAAAATACCAGAAAACGTCCCGTCTGTCCCCGGTTTACCCCCGGTTTACCCCGGTTTACCCGAGCGCCTGAAGGGCGGGCCACCCACAGTGCGTTTTTAATTTTGGCGAGGGACAAGAAGTGCGCCCGTCATTGACCGTACTCCGGAGTGGGCACTATCTTGATGGCAGGATTGGATGTCACAATCTGTCTGATGTGGTCTCGCAGGTTCTGCGATACTTGCATGTCAGGTTTGTGAAACAGCCGTTTGATGATGTTCAATCCGGGATCGTAGTTGACTGATACCACCCACTGCGCCGGCGCTTCCTGGGGTCCATTGCCGACATATGAAATCGCCACCCAAAAGGGATCTTTGCCGCGCCGAGCCCAGAAACCCCAGCCGTAATCTTCCTGGATAGCCTTCGAGAATTCGAACCCACTGCTCGCAAGAGAAGAGAGCTGTACTTTCAACCATTCTGCAAAGTCTTCGCCAAAGCAGCAGGGGTTAATGAAGTGTGGTTTTACTTCCCGATGCTCGAAGATGTCTGTTTCAACTGTGATTGATTCATCCAAGCCGTTCTCCACATTTGTTTGCGGGGAGGGTTAGTGGCATCCGCAATTCCTTCCCGCTAGGGCGGCACCTGCCGTTCCGTAAGTTGCACCAGCAGCCATACCATCATAAACCCAAGGGATTCTGAGAACCTGCTGGATGGGTAGCGGCAGTTTGGGTCCCCAGCGCAGGGCAGACCCAGCTGGGGTGGGGAACCTAGATTTGTCAGTCAAGTAGGCGAGCTTGTTCGATACGTAGTTGCCATTCCAGATGCTACGGCCTCGCCCAACGTTTACGCCCAAGTTCTCTTCGACCCGAAGCATTTATCGTCTTCCCCTGCCAGCTATATGTCGAACAAGCGAGAAAAGTCCTGAAAACCGGTAGGAATGGTCGACATAACGCTCCATTACATAAAACGCGAAGTAATAGAACCTGCAAAAACACCAAATTGCAAGAGTGAGAAGTAGGCCAAATCCTAGAGTGGGATGGGTAAGCACCAAGAACAGCCACAACGAAACACCGAGCGACAGAAACAGGAAGCCCTTAAGTTTGATCCATCTCTCGCTTGAAAGATCTCGCATCAGAATCAAGCATCCTCCAATCGATTGCCGGCGGCTACCTTCACTCTTGCACACCGTTGTCTGCATCAGGCGCCTTCCGACGGCGCTTAGCCAACACCGCACCGCGAATGACGATCAGAGTTAGGCCCGCTGAGACCGGAATCATAAATATCGACTCTCGCAAATCTAATGCCTTCGCGAGACCCATAGAAACAAGACTTACGGCAGCCAAAAGAGCTGAGAGATAGAGCAGCACACGAGGACGAATTCTCGTCAAGACGCGCAGCAGGAGGACCAGGATCCCGATTATTAGTGGAACGGCTAGAGCTTCTGGTATGGCAACAAGCCGCCCAAGCTCTCTGGAACATAGAATCACAGCGCTGACCATCACCAAGAAGAAGCCGAGCTCAAACAGGTTCATTACTTACACCCGCATTTCGGTTTGGTAAGGCTCGAAGTAACGTTTGAAGCGGCAATCACTGCAAGCCAACCGCCGGGCGTTAATCCAGTGCCAATCGTGGTGGCATACTCGCCAGCTAGAGCTGCTTGGCCTGCCAGCCTGAGAGTGCCCATCCAGCCATAATTGGCCAGCAGGTAACCTCCCTTCTCAATTGCGTTCAAGCCCTGCATGCCTTCGTATACTGCTGAGGGGACTGTGGTTGATCCCACTTCATAGAGAAGCGGGTTCTTCACCCATGTGGAGATGTTCGGGATTATCACAACGCTGGTCACGATCCCCGCGGCTGTACCAAGTTTATACCCGATACCGCACCTGTTTACATACTGACCAGCTCCCAAAGCGTCGTTGAGCCTGGAAGCGCTTCCAAATGTGAACGTATTCGTGAACGACTCGGAGAGATTGCCAATATCTTGTACCGTGTCCCAAACGTTGTAAGTACTGAAGTCATAGTTGCTGGGATTAAGGTACCCTAACCAATAGGGTGCAAGACCCGAGGGATCTGAGAAATCAATTGGATCATCGCCGACGTAGGCGTGAATATTGGGTCCGCTGCCGAGGAAGCCCAACGGATCCTCGTTAACGAACCGTCCCAGCAGCGGGGAGTAATACCTCGCGCGGTAGAAATACAACCCGTTGCCCTCGTTCTCACGTCCGGTGTACTGCGAAGGATTTGCGTTCGCCGTCCCGGAGACCGTGGTGTTGCCAAACGGATCATAAGAGTATGTCGTCTGCACGATGCCGCTGGAATCCACCAGCCCGAGGGTGCTGCCCAGCGCGTCTTGCAAGGGCGTGAACGATCCAGAAGCGTCAGTACGGAGTAAACCGGGGACAGACGGGAAGTTCCCCATCTTTTTTCCAACGTTAGCTGTCAAACTCCAGCGCCTCCTGGCGAGTGTCCGCATTCGGCGCCGCAGGACGACCGCCCTTCCGCGGCGCCAGTGGACGACGCGTACTTTGCTCCAAGCTTTTAATGAACTCCTGCGTCCCCAGCGGACGGCCGGTGTGCGTGCACTCCCGAAGGGCAGCCAGCCGCGATTCTGTCTCTCCCGCACTCAGAAACTCTTGCCAGCTCCCAAACGACCAGTATTTCCGCCAAGTCTCCATGTCCAGACAAGCATACGGCTCGGCCTCGCCGCAGTGGGCTGCCGAACTCGACCACTTCCACAATTCGGCGCGCGCCACCAGTCCTGCCCGCACCGGATTGAGCTCAGCGTAACGCAAGGCCTCCCACAAGTGCGCCGAATCCAACGGACAAGAATAAAACCGTCCTTGCCAGACGTGCCCGCTGGAAGCGTGCGTCGCGTTCCAGTAAGCGGCATACCGTCCGTGCGCCTGTTTCAACGCCGTCGCCAAAGCTTCTGCTTTGCGGGGGATTACCACCAAATGGACGTGGTTCGACATCAGGCAATAGCCGACCAAGGTGAAGGGGTGAAGTTGCACGGCCTGCCGAAGAAGATCCAGATAAACCATGCGCTCGGTGTCGGAAGCCAGAATGAACTGCCGTGCGTTGCCACGTTGTGTGACGTGATGCGCAATATCAACTGCCACTACACGTGCTAGTCGAGCCATGGGGAAACAAAAATAACAGAAAACGTCCCGTCTGTCCCCGGTTTATCCCGGTTTATCCCCGGTTTATCTGTCCCCGGTTTATCGTCCCCGGTTTATCACGTCTGTCCCCGGTTTATCCGTCTGTCCCCGGTTTATCGTCCCCGGTTTATCCCAAATCCGCACAAACACGTCGCGGCGTCGTGCCGACCCCATAAATGTCTGCCGCCGATAACAACTGCAAGTGATGAAGTGCCAGCGACCGGTGTTGTGGAAGCGCCTCAACCCTTTCGGCATGGCTGATCATTCTAACGCTCAAGATGCCGGCAGCTTACAAGACCCACCCTTTGCTGCGAAGCTCAAAGAACAAAAGCGAGCTTCTCCGCAAAGGATGGGGCACCCTCGGCGTGGCGAGGGACAGAGAAAAAGCTCTGAAGCCTGGGCCACCCGTCCCGTAGGCTGGCGCACAGCGAAGCGGAGCGCCTCGTAAAAGGATGGTATGCAGTTAAGTTAGGAACCGTTCTAACTGTGCCACGCGGAAGAAATGCCAGAAAACGTCCCGTCTGTCCCAGATTTGCCCATGATGCTCGCCCCATCATAGAGGTAATTTGTGGTTCCGCTCGGCCCGGATTTTTGAATGCGTCGCCCAAACGGATCGTATTTGAAGCTCACCGTTCCGCCAGAGGCGGACGATGTCACGCTGCTGAGTCTGTTTTCAAAGTCCCAGGCATACTGCGTCGTACCGGAAGCATTGGTTTTAGTGAAGGTATTGCCGTTTGCGTCATACGTGAACGTCGCCGGTGTGGTTGCGGTCAGCTCATTCGACGAGTTGTAGCTGTAAGAAGACACGCCCACAGACGTAAGCCTATTGCCCACGGGGTCATACGAGTAGCTCTCCGTGGTTGTAGCCCCCTGGGTCACCTGGGTAAGCTGATAAATAGGATCGTAGGTGTAGTTCTCGGTGATGTTATTGAGTTTATTGGTCTTGGCCGTCCGGTTGCCTGCGTTGTCGTAGACATAGGTCGCACCGTCCAACGCTCTAGCGCGCCATCCAACCTTGCGGCCCACTACCTGAAAAACCGGAGGCTTGGTGCTGGTGCTGTAATACCTCAACATTGCTACAGACCAGACAGCGGCGATAAGGATAGTCGCCGTCTCGACGCACTTCGCTCATAGGTGCAGCGAGGGGTTTGGCAAAGCACTTTGCGCAAAACGGCTGTTCGTGTTTTCCTTTCTCGTACCAGAACGGATTGTGGAACTCGTAGGCGTCAGATTTGAAACGCAGCTTCTCTCGAAGTTCACGATTTTCGTCTTCGAGTTCTGTTGCTGACTGCTTCAACTCACGCAACTGGTCAAGTATCTCGTCAACCCGCTGCTTCTCATTGTGGTCCTTCAGTTCCTTCGAGAAGTCGAACAACTTCTTTCCAATTTCTCCCGCCGTTTTGGCAAGTGTCCATGCGGTGGTAATCGTTGTAACTGGTTCCATGTTCCCATTGTAATCCAGCTTACCAGTCCAGTTGACGCCACAACTCGTCTCAAGTTCCACAGTGCTCAGAAAGAAATCTGAGGTACAACTCCGTAGCTTCGCGTGGCTGAGCCTCAACTCCAGCGGGGATGAACGCGGGATGGGTACCGCAGACAGGCCGTGGGGTTCCGAGTTGTTTCTGAACCGCCGCGTCGTGGGGAATATCTGCCTCGGAGTCGAGAATAATCAGCTCCTCCGAGTCAGGAGAACTGCTTAGTCTGTGAAAGAGGTATGCGAAAGAATCGCCCTCATTCGTCGCGACGATGATGGGTCTGCCATCGCGTAGACGTGGCTTCGTGAGCGCAAATTGCAGGTCTGCCTTCCTTAACCGTGCGGCAAAAGTAGCCTTAGTGTCACGCAAAACGTGCACGACCACCGGAGAGGCCTGCTCGTGTCTGCACGAGGACGTAACGAAAACGAGGATAGTGGCAGCAAGTACGGCGGCTAGCCGGTGCATCGATTGGATACTAATGGCAGTAATGTACATGTTACCTTTCGCCTCGCGCTGAGCCCCAAGCCCGACCCGGTTTCGAGCCACAGCGACTAAGAGAAGTCGCGCCACGCCTCGATGGTTCGGAAACGAATCGTAAGCAGTCATTTCTTCCCCTTGGGTTTATTATCCTTACACTCCTGGCAGCAATGACAGAAAAGCGCGGTTCCCCCATAACTTATGCCGCTATTGCTGCAACGGACATATGTCGGTTTATCCGGCGTCGCTCGTGCTTTGCACTTCGCCTCGAATTTATCTTCCCATGCGTTATTTGCGTCCTGTGCCTTATATACGTCCTGGCCGGGTGCGTAGGGATTATACGGAGCCGAGTCATAAAACAGAGAGTAGTCGCCAACAATGCATATGTTGAAAGGAGCCGGCCCTACGCCATATGTGCCGGGTTTTCCCCCGTATCCAAGTGGATCATGCCAGAATCCCTTTAAGCCATCTTTGAAGTTCTGCCACATGCTTGGTTTGGGTGTGGGTGTGGGTGTGGGTGTGGGTGTTGGCGTGGGCGGCTTCGATGATTGCAAACCACTTGGATCGTCGAGACTCACCGGACTATTGAGAACGTAGCTATAGAAATTTATACCTGCCCGGAAACCAGAGGGATCCTGCGAGATGAATCGCGCCACCTGCGGATCGTAGTACCTGGCGCGATAGTATCTCAGGCCAGTTTCCGCATCGTAGTCACGTCCAGTGTATTGGAAAGGGTTCACGAGTGCGCCTGTAGATGTAGTGAGATTGCCAAATGAATCGTAAATGTAGGTGTTGGCCAAAGAAGCAGACGAGTTGCTGAGGGATGTGACCGAACCGAGCCCATCTTGTTCATAAAAGCTGGTTGTTCCTGATCTTGTTTCAGCCAGCGGCTCGTCAATTTCTAAGTCTTGTGCATAGCGGACTACCAGATTGCCAGTGGCATCTAACTCCACAAGAACGTTAGCGCCGTCGTAGAGATAATTCGTAACCGCAGTTGTCGAATTCTGCGTGAACGACTTCTGAATCCTCCGCCCCACGGGATCGTATTTGAACGTCACCGTCCCGCCCGAACCGGGTAGGGTCACGCTGCTCAGCCGGTTTTCGAAGTCCCAGGCGTACTGCGTTGTACCGGAGGCATTGGCTTTAGTGAGCGTATTGCCGTTGTTGTCGTACGTATACGTAGCCGCCGTTGTAGCGCTCAGCTCATTCGACGAGTTGTAGCTGTAGGACGACACACCCAAAGACGAAAGCCTATTGCCCACAGCGTCATACGAGTAGCTCTCCGTGGTCGTAGCCCCCTGGGTTACCTGGCTAAGCTGGTAAATGGGATCATACGTGTACTGCTCGGTGATGTTGTTGAGTTTGTTGGTCTTCGCGGTCCGACTGCCTGCATTGTCGTAGGTGTAAGTCGCGCCGTCGAGAGTGTTCGTTCCATTTTGGTGCAGCACGCTCAGCAGCCGGGACAGGGAATCGTAACCGTAATTGGTGTTCACCCCGTTGGGTCTCGTCAACTGCGTTCTCCTGTTCAAACCGTCGTAGCCGAACGTAAACTGCCCCGCTCCGGAATCGGTCAGTGCGCTCAGCCGGTTCAGCGTGTCGTACCCATATGTATCCGTGCTGCCGTCCGGCGCCGCAAATCCCGTCCGGTTCGAGGCCGCGTCGTACGTGTACGCGTTCGTGAACGGATGCCCGGGCAGGAACGAATAGGTAGTCGTGGTCCCGATCAGGCGGCCCATGTTGTCGTAGGCCACCGCGTATGTCCCCGTCGGGTCGGTGACCTGCTTGATCTTGCCTGCCAGGTCATAGACGTAATCCACGCCGGTCGAGTCGGGATAACCCTTGTGCGTCAGCCGGTTCAGCGCGTCATAGACGTACAGAATCGAGTGGTTGTTGCGGTCGGTCTTCGAGGTCAGGTTGCCGGCAGCGTCGTAGAGATAGCTCTCCGTCAGCGTCGAGGGGAACGTTGTCTGCGTCACCCGGCCGAAAGCGTCATAGGTGAACGACGTTGTGTGGTTGTTGGCGTCCGTAATCGACAGCAGATTGTTTTCCGTGTCGTAAGCATAATGCGTAACGTTAAGGGCGGCATCGGTGACCGTCAGCAAACGGTCAGCATCATCATAGGCATAGCTGGTGACTTTGCCGTTCTGGTCGGTCACCGACGTTCTCCGCCCGCGCGAGTCGTAGGCAAAACTCACGAACGTCGTATCCGGATAGGTGATCTTGGTCAGCCGTTCCATCGCGTCATAGGTGAACGTGGTCTGATTGTTGAGCGCGTCTTTGACTGATGTCCGGTTGCCGCGCGCGTCGTACCCGTAAGTCGTGACATTCGACTGCGCGTCGGTGATGGTCGCGATCAGGCCCGCCGGAGTGTAAGTCAGCGTGGTGACGTGACTGAGGGGATCGGTGATCTGCGTCAACTGGCCTTTGGCGTCATAAGCAAACCGCGTCACGCTGGCCGGAGTTGTGCTGTCGGGCGCGGGCGTGGTGACCGTGAGCAGGTTGCCGTTCGAGTCATAAGTATTGGTGGTCACGTGGCCCAACGGATCGGTCACCGTGAGCGGCTCGCCGAAACTGTTGTAGGTATAAGACGTCGTGACTGTCGTAGTGGTGTCAAGTTGCTGAGACTGCGAGGTGAGATTGCCGGCCGCATCGTACGCGTATGAAGTCGCGTGCCCCAGCTCGTCGGTATGCGAAAGCACATTGCCGGCCGCGTCGAGCGTGTTGACCAAATTCCCACGCATGGTGCAGCTCGAGCAGCCTGACCCGGTTGAACTCGACCCGATCCAGGTCCCGCCCACCATGCTGGATGTGTACGACGAAGCGTTGCCCAACGAATCAGTCGTCTGGACGGTAGTCTTCACGAGAAAATTGGCCGTGGGCCCGCTGACGCCGGCCACCACCACGCCCACCGGTCCCGTTGGCGCGCCCGGCGGCACCGTAGCCACGATCTGGGAATCGCTCCAACTGGTAATGGCAGCGGGAGTCCCTCCGTAGAACTGGACGCTGCTGCTCGATTGCACCGAGCCAAAGCCGCTGCCCGAGATGGTGACCGTGGACCCCACGGCCCCCACCGAGGGCGAGACGCTTGTCACCGTAGGCACGCCTTCCACGCTGAGCGGGACAGCGTTGCTCAGAGCGTTGTACTTGGCGACGGTGATATTGCCGGACGTGGCGCTGGACGGCAGTTGAACACTAATAGCGGTGTTGCTCCAGGAGAGAATACCCAGAGCCGCGCCGTTCAAGTAAG
>DATFXI010000074.1:0-9601 GCA_035316085.1 Candidatus Angelobacter sp.
AGGAGTGGCCACCGGCGTAAACATGGCCGGTCACGTGCGTGCGTAAGACCGTAATCGCCCGCCGCACGCCATCGCGATCGGTTGCGGCGCTTCCTGGGGACGGCGGTCCGTAGCGTCGCTGCTGCCGAAAAGGGAGATCAAAGCGCAAGACGGTAAAGCCGGTGTCGGCGAAAGCAGACGCCAATGAGGTCAGCAATTTTGACTGGGAATTGGCGCCCGCGCCGTGCGTCAGCACCAGCCCGCGGCCGTTCGCCGTGCCCGGAACATGAAGAAAGCCGCGCACCGCCGGCTGCGACGACACGTCAATGAATTCTCGGACAGAAGCGATGGAGCTCACGCTCCATCATTCTACGGTGGTTTCAGCATTACTGTGTCCGCTGCGGGGTGGAGCAGGCCTTCAGGCCTGCGGTAAAGCGGGATGAAGAAGCCGGCTTTAGCCGCTGGGGGAATTGGGTGGACGCAGCATTGGGTGGAGACTTCTCTGCGTGCAGCTGTCGTCCAGAGCAATGCGCGGCATGGCGTACCAGGCAGCTTTTTTACCGCAGCGGCTAAAGCCTCGTGATTGCAGGATCGGACGCAGGCATAAATGCCTGCTCCACCCCGTGGCCGGACAGACCAAACCAGAACGCGCCCTATAGAGTGGAGGACCGGGTGCGACGATCATGCAGCCTGGTCATCCCGTTGCCCAGAGCGCTGCGCCAGGCCGCGAATCTTTCTCTCCGCGTAGGTTGTGACACGAAAAAGCGATATGGCCAGCAATAGCACCCCAATCCAACCCAAAGCCACTACGATCCAAACCAACATTTGAAAATAGATTCGCTTCGGAGTGGCAGGGTGGTCTCAGCGGGCTGGCGATTTGAAAACTTCTCCGCCCTTCATCACGAAGTCAATTTTCTCGAGCACGGTAACGTCGCTGAGCGGATCTCCCTTCACTGCCACCAGGTCAGCGTATTTTCCCGGAGCAATGCTGCCTACGTCGTTCTGCATGCCCAGGAGCTCGGCGGCGTTGGTGGTGGCGGAGCGGATGGCCTGGACCGGAGTCATGCCGTATTTGACCATGAGTGGAAATTCCTTGGCCGGATTCACACCCCAGTCAAATCCACCCACATCGGTGCCGAACGCGATCTTCACGCCTGCCTTTACTGCGCGCTGAAATGTTTCACCGTGGATCTTGATCATGTCCAGCCACACCCTGGCTCCGGTGGCTGCGCGGCCCTGGGCCACGTATTCGCCCACATAAATGGTGGGAACGTAAAAGATGCCCTTCTCGACCATGATCTTCATGTCGGCGTCGGCAATATAGTTGCCGTGCTCAATAGAGTCCACGCCCGCCTCCACCGAGTTGTGCACTCCGTTGAGCGCAATCGCGTGCGAGGCCACTTTGCGCCGCTGGCGGTGGGCTTCATCCACCACCGCGCGCAGTTCGTCCGGCGTAAAAGTGGGAATGTCATCCAGCACGCCGTCCGGTCGGACAAAATAACTACGGTCGGAATACACCTTAATCCAGTCGGCGCCGTAGCTGATCTGCTCGCGGACGGCTTTGCGCGCGTTGTCCGCGCCATCCACCACCTGCACGCCGTGGGGCACCAGCACCTCGGGTGCGTAGCCCAGCAGCGGATAGGCGCCTGTCACGTCCATGGCGCGAGTGGCAACTTTCATGCGCGGCCCGGGAATAATTCCGTTATTGATAGCTTTCTTCAAATCCACGTCGGCGTAACCGGCGCCTTCGGTCTCAAGGTCGCGAATGGTAGTGAACCCATACTCCAGCGCGCGCTTCACCGAACGCGTGGCCAGGATGGTCCGGTAAGCCACGGATTGCTTCAGCAACTGCTCGTCGTAGTCGGCGGCCGTGATGTCACCTTGCAGCAATACATGAGTATGCGTGTCAATGAGCCCCGGCAGACAGGTGCGGTCGGAAAGATCGATGACACGCGCTTCCGTGGATGCAGCCGCACCGTCGCGCACGTCTTTCACGCGCTCGCCTTCCACCGTGATCAGCACGTTCTTCCGCAACTTGCCGCTCTCCGGCTCAACCAGCGCGCCGCAGCGCAAGTATTGGACTTGAGAAGCCTGCGGCTTTTTCACTTCTTGTCCCGCCGCCAGGGAAACCAGCGCCGATGCCGCGAATGCGAGCAACAGTTTTTTCATGATTCACCTCTTGGGCAAGTTGGTAATGCTATCAGAAGCTGTTGATGTTGTGGCACAGGCACTCTTGTCCTTCGTGAGGATGGAAGCACAGGCAGGAGTGCTTGTGCCACGGAACCAAAAAAAATTGGG
The DNA here is from genome assembly GCA_035316085.1 of Candidatus Angelobacter sp. Lineage (GTDB taxonomy): Bacteria > Acidobacteriota > Terriglobia > Terriglobales > Acidobacteriaceae > Angelobacter. The sequence goes on from DATFXI010000074.1 coordinate 2,278, forward strand.
CCGGCGTCTTGAGCAATGACGCCTGACGCCCAAGATGCCGGCTCAATTTAACATCGGGCTCGAGAAGAGTTATTGTCCCGGTTTGGCGGCTGCCTCGGTGCTGGTGGGCGGGTTGTAGCGCACCAGGTTGGGGAACATGGGTGTCACTTCAAAGGACATCTTGTCGCGTGCCGAGACCAGCGGAACTGATTTTCCTTTCTGCATCTCCACGTGGTCGTCCCAGGGATCGAGTTTGATGCGGCTGCCCAGCGGCAACGCGGGAAGCTGCGCAATGTTCCGTGTCTCCAGCGTGGGCGCCACATTAATTGCCGCCAGGTGGAGCAGGTTGCTGCGCGTGAAGCGGTTGCCGAAATGCGGCGAGATCAGCCAGCTCACGTCATGCTTGCGTGCCTCGAGCGCGCGCAAGAACAACCCGGCGGTGTTCAACTTGTCTTTGTACGGAGATTTCTCCAAAAGCTCCAGACCTTTGAGGTCAGCGGCCCGCTCGTCGTCATCGTTCTGCAGCAAACCGATGGACTTGAAGACGCGCTCATCGGGGAACAGCATGCGATCGCTAAAAGCATACTTGGTGTTGAGCCGGTGACCCAGCGCGATGTGCCCCAGCTCCTGCGCCAGTACCATGGCCAGCGTGGATTCATCCGGCATCACGTCCAGCAGGCCGCGGCTCAGCACGATGGTATGGCCAATGGTGAAGGATTCGAGTGGCGTGGTCAGCAGAATCCGGCAACGCACTTCTGGCTCGATGGTGAGATTGTTGGTGATCTCCAGATTGTTGACCACGGTTTGCAGCACCTTGGAGACGTCACCGTCAGGCGCCAGAACCCCGGCGCGTTCCAGTCGGTCCAGCACGTTGTCTTCGGCTTCGCGTTCCCACATGTGCTGGCTCTGCACGGGGGTGATTTCATTCGCGCCGCGGCCACTCTCATCGTTCACTTGTTCCTTGGATTCCACCTGCATGGCCGTGAACTCTGACTGCTGGCCGGAATGTTTCAGATCATAGGCCCACAGCCGCGTCTGGCCTTTCATGGTAATGCGCTGGAACGCGGTGTAATCGGCGGCACTCTCTTCCGTGTAGACATACGCCGGCAACCACAACCCGGGCTGCATGTTGATGCGCCAGCTGTCGAAGTGGAAATAGAAGGCAGTACTGGTTTCCGGCCCGTAGGTGCCGTTATAGCGCACGATATTGTAATCCTGGTCTTCCACCCAGATGCGCCCCTTGAAATACGGGCCTTCCTTGGTTTGCTTCGGTACAACGTCAAATACCAGCGTGCGCACTTCGCCCAGGAACTGGCGGCGCAGATACTTGAGCTCGTAGTGTTCCTTATCGAACCGGTCATTCAAAAAGACCATCTGCAAGAAGCTCATGTGGTGATACGTGAGCTTGTAAAAACTGTTCAGGCGGTCCAGCACCTGATACATGAAACTGGATTTGTTGTTGTCCTTGAACGCCAGTCCCTTGATGCCTTTCGGGTCGAGCACCATGCGTCCTAGGAAATATTTATCGCTGCCCGGCACCTGCACCAGGTCCGGATCGGGCTTCAGGTTCTGAATGTAAGTTTCGACCAGCGGAGTGAAATGATGCATGTCTTCCACCAGCCTGGCTTCCTGCGCGAAGATGCGGTCAGGAACAGCGCTGGCTGGCGTAGGAGCGCTTGCCGCTGGCGCGCTGGCCGTGGGCGCGGCGACGACGGGCGTGGCCGGGTCGGCCGGTTTCAACGGTTGCTCCTGCGCGGCCATCCCCAGGCATGCCAGCAAGGCAAAGACAAAAAGTCGACTGACAAAACGCATCATGTCCTCCAGCTCAGAATCTATTCGGCCAGTTCAAAAACGATGTGCACCAGCGCGGCTGAGTCATAGGGCTGCCCGTTGCGTTGGGCGGGACGAAAGCGGATTTGCTGGGCTGCGCGCAAGGCTGATTCATCCAGCCCGTGTCCCAGCCCTTTCACCACACGGTGGACTTGCAGTTGTCCGGCGGCACTGAACATCACTTCCACCACCACTTCGCCTTCCACGCGAAGCCGGCGGGCTTCTTCCGTGTAAGCCGGACGGGGCTTGAAGAGAATTTCTACCGGTTTGATGTTGGATTTTTCTTCGGCACGTGTCCTCTGCGTGGGAACGGCCACCTCGACCTGGCTGAACCCGCCTTGCGAAACCGAACCTTGGCGTTGGCGGTTTCCCGTGCCACCACCGGCCACGTCACCGAACCCGGCGCTGGCTACCGTGCCTTGCGCACCGCGTGCGCCACCAGTCCCGTTGCCATTTCCAGGACCGGCCGGCAAGTTAAATGCGCCTAAACTCGCCACCATCAGCGGCGCTTTCTTCTCGGACGTGCCACGAATACCGTTGGGATCGCCAAAGCCTCCCGTCTGAACTTCGCGTGCCGGCTTGTTCAGCGTTGCCGGTTGCGAACTTCCCGAAAATGCGGCCGCTACAACTTCCTTTTTGTTCTCGACCGGCTTCACGGTCTCTGCTCGAGTAAATGTTCCGGTGACGACCTTTTGCTCGAGCTTCGGTTTTACCGGAACGGGAACACTCGCGAGGTTCAGCTTGGGTTGTAATTCAATTTTTGGCGGCTCAATTTTGGGTTCCGGTGGCGGCGCAATCACTTTTGGCTTAATTTCAGCCAGAATTTTAGGGGAGGGAGGAACGATTTTTGGAGTAGGCGCGGGCGGTTGCAGCTCAGGGGCCGGTGTGTACAGGATTTCCACCCGAGTTTGCGTCGGAGCGATCTGCGGTTCAGGCAGCAGCGGCACAATTCGCCACAGAACGAGAAATGCCGCGATGTGCAAGATCACGCTTACGACATATCTGTCCTTGCGGCGAGGAGATAACTCGTAACTAAAACGAGGGACTGCCACTTTCTTCCTTCTCCTTGATTACGTTGCTGCAACTCAGGCCCCAGGGAGAACCGGCTTGTAGGGTCAGCCTTAGTCGTGCCCAAGAATGGCACAGAGTAGCGTGGTTGTCGTCATGCCCGAAGCGCGACGAAAGTAATAGGACTCAAGTTCATTAAGGACATTGGTCGAAAGGACATGTCCAGCAGACTTTCCAGCACGGTTGGCTTGCTATCCTTGAGAGAAACTTATGCCACCTCAAGCCCAGAACGTTTCGCAAATTCTTCTGGAGTTGGGTGCTGCTATCGTGGGCTTGGCAGTTCTGGCGCGACTCGCGAACCGTCTGGGATTCTCCGCTATTCCGCTGTACCTGCTCGCGGGGCTGGCCTTTGGCAAAGGCGGTTTGGCGCCGCTCAACTTCAGCGAACATTTCATTCACACTGGCGCTGAGATCGGTCTTCTCCTGCTGTTGTTCATGCTGGGACTGGAATACACCGAGCAGGACCTAAGGCACAATCTGCAAGTTGGCCTGCCCGCGGGGCTCGTGGATCTTTTGCTCAATTTCACTCCGGGATTTCTTGCCGGCGTCCTGTTGGGATGGCGGACATTGCCGTCAGTGTTGCTGGGCGGAGTGACCTACATTTCCTCTTCGGGCATCATTGCCAAAATGCTGGCGGAATTGAAGTGGTTGAACAACCCTGAAATGCCCGCGGTGATCTCCGTGCTGGTGCTGGAAGACCTGGCCATGGCGGTTTACCTTCCGCTGGTGGCGGTGTTGCTTGCTGGAGGGAATCTGCAGACACTGGCGTTGGCCACCTTCTTTGCCGTCGCCACCGTCTCCGTGATTCTGTTGGTGGCACTGCGCTTCGGACGAGGAATCAGCCGCTTTTTCGGCCATGAGTCCGATGAAATCGTTCTCCTTACCGTTTTCGGCACGGTACTTCTTGTTGGCGGCCTGGCGCAGCGTGTGCAAGTTTCAGCGCCGATCGGAGCATTTCTGGTGGGCATTGCTCTTTCCGGGCCGATTGCGGAGAAGTCGCGCCGGCTGCTGGCGCCCCTGCGCGACCTCTTCGCAGCCACTTTCTTTTTCTTCTTTGGACTGGAGACCGACCCGGCTTCGCTTCCCCGGTTGGCGCCGGCGGCTCTGGGCTTAGGTTTGATTTCCACGGTGACCAAAGTGATGACGGGCTGCTGGGCCGCAGGCCGCGTCGGTGTCGACGCCAGTTCCCGCCTGCGAGCCGGCGTGGCGCTGGTGGCGCGCGGTGAGTTCTCGATTGCCATTGCTGGGATGGGAAAGGCACTCGAGCCCCAGCTCGGTCCACTGGCGGCGGCGTATGTATTGTTTCTGGCCATCCTCGGACCCGTGCTGGCGCGCTTCGCCAAGTAGAGGCGTACCTTAGGTCCCGTAATTCTTCTTCAGATACGCAGCGATTTCTCGTTCCAGTTCGGCGTAGCCGCCGTGGATGGTGCTGCGCAGCGCGGATTCAATCGACTGTCCTGCGCCCACCCGCTGCAGGATCCTTGCCAGGTCGGGCATGCCGTAAGCATTGCGGATGTATTCCACCGCGGCCAGGCTTTCTGCGTACGCCACCGCGGCTTCCGCTGAACCGTAAGATGTGAAACCACCCTCGAGCTGGTTCAGAGGAATCTGATTCCCGGAAGCATAAAGCGCAGCCAGGCGGCCTCCAATAGGGGCGGTGGTGTGTCCTTGCTCCAGCTCGGCGATGCCTTCATTCAGCCACGTCGGAACCCGGCCATGGGCAATCTGCTGGATGAAGGAATGCGTAAGCTCGTGCCGTAGCACGGCGGCTAGCGCCGGCGTTACTGACTTCACTCCTGACACCGGCACGCGAATTTTGCCGTCATTGAGCGCCGCCGACCACGCCGGCGCCCGCGTCACGTCAAAGAATTCCTGGTCGGTGTACAGCGAGACGAACACGTTCTTCGGCGACGCGCCCAATTGGTTTTGCAGGGAGTTGTATTCCGCTTCCAGCGTTTCCAGCACCTGCGCGCGGAGAACGTCGTCGGTGCGCGTGCCTTCATAGCGCAGAGTGAAATGGCTGCTGTCCTGCTGGCGGAAGTCGGCTTCGGTGCGTGACTCGCGCGTCACCTGCTCCAGCAGTTGCCGGACTTTTTCGTCAGGACGCAGCGCCAGCGCCTTTTTCAGCGCCGCAATCGCTTCCCGGTTGTGGTCGTTTTTGTAGTAGGCATAGCCGAGAATCGTGTACGCGTCTGCCGACTCCGGGCTGGCGCTGACCGCTTGTTGCGCCGCGGCCAGGGCTTCCGCCGCCCGGCCGACTTGCAAAAGCACGGCAGCGTAGTTTTCCAGCAACACCGGATGACGAGGCAAGTAGCGCAACGCGCTTTCCATGTATCGTATGGCGGTCGCCAGGTTGTTGTGCCGCTCCTCAAAGCCGGCGGCAATCGCGTAGGCCACCGCCGACTGCGCCGGCAATCCTTCCTGCTCGATGGCCTGGAGCGCGGAGCTATCCACAGCCCCGTTGTGGATCACGCGGGCCATCAGTTTTTCGGCTCCCTCCAGCGAGACGTCAGCCGCCGGCATTTCCAGGTGCGGGACCACGGCGGGCTGGGCCGGAGCCGTTGCACCCGGCGTCGGCGCTGGCCCTGCCTCAATCCGGGCCACAATTGACTGCGGAATGGTCAAACTGTTGTTGCCGACCCAATATTCCACCCGGCCGTCGTATTGCTTCACCCAATCAACGGCGATGCGGTCGCCGTTCTTGAGCACGATGGTGTCTGCGCCGGCCACGGCGCACAAGACGGCGGCGCAGCAAAATGTGATAATCATTCGCACGTGATTTCACGCAATTATGGCATGGTTATGAATCGGGCCTGGCCCCTCGGGTTGTTATCCAAAGTGCTACTGCTGGTGTGCTGTGCGGGCTGCGTGCCTGCCCCCGCTCAGACTTCGCCGCCGGCAGGGCAAGACGCGACCGCGCTGTATCGCGAGTTGCTGAATCCTACCCTCAGCGTTGCTGACGTTCACCAGGTGCGCGAGATCGCCATTGACCGCGAAGACCTGCACATCGTCATCAGTGACGGAACGCTCGGCCTGATCCGCGCCGTGGACGGCCGCGTTACCGGCGCCGTGTTTGAAGGCAGTGGCGAAATCCTGCTGGTTCCTCCCGACCGTGTAGAGCGCACTTCCCTGGCACTCTTCACCGGCGCTGGCATGTTGGAGCAGTCTTTCAACTCCGCTTACTTCCGCTTTTTCGATGACAAGCTGCTCGAGGAGTTTCGAGCCGGTTTTCGCAAAGCGGAGGCGGAGAATGTTCCCGAGTTCGTCGGCCGGTGGGAGGAGGTCCTTAAAACCCTCGCGCCAAGCGATGCTCTGCACGTCCTGCGGGCTATGACCAACGCCCAGGCCCCCTCATCACATTTTCTTCACGCTCGGCTGGCAGGAACGCAGCTGGGCGTCTTCGATGTGCGTTTTGACGCCAACGCGCCGGAGCAGATCAGCGTGGGCCAGTCACGCGTCATCAACAACGTGATGTATTACGACACATGGATGTCGTTCCCCATGCGCTCCGCCCGCACCAGCAACGAGGTCGGAAGCCGCCTTCCCCGCTTCGATCTCTCCGACTACCGGATGAAGGTGCAGGCGCAACCTCCCACCGACCTGACGGTGCGCGCGGAGGTTACGCTTACGCCGCGCCGCGCCGGACAGCGCACCTTCATCCTGGAGCTTTCCCGGCATCTGCGTGTCACCGAGGTGCGCGCTGACGGGCAGCCGGCAGTCTTCATCCAGAACCCCGCAATCGGCGGCAGTGAACTTGCCCGCCGCGGTGATGATCTCGTTGCCGTCGTCTTTCCCGCGCCGCTCGAAAAAGACCGCCCCGTCCGGTTGTCCATGAATTATTCCGGCCCGGTGATGTTCAATGTCGGCGGCGACCTGATCTACGTGGGCGCTCGCGGAACGTGGTATCCCAATGCCGGACCTGCGTATTCCAACTACGACCTCACCTTCGAATATCCCGACGATTGGACGCTGGTCGCAACCGGCAAGCAGACCGCGAGCAGCACGCAGGCTGGGCGACGCACCACCCGCTTTGTTTCGGAAAAACCGTTGGCCCGCGCCGGCTTCAATCTCGGCAAGTTTGAGAGCGGCGGCGCCACCGCTGGTGACGTTGCCATTCACGCGCACGCCGCCGCCAATGTCGAGCGGGAACTCGCCGGCCCCGAGGCGCGCGCGGGCAAGCATCCGTTGCCGGCGCGCGAAGTCCGCCGGATTGCCGACCAGGCCGCGGCCAGCGTCCGGTTTTTGTCGAGTCAATTGGACCCGTTCCCCTATTCCAACCTGGAGATCACCCAGTTGCCCGGCTTGCTGAGCCAGTCCTGGCCTGGATTGATCTATCTCTCCAGCACCGCGTTCCTCGAGCCCGACGAGCGCCGCGCCGTGGGTGTGCGCGATCCATACGTGGAACTTCTGCTCAGCCGGCTCATGCTGGCTCATGAAACAGCGCACC